>JAFAGA010000052.1 GCA_023423045.1 Bacillota bacterium | reverse complement strand
CCTGCTCCACTTCTTCAAAATCCAAGTCAATCACTTCAAGGCTGTAATTAGTGATAATATCCGAAAGTCCTGCCTGTTCCAAATTATTTCTTAAATATCCATTTGCACTTTCTGCGATAGCACAAGTGCCGCCGTTTGAATAGACATAATGTATTACTGCAGAAAGTAAGCCGGCGTCGGTCCTGGGATGATTGGGTTCGGCCGGACGGGCTAAATTAATCTTTATCAATACGGTTTTTTCTTGAATGATTTTTTCCTTAAACCCAATGGTATCCATACATGCATAGAACTCATTATGAAGATCGCCTGATAATATCATAATAAAGCCTCCGTTATCTCATTCTGAATGGTGTAAAATACTTTGTTAGGTAAAATACTTAGGATAAAGTTATTAGAAATTAAATACATGGTAATACATGGTAGTTCATTGTAATACGTAGCAATACATGGTGATATTATACATTGGATTCTTATTCAAAATCAACACTTTGACATAATAAAGCCAAAACGGAACCTTTTTCCAGTATAATTCGTCTAAGAAATAAAGATTCTGTGGAGTATCACTGATAGGTCGATGGACCGATGAGAAGGCGTTGGTTCCGGGAAGGAGTGTGTCACGATGAAGGTTAAGCCAGAGGTTCAACCGGTAAAGAGGTATAAAAAACCAAAATATCCCACAAAGGAAAAGGTATCTGAAAATCCGGACATACTGTATCGCGTTCCGGACCGCTGGAAAGGCAGTCCGGCATTGTATGCAGCATTGCTGCTGGTGGTTTCCGGCGGTCTTTATGCCTGCTCCGGTCAAGGAGACGGTTCAGAAACGAATAGCCTGGTAATCCCGGGGGATCCGGCCTCGGCGGTTCGGGAATCGGTTCTTCCTTCCGCTCTTGAACCCACTGCTTTGCCGCCTGCATCTGAGTTTAAGGTTCCGGTCTTTGAACATGGAAGCGGCCGGGGCTCCTATGGCTGCGTCAGCGTTGCGCCGCCGGTATTCTTGTCGGAGGAGGAAGCGCTGCAGGTGATACGTGAGGAAGCTGAGGCGCAGGGAATTGATTTTTCAGGAACCAAGACCCTCGCGGGCACCTTTCCGGCGGCAAATCTCTACGGGGATAAAACCCTTGAGGATGCAACCTGGAAGGGAGAGCTGGAACTGGACGGCTACGATGAAGCACTGGGGTTTGGATTTGAATTTGTATCCCGGCAGGATTTGATTGACTGGCAGGTTCAGGGGAATATAGCTTCTTCCGTAGAGAGCTATGACTTAAAGACCACTGCTGAGCGACTGGCTGCTGTGGCGGAAAATACGGCGGTATTCTATGATCCCAGCCAAAACTGGGAGGAGTTTGACCGAAATGCGTCCCAGAATGATTTTGAAGCCTATGTCCAGAAATTTTCAGAAGAACAAAAGACGAAAATGATTGAAAATCTGCGTGAACAGGTGAGGGATTTTCTGGCCTGGCTGGCAGCAGAGGGGGTAATCTGATGCATCTTACATTACACCTGACGGATGCCTGCAACCTAAGCTGCCGCTACTGCTATGTCAAACAGGAGGGGCATTTTATGAGCCCGGAGGTGTGCCGGTCTGCAGTGGAGCTTGCTGCGGGTGCCGGAGGACATTGCGGAATTGTATTTTTCGGCGGAGAGCCCTTGCTGTGCAAGGAACGTATCTTTGAAACTGTTGCATATGCAAAAGCCCTTCAGGAACAGGGCAGGGGCAGATACCATTATAAGATCACGACTAACGGGATGCTTCTGGATGATGAGTTTTTGCGTTACTCCCTTGAGCATGAGATATTTATTGCCCTGTCCCATGACGGTATCCGGCCGGCCCATGATGCTAACAGGGTGCGGCGGGACGGGAAAGGAACCTTTGAAGCGCTGGAGGAGAACGCAAAAAAACTGCTGCGCTATCGGCCCTATGCTCCTGCCATGATGACGGTTTCCCCTAATACGGTTTGCTATTATACCGAGAGCATAAAATATCTTTATGGACTGGGCTTTCGCTATCTGCTCTGCTCCATGGATTACTCCGGCGATTGGACCGATGTGCTTCTGGAGGAGTTAAGAAGACAATATATGAACCTTGCTGACTGGTATCAGGAGATGACACTGAGGGAGGAAAAATTTTATCTTTCTCCCTTCGAGGTTAAAATATCTTCCCACATTCATGGGAGCAGCTACTGTGAGGAGCGCTGCGAACTTGGGAAAAAGCAGATATCCGTTGCACCGGACGGAAGACTGTATCCCTGTGTCCAGTTTGTCGGCGAAGAGAAGTACTGTATCGGTGACGTCATCAGCGGCATTGATGAAAAAAAGCGAGATAAGCTGTATCGGCTGAATGAAGAGGAGCGCGGAAGCTGCAAAGACTGCGCCGTTCGAGGGCGGTGCAATCATTATTGCGCCTGCTTGAATAAACAGGCAACCGGAGATTTAAGAAAGGTGTCTCCGGTGCTCTGCGCCCATGAAAGAATCCTTCTCCCGATTGCGGACCGCCTTGCCGAGGAGCTTTATAAAAAGCGTGCGGCAATTTTTGTTCAGAAGCAGTATAATGACATGTTTCCTCTGCTGTCACTGACGGAGGACAGCCTAAAAAGGGCATAGGCTTATTTCATATAATAAAGACGGCCGCCTCTCACGGTATATCCTGAGGGGTGGCTGTTTTGTCTGCCCTCTGCGGCCGTTTGCGGCGGCCGGTAATTCCTGCGGAATTTGAATGCATTTGTTATAAATCTCATAATTTTCTTTTAGTCCCATATATTATTAATAGGACTTAAATGCCGGTACCCGCATTATTTGGTGATATAATGAAAGCGGAACGAGTATGATCAAGCTTGTTTGAAGCATGTGATTGGAGCAGCAAGATCTGGAATGCGGGTTTATGTTCATAATACAATGAAGTGTGGCGGGACAGGGAGGCGGTAATCGGTATGAATGAGGTTAATCAGATTGTCAGTGAGGATTATGCGGATTTGCTGATTGAATACAGCGGAAATGAGAATATACTGAGGGCTTTTCCCAACGCACATATAGAAATTATTAATTTTCTGCATGCGGTGGTCCATGTTCCGGTGAGTGAGATAACGAACCAGATCATCCGGGAAAGGGGATATTCGGCCATGCCAAGGCTGTATGGCACCATCAGCTATGAGAGCATTGAAGCTTCCGGTATTATCCGAATCAGGAATATCCCTAACTTTAATCTTCTGGGGACGGGAGTTTTGCTTGGATTAATTGATACCGGAATTGACTATACAAACCCGATATTTCAATATGCGGACGGTACGACCAGAATTGCATCCATCTGGGACCAGACCATTCAGACGGGGCCGGTGCCCCAGGGCCGCTCCTACGGCACGGAGTATACCAGGGAGCAGATTAATCTGGCTTTGCAGAGTGAGGATCCGCTTTCTGTTGTTCCCAGCACGGACCAGAGTGGTCATGGAACCATGGTTGCCGGAATTGCAGGAGGAAATGAGGATCCGGCCAATAGCTTTACAGGGGTCGCGCCCGGCTCGGAATTTGTAGTAGTGAAGCTAAAACCGGCAAAGCGCTATCTAAAAGAATTTTTTAGGATTCCGGAGGAGGCTCTGGCTTTTCAGGAAAATGATATTTTATTTGCTCTTGAATATCTTTTATATACGGCATACCAGCTGCAGCGGCCGATTGCAATCTGTCTGGCCGTGGGTTCTTCTCAGGGCGGGCATGACGGAACCGGAATACTCAGCAACTATTTGTCCCTGGTGGCGACCTCCCCGGGAGTGATTGTAGTGATTGCTGCCGGCAATGAAGGGAACGGCAGAAGACATTATGCCGGAATGGTGAATACTGCCACCGGTTATGATGTTGTTGAACTGAATGTCGCTGAAAATGAGAGCGGCTTTTCCATGGAGCTTTGGGGGCAGGCGCCCAGTATATTCTCCATTGATGTCCAATCCCCTTCCGGCGAGTATGTCCCGAGGATTGCTGTTGGGATGGATGAAAACCGGGAGATTTCCTTTATCTTTGAGCAGACGATCCTCTATGTGGATTATCAGATGGTGGAGGAACAGAGTGGAGATCAGCTGATTTTAGTGCGTTTTTTCAATCCTACTCCGGGGATTTGGCGCTTTAATGTATATGAGAGAGGGGACTTGCGCCTGGGCTTTCATATCTGGCTTCCCATGGCGAATTTTATATCTCCAGATACCTATTTTCTGAAATCTGATCCCTATGTAACCATTCTGTCTGCCGGCAACAGCGAGATCCCGCTTACGGTAACAGCATATAATGATGCGGATGACAGTCTCTATCTGGCCTCCAGCAGAGGGTATACCAGAAAAGGCGTGATCAAGCCTAATGTAGCTGCACCTGGAGTCGATATAACAGGACCCACCCTGGAGCAAGGCTTTACCAGCTATAACGGCACCAGCACCTCGGCAGCCCATACCACCGGCGTGGCGGCCATGCTTTTGGAATGGGGGATAGTCCGCGGGAATCTTCCGGGAATGAGCACAGTTGATTTCAAGAAGCTGGTAATGAGAGGAGCCAGAAGAGACCCTGATATTAATTATCCCAACCGGGATTGGGGATATGGGATACTGGATGTTTTCAGCGTTTTTGACAGCCTGCGCACGGGTATCGTGGTATAAATTAAGAAGAAGCTGTGAGGTGCAATATGACAGAGGAGGAGAGAGCTAGGATTGTCAGTCAGGATTATGCGGACCTGATTATTAATTATTTTAATAATCCCGGGGCTTTACAGCAAATCCCCAATGCAGTGGTTCAAATCATGAATGAGGTATATGCGATTCTGTATATTCCGGTAACCCAATTGGAGAATCGGGGAGTCGGGGCATACGGTTTTTCGATTACGCCCTATTTATGCGGACTGGCCAGCGAGGTTGCCCTGGAAGCCTCTACTGTAACGGAGCTGCGAAATTATCCCGGCTTCAATCTCCGTGGCGAGGGAGTATTGATCGGGATCGTGGATACAGGTATTAATTATGAGCTGCCGGTATTCAGAAAAGAGGATGGTACCACGAAGGTTGCCGCAATCTGGGATCAGACGATACAGGGCCAAAACTCACCCTTTAATACGGGGTTTGGAACAGAATACCGGAGAGATGAGATTAATCAGGCTCTTGGCTCGGAAAATCCTTTGGAGATTGTACCCAGTACGGACGAAAATGGTCATGGAACCATGCTTGCCGGAATTGCAGCGGGGACAGAAAACCATAGCGCAGGATTTGCCGGAGTAGCTCCCGATTCCGAGCTTGTGGTAGTTAAGCTGATGCCGGCCAAGGAATATCTGCGGGAATTTTATGCAATTCCCGAGGGAGTGCTCTGTTACCAGGAGAATTCGATCATGTGGGGCGTCCAGTACTGTGTCCAGATGGCGAGAGAACTGAATCGCCCGATTTCCATTTGTATCGGCATAGGGACCTCACAGGGGCCTCATGACGGATACTCCTCTCTGGGATCTCTTTTATCTGTACTGGCGGACTTCCCCAGTACCTCCATCGTGATTGCAGCTGGGAATGAGGGAAATCGGGGAAGGCATTTCAGAGGTGCCATAGATCCTCTCAGCAGCACATCCACAGTTGAGCTGAATATCGGGGAGGCGGACCGGGCGTTCTCTATGGAGCTATGGGGGGATGCCCCCGGAATTTATAGTATTGATATTTTATCGCCCTCCGGGGAATATATTCCAAGGATTCCTGCCAGTTTGAGGGTCAGCAGAGAAATCTCCTTTATCTTTGAGGAGACGATAATTTACGTGGAATATCAGACGGTGGAAACCCGGACCGGTGACCAGTTCATTCTGATACGGTTTCGCAATGCCTCACCGGGTATCTGGCGTTTCACCGTATATGCCCAGGGAGATTTGGCCAACAGCTTTCATATTTGGCTGCCAATGGGAGATATGATTTCTATGGAAACGTACTTTATCCAGCCGGATATCTATACAACCATACTCGATCCGGCTACATCGGTCATGCCCATTTCGGTTACGGCATACAACCCCATCACCGGAACCCTCTATGTCAATGCCAGCAGGGGATATACCCGATCCAATGTGATCAAACCGGAGCTGGCAGCGCCGGGAGTGAACTATCTGGGACCGGACCTGTCCGGAGGCTATACGAGCTATACCGGAACCGGAGTAGCCGCTGCCCATACCGCGGGAATTGCGGCGCTTGTACTGGAATGGGGGGTGGTACTGGGGAATCTGCCCAATATGGATACGATTGTGATCAAGAATTATTTAATCCGCGGTGCCAGGCGGAGAAGCACGATGTCCTATCCTAACCGGGACTGGGGTTATGGGATTATTGATCTTTTTAATACCTATAATGTGCTGAGAATTAATCCCTAGTTGTGTAATATCAATTTGATTTTCAGGAAAAAGTAAAGAAAATTATTATCTAAAATAAATGTATAAACTTTCCCATTTTACAAACAATAGTATTAGATAGAAAATGTAACAGTTAGTTAAAGTTATTATTTCTGTAAAATCAAATCATGTAAGATGGAGGAAGATCATATATGAAAGCAACAGGTATTGTAAGAAGAATAGATGACCTTGGGCGTGTTGTGGTTCCGAAGGAAATCCGCCGAACCTTAAGAATTCGCGAAGGCGATCCTCTGGAAATCTTTACAGATCGGGAGGGAGAGATAATCCTAAAGAAATATTCTCCCATCGGAGAGCTTGGACAATTTGCAAAACAATACGCCGATTCTCTGACGCAGACGACAGGACATATTGTTGTTATTACCGATAAGGATCAATTTATTGCGGTGGCGGGACCCACAAAGAAGGATTTGCTTACCAAGAGCATTAGCCGAGAGCTGGAAGAAGCGATTAATGAAAGAGAAACCATCGTAGCCTCCAAGGAGGACAAAAATTATATCCGTATTATGAACGAGGACGATTCTGAGTTTGTATGTCAGGCGGTTACGCCGATCATCAGTGAAGGTGATGCCATCGGAGCCGTAATCTTCCTTACCAAGGACGCCAAGGCGAAATTCGGTGAGCTTGAGGTTAAGCTGGCATCAGCAGCAGCTAATTTCATGGGAAGGCAAATGGAACAATAATTTTGAGAGATATAAAATAATGAGAGATAAATAAGCATGGAAGGAATGGGGAAGCGCTGCTTCCCCATTCTCTTTGCCCTGTTATTGGTAAATGTGGATTTAACATTGCTTTTTATTGTATTTTTAAGGGAATTATGGTTATAATGTCGATAGACATTATACTACGCATATATGCGTATGCGCCGACCGGAGGGAGTGCGCATCTCTGGCGCGGAGCGGCACGTCGTAAGCACTTGTGCTTACGATGTAATGTCGATAGATAACAAAAGATAAAGGAGGGGATGGCATGTCAAATTATAGCTTCGACGAATTCATGGATATCATTCGAAAACTCAGAAGTAAGGAGGGATGTCCTTGGGACAGAGAACAAACACATGAGAGCCTGAAGAGCTGCCTGGTAGAGGAGTGCTATGAAGTAATAGAAGCCATCAATAACCAGGACTCGGAGAATCTGTGCGAGGAACTGGGGGATATCTTACTGCAGGTTGCACTTCATAGTGCCATTGCGGAGGAGCAGCAGGAATTTACCATAGATCAGGTGGTTACAGAAGAAGCCAGGAAGATGATCCGCAGGCATCCCCATGTCTTTGGAGATGCAGTGATTGATAATTCCGAGGGGGTGATAAGTACCTGGGAGGAGATCAAGCAGCAGGAAAAGGGATCCGATAATGTGATCAAAGAGCTGATATCGGTCCCCAAGGCCTTTCCGGCCATGCTCCGGGCGGAAAAAATACAGAAAAAGGCAGCGAAAGCCGGGATAGAGCTTAGGACCTATGATCAGGCTCTGAGTATCGTATATGAGCAGCTGAAAGAGCTTGAAAAGTCAGTGAAAATTGGGGATAAAAGCAATATTCAAGAGGAAATTGGCGATGTCTTGTTCTCTGTTATTAATTTGTCGCGGTTTTTACAATTAAATGCAGAAAATTCCTTGACAAATGCCACTAATAAGTTTATAAATAGATTTGTAGATGTCTTCGCCAGTACAGAAGGCAGGGGACAGAATCTATGCGAACTCTCGCCCACAGAGCAGGATGGCTTGTGGGGAGGAATAAAATAATCGTTAGATTTAATTTAAGATGTAATTATCACTTTAGAGGAGGAGCAAATCCATGAACAAAGCAGAATTAGTTGCTGCGATTGCAGAAAAAACAGAATTTTCCAAGAAGGATTCAGAGAAAGCTTTAAAGGCTTTTATCGATGTAGTTACAGAGGAATTAACCAAAGGTGAGAAGGTTCAACTGGTTGGTTTCGGTACTTTTGAGGTATCCGAAAGACCTGCAAGAACCGGAAGAAATCCTTTAACAAAAGAGACCATTGAGATTGCTGCTTCCAAGGCGCCGAAATTTAAGGCTGGCAAGGCTTTAAAGGACGTTATCAACGCATAGTAAAAATAATGAGAAGCAGAAAGCAACTTCTCATTATTATACAATGAGAAGCGGAAAGCAACTTCTCATTGTTGGAAAATGAAAAGGCTGTTTTAAATTCCGAGTCTCTCTGGGGTGTAGGGTTTTTAAAACAGCTTTTTTAAAGGGTTTAGAACGGAGCTGCGGAGGCAATTGACATATGGAATGGGTCAGTTGCTTTTTTATTTTACGCTGCCCAAATTCGCAGGTAGTGTCAGAATGGAGATTGATATGAGACTTGATAAATTTTTAAAGGTATCCAGACTGATCAAACGCCGCACGGTAGCCAACGAAGCTTGCGATGCCGGAAGGGTTATGATCAACGAAAAACCGGCCAAGGCATCGGCAACGGTAAAGGTCGGTGATGTGATCGAAATCGGCTTTGGCGCAAAGTCCGTCAAAGTAGAGGTGCTGGATGTACAGGAAACCACAAAGAAGGATGATGCGAAGGAGCTTTACAAGTATTTATAATATAAAGCGCGACGCATATCGTACCGTCATGAATTAGGAAGTCTTCTCATATACTTAAGAAGATATATCTTGGTCTATTTTTAGGCAGATGTTCTTTAAAGTGATAAATATGAGGAGGCTTTTTCCATGGAAGACAAACAACAAATTCTTAAGGGGCACAAATTGAACATCATTGCGCGAAAGAGCGCCACGATAACCGGGGTAAACGATGTTCTGTCTTTTGACGCAGGTGAGGTGCTGCTGCAGACTGAACAGGGGATACTGATGATCCGCGGTAATGAATTGCATGTAAACAGGCTTACCCTGGAGAAGGGGGAGGTCGATATTGACGGCCGTATTGACAGCCTGACCTATTCTGATTCCGCAGGTGGAGGAAAGTCTTCCGAATCCCTGCTGGGCAGGCTTTTTAAGTAGGGGGTCTGTATGAATCCTGCGATTACAATTGAGCTGCAATTCTTTTTGATTTCCATCCTGTGGGGAGGAATACTGCTGTTAGTTTATGATATACTAAGGATAATCAGAAGGATAATAAAGCATGGGGCCTTCCTGATTGCAGTCCAGGATATGATCTTCTGGACAGCTGCCAGTTTATTCATATTTTCTATGATCTACCGCGAAAACAACGGGATTATCCGTGGATATTCCATCCTGGGAATGATGCTGGGATCCATTTTCTATCATTTTGCATTCAGTGATTCTATCGTGAGGCTGATATCAAAACTGATAGAGACGCTTCTGCAGCCCTTTAAGGCCGTCCTGAACCAGATTGTCCGGATTTTTAAGATGCTGCGGTCCACAGTGGGAAAGAGCTGTAATAGTCTATTATTAGGATTGAAAAAATGGAAGAGATCAGTTAAAATGAAACATAGGAAACCGGAGCGTAAAAAGTCAGACGGGGAGCGCAGGAATCCAGGAAAGAAAAAGCCGGCAAAGAAGAATTCCAAAAAGAAAAAACCAGAGAAGAATCCGGAGAAGACCCGGAGAAAAACCCTGGAAAATGAAGAGGTAAAAACGGCAAAATGAACCGGCAATTGGGCCGGTTGGCTTTGGGAGATGCGATTTATGAGAAGGAACAGGAAAAAGGGGACAGGCATAGGTGTCATAGCATTTGTTGTACTGATACTATGTGCCATTGTATCCTACCGGAGAGTCAGCCTTGGACAGGAACGCGAAGAGGCCGAGCTTAAGCTGAGCCGTCTTGGAGCCCAGAAGCAGGAAGAGCTGGAGCGCAAGGAGGAGATTGCCGAATATAAGGCATATACAAAGACGAATAAGTATATCGAGGATATGGCCCGAGAGAAGCTGGGGCTCGTCTATAAAGATGAGATTCTTTTTGAAGCAGAGAAATAAGTGGTTGACAATCATATGGAAAGCAGTTATAATTAGTTTCGTTGCTTTGGCGAAGTAGCTCAGTTGGCGAGAGCATGCGGTTCATACCCGCAGTGTCGGCGGTTCAAATCCGTCCTTCGCTATTTTTTAAGACAGGTGGAGCGCGCCTGTCGTTGCAAAACATAAGGCAGGTGGTTTTCGTCTGTCGTTGCAAACATAAGGCAGGTGGTTTCCACCTGCCGTTGTATTATCAGGGAGCTGCAAATGCAGCTCCCTGATTTGATTCTTTCGTTTTTGTCATGGTCTTAATCTGAATTATCCCCCTGCATTCGGGAATATCACCTTTTTGAAGGAAATCTTGTCAAAAAGTTTTTTAAATTGAAGCTGTTATTTTGACAAAGATTTTAAAATCCCCTGCCTATAATTACAACACGATCATCATCTTGAGGACTGGAAAGGGAGTTAGAAAGACTATGAAAAGAAAAAGGGTATTAATTCATCTGATCGGTATCTTGGTTGCCAGAGCAGCCTTTTATTCTATGAATCCATTAGCAATCGGTTATTTTACGGCGGCATATCTTGCCGGGAGCGGAGGAGGCTGGGCCCTGGCCGCGGCATTTATCGGTATAGTGACCAGTATGGGGACTACGGGAATCTTGAAGTATTCACTTACGTTGGTTACCTCTGTGATTATTATGGAAACCCCTCTGTTCAAGGATAAGAAGCTGCCCAAAACCATTTTGTATCTGCTGCCCTGTACGGCCCTGGTTCTTTTCTCCCTGATGGAGGTTACGGCTGGGGGGCCGGCCGGTCATTATGTGATTATGGCCTTGCTGGAAGGATTGATTGCCTTTATCTCTGCAGGGATATTCCGGCAGGGAATTGATTATTTGCTGGAAGCCCGAAAGGGTACCCGGATGAATAATGAGCAGATGGTCAGTATGGCGTTGACCGTTGCGGTATTGCTGTATGCAATTCCTGAATTAAATAGTGATTATCTGGCGCCGGCTCAGACGGCAGCCTATTTTCTCATTTTGTATTTTACTTATAAATACGGTGCGGGACAGGGCACTATAACAGCGGCCCTCTGCGGATTTGCGCTGAGCCTGAGAGGAGCCTCCGCCGCGGATATCGGGATATTCACCATGATGAGTATTCTTACAGCCGTGTTCCGTGAAATGGGGCGGTTTCCCTGTGGGGCGGTATATCTTATTGCAGCCTCCGCCATGGGATTTCTGAATGAACAGATGCAGCTTAGCCTTAAGGAGATCGGGGCGCTGCTGTCTGCAGTCATGGTATTTCTTTTCCTTCCGGGGAGCATGATCTACCGCGTCGATGCGGCCGGAGGAACCGGACGCCAGGAGCAGCTTGCGGCTCAGAATCTAAAGAAAATTGCAAGGCTTCGAATGAAAATTTTTGCTGAGTCTTTCTTAAAATTGTCCAAGACTCTGGATACCATAACAGAGAAGCAGACAAGACTGAAGCAGAAGGAAATCAATCATATCTTTGAGGAGATCTCCGAGAAACTATGCAAGGACTGCCAGCAGTGCACCTCCTGTTGGGAGAAGAGCTACGGGCAGACCTATCAGGCGGCCAGCATGATGTTTGATGTTGCTGAAAAAAAGGGAAGAATTTCGAAGGAGGATGTTCCGATTCATTTTTTGGACAGCTGCATCAGTGTGGAGGATTTTATAAGCGAGACAAATCGGGGATTTGAGATCGCAAAGCTAAATCATATCTGGCAGAGCAGAATTTCGGAGAGCCGGGAGGTGATTGCAGAGCAGCTTAGGGAGGTATCCGGTGTGATTCAGGATATTACCGGTGAGATCTATGAGGCGGCGCAGGTATCCAGAGCGGAAGAGGAGCAGGTAATCCGCAGGCTCAAATCTGAGCATGTAGCAGTAAAGGATATCACGATATTGGAGAGGGAGGATAAGCGCAAGGAGGTTTATTTGAGCGCTGCCTGCCGGGGAGGAAGATGCATTACGGTCAAGGAAGCGGCCGTGTATGTCTCTGAGGCAATGGGAATACGGATGGCACCGTCCCAGAGCTCAAAGTCCGTAATAGCAAAAGATTACGATAATTATTGCTTTATGGAAGACACTAAGTTCAAGGTATTGACGGGAGTTGCCAGGGCAAGAAAGGAGAGCGTATCGGGAGATAATTTCTCTATCCTTCGCCTGGAAAGCGGAGAGTTTATGATTGCCCTGTCCGACGGCATGGGGACCGGTCAGGAGGCAGGGGAGGAAAGTGAGACGGTCATGTCCCTTCTGGAGCAGATGATTGAGGCCGGATTCAAGGCGGAGACAGCCATCAAGCTGATTAATTCCAGCCTGGTGCTTAAATCGGACAAGCAGACCTTCTCTACCATTGATATGAGCATTATCAATCTGTTCACCGGCATGTGCGAATTTATCAAAATCGGCGCTGCAGCCACCTTCATCAAGCGGGGCGACTGGGTGGAGACAATTGCATCGACAACACTCCCTATTGGGATGTTCGGCAATGTGGACTATGATACTGTGACAAAGAAGCTGTATGAGGGAGATATCATCGTACTGTTGACAGACGGTGTGCTGGACTGTATTCCCGGTGAGAAGAAGGAGGCCTTCCTTGAACAGATGCTGCTGGAAATTAGGAGCGCGAATCCCCAGGAGATCGCCAATCGCATTCTGGAGCGGACCCTGTCTCAGAGTAATTTTGTGCCCATGGACGACATGACGGTAATAACGGCAGGAATCTGGTTAAAATAAGCCGTGGCCTGAAAATGTCATTAAATTAAGCACGTGGCATCCTGCCTCCTTTTTGGACAGAGCCGGCCAATCTAACCTATGTAATCCTCCTCATAGGTATATGTGGAGAAGGTTAGATTTGCGCATCTTGTGAAGCGGAGCGTTCTGAACGTGCGAAGGAAAGGCAAGTAAAAAGGAGACGGGATGCCACGTGCTTAATTTAATGACATTTCAGACTGAATTGTAACTAAAATAAGGATATAATAAAAAGATTGGATTGAAATATAAGAGCAAAAGGGTTAGAATGCTATTATTATCAGTGAGGGAAGTCCCGGGGCAGGCATGGGAGCATCAAAAGGTGCGGAGATCTCATGGAACATGAAGGCGGGACAGGAAAGAATGATCTGCAAAGTCAAAACCTATATTGAAGAACACCATATGCTTAAGAAGGGGGATAGGATCGTCCTGGGGGTATCCGGAGGTGCCGATTCTATCTGTCTTTTGCATGTGCTAAAATACATGCAAAAGGAATATGAGCTGTCACTCATCATCGTACACATTAACCACGGGATTCGCGGTGAAGAAGCAATGAGGGATGAAAGCTATGTCAGAGAGCTCTGCCGCAGGGAAGGGCTTGAGTATCTGGGCTTTCATTATGATGTGCGTGCCCTTGCGGATAAGGAGGGGCTGAGCGAGGAAGAGGCGGGACGAAAGGTTCGCTATGACACGTTTTTAAAGGTTTGCAAAACTTACGGGTGTAATAAGATAGCAATTGCGCATAATAGAAACGATAATGCCGAAACAGTGCTTTTTCATCTGTTTCGGGGAAGCAGCCTTCGGGGGCTGACAGGTATTGGTGCGACGAGGGTCCTTTCGCAAGATTTTGAGCGGATTACTTTAATCCGGCCGCTGCTGGATGTTACCCGATCAGAGATTGAGGCATATCTTAGCAGGGAAGGAATAAAATTTCTTACGGATTCTACCAATCTGACAGAGGATTACAGCAGAAATAAGATACGTAACAGAATTCTTGCCTATGCCTCCACGGAGATTAATACCCGGAGTGTTGAAAATATCACGGAGGCGGCGGGAGCGCTTCGTGAGATTGAGGATTACGTAAATGATAATATCCGCCGTCGATCCCGTGCCCTGGTGAGGAAGGAAGGGGCGGATTACCGGATGGATGTACGGGAGCTTCAAAAGGATCATACCGTGATTCAGAAGGGGATTATCCGCCTGCTTTTGGAAGAACTGTCCGGAAGCAAGAAGGACCTGGAAGCAAAGCATGTGGAAGCGGTGCTGTCCCTGCTGGATAAGCAGAGCGGAAAACAGGTGCATCTGCCCTGCCGGGTTGCGGCCAGACGGGAATACGGCGATATCATTATCTTTCGTAAGGGGGCTTTGGGTCGACCGGAAGGATATTTTGCAGAAAATAGCTTGCAGGAATCGCTTCTACCCATTAAGATTAATATACCGGGGAGAACGGAGATCATACCCGGTATGATCTATGTGGAAACGGAGCTGCTAAGCCATAAAAATAATCTGCAGATACCGAAAAGTAGTTGTGCGAAATGGTTTGATTATGATAAAATAGAGAATGCTGTTGAGGCAAGGGTGCGAAGAGAAGGGGATTACCTTCAGATTAGTGCTTCCGGCGGACATAAGAAGCTGAAAGATTATTTTATCGATCACAAAATTCCGCGCCAGCTCAGGGACAGCCGGCTTCTCATTGCCGATGGCAGCCACATTATGTGGATTGCAGGGAAAGAAGATAGGATAAGTGAAAAGTATAAAGTAGATGAGACTACAAGCAGAATACTGTTGATGAAAATGTTTGGTATGGAGGAAAAGGATCATGGAGCATAAAATAAGAGTGATGATAACAGAGGATCAGATTAATCAAAGGACAATAGAGCTTGCCGAACAGATCAGCAAGGATTATGCGGGAGAAAGCGTTCACTTAATCTGTATTCTAAAGGGCAGTGCATTTTTCAGCTGTGATTTGGCAAAACGGCTCACCATCCCTGTGACCATGGATTTCATGTCCGTATCAAGCTATGGCAGCGAGACTGTCAGCTCGGGAAGAGTTCGTATTTTAAAGGATCTGGATGAATCAATCCAGGATAGGAATGTGCTCATTGTTGAGGATATCATAGATTCCGGGCATACGCTGGCCCATCTGAAGAATCTGCTGGGAACAAGGGCTCCTAAGAGCCTGGAAATCTGCACACTGCTGGATAAGCCGGACAGAAGAGTTACCGACGTGGATGTGAAATATGTCGGGTTTGTAATACCGGATGAATTTGTATTAGGCTATGGTCTGGATTATGATCAGTTTTATAGAAATTTACCCTATGTGGGCGTAGTTGAAGATTAAGCCCCGGGCGGCTCGTCCGCTGCCAATCTGGTTTGTGGGAGGGTTAAACATGAGTTCATAACGGCGGAAGGGATGTTACCATGCCTTCTGCCAGTATGGTTATAAAGGAGGTTGTTTAGTGAGAAAACAGATGAAAGGTTATGGTTGGTATATCATCATCCTTCTCATTGTGATTGCTACATTTTATATTTCAAATAATATTGAGTTAAGCGGTCAGGATGAGTATTCGAAAGCGCAGTTTGCGAATGATGTATCAAACAACCAGGTAAAATCCGTCGATATCTATCCCAATGAAGAGGTGCCGACCGGAGATGTTACCGTTACTTTAAAGGATGGTAAGAGTGTCAGCTTTAATGTGCTTGATACCGTAGAGGTTGAAACAATTGCCGCAGAGGCAGGGCTCGATCCGGTGACCCATCCGATTTCCAAGCCCAGTTGGTTCTTGACATCGGTATTGCCGTATATTCTGGTATTTATCATTATTATCGTGTTATTTTCCTTCCTGTCCAATCAGGCATCCGTCGGCGGAGGCAACAGCAAGGTCATGAACTTTGGTAAAAGCCGTGCCAGGATGACGACGGAAGAGAATAAGAATACGACCTTTAAGAATGTGGCCGGTTTGGATGAGGAGAAGGATGAGCTGAAGGAGATCGTTGACTTTCTGAAATCACCTAAGAAGTACATCCAGGTAGGAGCCAGGATCCCTAAAGGCGTACTGCTGGTAGGCCCTCCGGGAACAGGTAAGACCCTGCTGGCCAAGGCTGTCGCAGGCGAGGCAGGAGTTCCCTTCTTCTCGATCTCCGGTTCTGATTTCGTGGAGATGTTCGTCGGTGTCGGCGCCTCCCGTGTAAGAGATTTGTTTGAGGATGCGAAGAAAAACTCTCCTTGTATCGTATTTATTGATGAGATTGATGCGGTGGCAAGACGCAGAGGAACCGGTATGGGCGGAGGCCACGACGAGAGGGAGCAGACCCTGAACCAATTGCTTGTAGAAATGGATGGCTTTGGTGTGAATGAGGGTATTATCGTAATGGCTGCAACCAACCGCGTGGATATTTTGGATCCTGCCATACTTCGTCCGGGGCGCTTTGACCGTAAGGTTACCGTAGGACGTCCGGATGTAAAGGGACGGGAAGAAATTCTTCAGGTCCATGCAAAAGGAAAGCCTCTGGGAGATGACGTGGATTTGAAAGAGGTTGCCCAGACGACGGCCGGATTTACCGGTGCGGATCTGGAGAATCTGATGAATGAATCTGCCATTAATGCCGCCAGAGAGAATAGAAGTTTTATTATCAGCGAAGATATCAAGAAATCCTTTATTAAGGTCGGGATTGGCACCGAGAAAAAGAGCAAGGTCATTACGGATAAGGAAAAGCGGATTACCGCCTTCCATGAAGCAGGGCATGCCATTCTCTTCCACGTGCTGCCGGATGTGGGACCGGTTTATACGGTATCCATCATACCTACCGGCAACGGAGCGGCAGGCTTCACGATGCCTCTTCCGGAACGGGATGAGATGTTTAATACAAAGGGCAGGATGCGTCAGGAGATCATTGTAGATCTGGCAGGAAGAGCAGCGGAGGAGCTGATATTTGACGATATCACCACAGGTGCTTCCCAGGATATCAAGGTTGCTACCAAGACCGCAAGAGCCATGATCACCCGTTATGGATTCTCCGAGGCGATTGGTATGGTGAATTACGATTATGATGACGATGAGGTATTCATTGGCAGAGATTTGGCGCATACCAGGAGCTACAGCGAGAATATAGCAAACCGCATTGATGATGAGGTAAAAGCGATTATTGATGACTGTTACCGGGAGGCAAAGCGTATCCTGACAGAATACAGGGATGTGCTGGATGCCTGCGCCGAGCTTTTAATAGAGAAAGAACGTATTACCAGAGAAGAGTTCGAGGCATTATTTGATACAAAAGAAGTTTTAACAGGCACGGAAGTTTAGACAAGGAAACATCCGGTCATTTGATGGATGATTCCTTGGCCATATTATGAAAATATGGAGTTGTGCATAGTGACGAAATAGTGACAAAAACTTTGTAATGTTTGTGCAGACTTTTGTCGAACAGCATGCTATACTATGTATGTAAACCCCAATACATTATATAGTTTTTGCTACACCCCCATAAGTAACAAAAATACCTTCTCCGAAAAAGGACAGTCCCATAACTGTCCTTTTTTACTGTCTGAAAATATTGGCAGCAGATCAGCTCATAGTGCCATGTTCCTCTTTTGCGCTGGTCTGCTGCCAATATTTTATTTTCTGCCCGGTGAAGTGCCTGCTGTGAGTTTCTGCCAGGGAACAAAAACCGATATAATCTCCCAGGGTTCTGCACATACTGAAACCGAGGGATGGAGATGACAGAACGCAGATATTGTGTGTTGGGGAGGTAAGTATGCTGCTGATTTATAACCGCTTTCTTAAATATACCTTTTTATTTCTGATCGGAGGCTTTCTCTATGGAGGAGTTGAAATCCTAAGCCGGGGTTATTCCCATATTTCCATGCTGATTGCCGGAGGGACTAGCTTTGTTCTGATCGGTTTGCTGAACGAGATATATTCCTGGAATATGTCCGTCGTCAGCCAGATGGCTGTCTCGGCGTTGATTGTAACTGCGATTGAGTTGATCGTAGGTGTTATCGTTAACCTGTGGCTGCATCTGGCCGTGTGGGACTATTCTGATAAGCCCTATAATTTTCTTGGGCAAATCTGTCTTTTATATACAAACTTTTGGTTCTTCCTTTCCTTGCCGGCCATTGTACTGGATGATTATCTCCGGTATTTGATTATGAAGGAAGAGAAGCCCCATTATAAATTCTTCTAAGGAATCAGTACGCAGTATTTGTCCAGTAATGCAACCGGATGGTAGGACAGTTTTGAGGTGCGCAGACCCAAGTCACCCACATCCTCTTCCCGGTTGATGTACTGGATGCCGTAGCTGTTTCTCATATCGCTGGAGAATTCCTTGACTATCATCTGATAGGAGCCGGGATAATCCCGGTTGGCCTTCTCGATATGGCAGTACAGGGTGTCATTAACGATTTCACCGATGGACATGGCAATAATAACGCCGTCAACCTCGATGAAGGCTCCCGGCAGCTTGAATTTCTCGAGATAGGGGATGAGTTCCAGGGTTCGGGTTAATTCCTCCTGAGCAAGGGACGCCTCTTTTGCATGATTCTTTTCATAATCCATTAAGAAGTTGATGACCCTTGTTGTATTTTCCGGTGTTATCCTGTGATAGGAGTAATCGGGGAATAATTTCTTGAATTTATTGATGTGATTTCTTTGGCCGCTGAATCTTCTTCCCGCCATATCAGCCAGATCATTGGCAAGGTAGAGATAATCGGCCCAATCGCGGTTAGAGGTACAGGGCTGTGTTCCGCCGTATTCTTTCACCAGAATAGATACTGCTTCCTCCGGAACAGTGCAAAACCACATGGGGATATTCTGTTCCAGGCAGTATTCCCGGATGGCATCCATTGCCTTTTGCAGGGAGCCGCCGCCAACAGGAAAGGTAAACGAGGTACGGTTTAAAAACTTTACTTTATACAAAATCATATCATCGAAAATTGTGAAGCTGGATTGATAGAAATCCCGCCACATATACATGGCGCCAATGGTATAATCACTGGTACGGCTGATCTTATATTTGAAATATTCTGCTGTTTTGCAAATATTATCAGCAGTGATCGGATCAAACGTTAGCATAATTGCCTCCTAAGTCTATTTAGTAATGTAAGTACATCATATATTTATATCATATTGTGTCGAATCTGTCCAGACAACATGGACACGGCGATTTTTTGTGAATTTTAATTATTGTGCCGCAGCATATGTGTTCTTATTCTTCCCTTTGATCGGTGGCAATATGGCTGGAGCAGGAAACAAGGGCATTTAACTTATTTTGGGAAATGAGGGATATCCCGGATTATATTAAGATGTTTTAAGGAATTTTATATTATTATAGAATATTAAATTTTTCTAAATTAGGTAGCTGGATAGCGGGCGGTTATGATAGAATGTCGGTAGACATTCTATCAGCGCCGAGCATAGCGAGTGCGCATCTATGGCACGAAGTGCCATAATATAAATACGAAGTGTTTATATTAGAATGTCGGTAGACATTCTATCAGTGCATGCGCATGCGAAGACGAGGAGATTAGCTATGAAGATGTTATTAGTTGCGGTGAATGCCAAATACATACATTCCAATCTGGCCGTATACAGCCTCCGGGCATACGCCAGGCAGCAGGGATATGCAGGGCAGATATCGCTGGCTGAATATACAATCAATCATTCCCGGGAGGATATACTGAAGGGGATTTATCAGGAACAGGCGGATGTGATCGCTTTCTCCTGCTATATATGGAATATTGACATTATTCTCAAGCTTACCAAGGAGTTAAAAAAGGTGCAGCCTAAAGCAAGGATTTGGCTTGGCGGTCCCGAGGTGTCTTATGATGCAGAAGCATGTCTTCGAAAGAATAATGAGCTGGAGGGTATCATGTTCGGGGAGGGGGAACAGACCTTCCTGGAGCTGACCCAATATTACGCTGAAGAAGGTACGCTTTGTGCTCCTCGCTTAGATTCAATAAAAGGAATTGCATTCCGAGAAGGGAAAGAAGTGATAGCAACAGGAATAAGGCAGCCCATGTCCTTGAATGAGATTCCCTTTCCCTACGAAGATATGGAGGAATTTAAAAATCGGATTATCTATTATGAGAGCAGCCGGGGCTGCCCTTATTCCTGCAGCTACTGTCTCTCTTCGATTGATAAAAAAGTCAGGTTCCGGGATACGGAACTGGTGAAGAAGGAATTGAAGTTCCTGCTTGACAGGGAGGTACCTCAGGTGAAGTTTGTTGATCGTACCTTTAACTGCAACAAAACCCATGCCATGGAAATCTGGCGCTTTATTAAGGAGCAGGATAACGGAATTACCAATTTTCATTTTGAGATATCGGCGGATTTGCTGGAGGAGGATGAACTCACCTTCCTGGCAACGTTAAGGCCTGCCCAGGTGCAGCTGGAAATAGGGGTTCAAACCACGAATCCGGTTTCAGTGGAGGCAATCCGGCGAAAGTCGGATTTGGGAAGGTTGAAAAAGAATGTTCTTCGAATCAAAGAGGGAAGGAATATTCATCAGCATTTGGATTTGATCGCCGGATTGCCCTATGAGGATTATTCCTCTTTTGAACGCTCCTTCCAGGAGGTGTACGAGCTAAAGCCTGACCAGCTGCAGCTGGGATTTTTGAAGATATTAAAAGGTTCGCCCATGGAGGAGGCAAGCGATACCTACGGTATTGTGTATCGGGAGGAGCCCCCCTATGAGGTGCTCTATACGCAAAATCTTACTTTCGAAGAGGTGCTGAAGCTTAAAGGAGTCTGCGATATGGTGGAGGTTTATTATAACAGCGGGCAGTTTATGAATACGGTGAGCTACTTGGAGCATTTCTTTTTGTCTCCTATGAGGCTATATGAAGCAATCTACAAATATTACGAAAGCAAGGGTATGGGTTTGCAGGCTCACAGCAGAATAAAGCGCTATGAACTGTTATGGGATTTTTTTCGTGAGAAGATAGTTCCGACCCTGCCGGAAGAGGCCTCCGGAGAGAAAAGTGAGCATATCAGTCTGTTCGAACAGATACTTCTGATGGATTTGGTGCTCAGGGAGAACTTAAAAAGCAGGCCTGCATTTGCCAGAGCGAGGCAGGGGAAGAACGATAAGGGATATTATGACCGGTACCGAAGAGAGAGCATGCAGGATCCGAAGCTGCGGCAAGGGCTGGATTCAAAGACTTGGCAGGGACAGCTTCATATTGAAGAATTTACTTATGATATTCCGGCATCTGCTTTGGCCGGAAAAGCAGTAAGAAAGACACAAGTTCTGTTGTTTGATTACAGCAGGAGGGACCCGATTACAAAATCGGCATTTGTTACAGCATTGGAATAGAAGGAGGTCAGTATGGCTATTCAAAGGATAACAAAAAAAGAACGGGAGAGGATGGAGCGCATCATCGCCTCCCTGAACCGGGAATATACCACGGAGTACAAGGTATTCCTGAATCATGAGAATCCCTGGCAGCTTCTGATTGCCACCATCTTAAGCGCACAATGCACGGATGAGCGGGTTAATATGGTAACAAAGGATCTGTATAAAAAATACACCAGCCTGCAGGACTTTGCGGATGCGAAGCAGGAGGAGCTGGAGAAGGATATCCACTCTACGGGCTTTTATAAGAATAAGGCGAAAAACATCATTGCCTGTGCCAGGGAGCTGATGGAGAAATACAACGGAGAGGTCCCCAGCGATATCGATGCGCTGACTGCACTTGCCGGAGTAGGAAGAAAGACGGCGAATGTCATTCGCGGGAACATTTTCCATGAACCAAGCATCGTCGTGGATACCCATGTAAAGCGCATCTCTAAGCGGCTTGGCTTTACCAGGGAGGAAGATCCGGTAAAGATAGAGTTTGATCTGATGAAGCTTCTGCCCAGGGACCAGTGGATTGCTTATAATATTCAGATTATCACGCTGGGGCGTACCATATGTACCGCGAGAAATCCCAAATGCGAGGAGTGCTTTTTGAGGGAAGAATGTGTATATTATGCAAAAGAAAAGATGTCCTCCGGCAGCAGGGGCGCTCAGCGCAAGAACAGTACCGCCTAGACGCCGGAGACTGCATAAAAACAAAGAAATGGCACAAAAATAAGTAAAAAAGCCTTGATTGAATGATAAAAATACCTTAGAATAATCATTACAGTTAAAACAGCCTGTTTTTGACGGCCTCCAGCTCCTGAGTCAGCTTTTCCTTATCTCGGATGCTGGTCCGGGGGATGATATGGATAATAGAATCGATTTTATCTGCGCTGTTTTGATTGTGATAGATCCGGGCTAACAGGCGATATGCTCCAGTGACATCCGTAAGACAGGAATGAATGCTAAATTCCAGAACCCTTTGGGCGTCTGCTTCATATCCCTTATCCATCAGCCGCTGGGCCCATTTTTGGAGCATGCTTACAAAGGCGGTATAGTTGTTGTCGTATTCGGATAAAAGAGTTATGTTTGCAGCTCCGTACCGGTATTTTAGCTCCGTATTGGTCAGACCGCTGAGGTTGAGCATCTTACGTCCGGAATAGTTACGAATGAGATCCCGGTAGGAATTGATGGTTTCGTCCTCATGATCCTCCATCGGGAGAGAATCGAGAGATACCGTAAGATAACTGAGTTCAGAGATATCCTTTTTGCGGGTCAGATTGGAGCCCTGCTCCTTCTTCCAGAAGAGTTCCAGGGATCGTTTGGAGGATCTGCTATCTTTTCTGATTTCGTATTGCAGCCATAGAACGAAAATCAGGATAAGTGCGGAGGTTATCGGAAGACTCATAAGCATTCACAGCCTTTCGGGGATGAAAATCATAAATTAAAATTATAAAGAGGTGAAATCTATGAATTTCTATAATAAAAAATCGAAAAGAATCATATCTACCATTATAATCATCATAGTGGTGCTGTCCATGACAATTCCCACCATTCTGAGCGTATTGAACTAAGAATCTTACTATGAAGCCCATAGGCCAAATAGTAACGAAAGTTTAATTCCGCAGGACTGGCAGGAGGCTTTTATGTATGTTGTTTATAATATACATAATTCTTTTACGAAAGTCAACGAACGAAAGAAAAACTTGAATAATCTCTTGTTTATGTTAAAATAGGAAAAGGATGCCGAAAATGACGCATCCTTGCGAAGAAAACCCAAAATGGATCCCATTTGGAAATTCATTTTTATTAACATAAGAGAAGTGGCTTGCCGCTTCTTGTTGTTGAACATAAGAACGGCTCGCGAAGCGTGCCGCTCGTTGTTTTCTTCCACGTTAGTTAGTACGATGAAACTGAAGGATTTTGATTTATGCTATTAAGAAAAGGAGGATGAATATGGGCAGGAAGAAAATTATAATGTCTGCAATTTTTTTACTATCCATTTCCTTTTTGTTTATGACAAGGGAATTGCTGTTCCAATTCGGCTTGTATGCAGGAAATGCAGTACACGCATCTGCCAAAGAGAATGATAATACAATAGTAAAGGGCGTATTCATAGATGAGGTTGATGTCAGCGGAATGACGAAAGAGCAGGCGGAGGCCGCAGTCAAGGATTACGTAGGAGAGCTGCGCAGCAAGGGTGTTGCCATCATGGTAGGCAGCAATGTGGTATATACCACAATTGGTGATCTGGGCTACGAGATGGAAGCAAATGATAATATAGAAACCGCATTGTCACTGGGCAAGAGCGGCAATCTGATTAAGCGTTATAAGGATATGAAGGATATTGAACAGGGCAGCATTGTATATCCTCTCTCTTTTATCTATGATGAGACAAAAATCAGGGGTATTATTGAGGTGGATGCCAGCGCCTACAATGTGGCTCCGGTAAATGCGACCGTTACCAGAAAGAACGGTGCTTTTATCTATGGGGATCATACCGTCGGCAGCAAGGTGAATGTGGATGCCACCGTAAAGGCGGTTGCAGATGCCATCGATAACTGGAAGCATCAGGATATTGTTGTGGATGCAGTGGTTGAGGAGGACATGCCGGTTTATACCAGAGAAACGGTGGAGCAGTGCAATACCGTATTGGGAACCTTCACAACGGAGTATACGGATTCGGCAGAGGGAAGAGCGGCAAATCTGGCCAATGGCGCAAGATTGATCAACAATGCGGTATTATATCCCGGAGATGTGTTCTCTGCATATGATTATCTGACCCCTTTCACCAAGGAAAACGGCTATTATGTGGCAGGTGCTTACTTGCAGGGGAAGGTAATCGACAGCATCGGAGGCGGAGCTTGTCAGGTAACAACCACCCTGTATAATGCGGTGCTGGGTGCGGAGCTTGAGGTGGTGGAACGTCAGCCTCATTCTATGACTATCAGCTATGTGGACTTATCAAGGGATGCGGCAATTGCCGGAACCTATAAGGACTTTAAGTTTAAGAATAACACGGATGCACCTATTTTGGTTGAGGCCACAACAAAGGGAAGAAGAATTACCTTTAAGCTGTGGGGCAAGGAGACCAGGGATAATAAGAACAGGACTGTGGAATATGTTACTGTTGTGAAATCTGAGACAGCTCCTCCGAAGGATGTAATAACGGAAGATCCTACTATGCCTGAGGGCTATCGTAAGGTAACCCAGTCGGCACATACCGGCTATAGAGCTGAATTATATAAGGTTGTATATGAAAACGGCATTGAGGTCAGCAGAACCATGGTTAATAAGAGCAGCTATGCCGCAGCTCCTAAATATGTGACCATAGGAACCAAAAAAGAAGTAAAGGAAGAACCGGGCACTGACACCGAGGAGTCAAAGGATAAAAAGGACAAAAAAGATAAAAAGGATAAAGACAAGAAAAATAACGACAATAACGACAACAGCAATAATAACAATAGCGGCAATCCCCCCCAGGAACCGGAAGATGAGAATGACGCAGAGGGAGAGACCCTGAGCCAGTCGGCAGGATCCGGCAACCGCACGAATCCGGAGGGACAGATTCAGGCGGATATCTGGAATAATCTGTGGGATAATGGGACCGAGTAGATAAAACACATCCCTGCATGGGAAATTAAAATATATGTGTTGACAGCGTGGAGGTCAAGTATGAATTTGGGAAAAGTACCGGAAGCAGTCCTGAAGAGGTCTGTTTTAAATCAAATTGGGCATAGGCGAGAGGAAGTGCTGGTTGGTCCTGCCATTGGAGAGGATTGCAGTGTTCTTGCCGTTGCTGAGGATGAGGTGCTTGTTCTCTCTACGGATCCGATTACGGGAACCGTACAGGATATCGGAACCTTTGCGGTCCACATCACTGCCAATGACATTGCCTCGAACGGAGCGGAGGTTATCGGCATCATGCTTACGGTATTGCTGCCGGAAGGGACCGAAGAAGAGGAACTAAGAGCTGCCATGCAGGATATGGAGACAGCTTGCAGGCAGCTGAATATAGAGATTATCGGCGGCCATACCGAGATTACCAGGGCAGTACGTCAGCCCATCATTACTGTGACCGGCGTGGGTAAGATGAAGCGTAATGCGATGATAGGAACCGCCGGAGCCAGACCCGGACAGGAGATTGTTATGACGAAATGGGCCGGGCTGGAAGGCACGGCAATTATAGCTGCCGCCAAGGAAGAGGAGCTTCGCGCCAAGTATAGCCAAAGCTTCCTGGATGGGGCGAAAAAGATGATTGATTACATCTCCGTGGTGCCTGAAGCAATGATTGCCCGGGAATGCAAAGTGACTTCAATGCATGATGTGACGGAGGGCGGGATCTTCGGTGCGCTGTGGGAAATCGGTGCTGCCTCCAAAGTGGGGATGGAAATTGATCTGAAGAAGATTCTCCTAAAACAGGAAACCGTTGAAATCTGTGAATTTTATGATATCAATCCATATATGCTCATTTCCAGCGGATGCATGCTGATTGTGACGGATCAGGCAAATTATCTGGTGGATCGGTTGAATGCAGAAGGAATTGCTGCTGCGGTGATCGGGCGGGTTACAGAAGGAAATGACCGTGTGATTATAAACGGTGAGGAAAAGCGTTTTCTGGAACCACCGAAAAGCGATGAGCTGTATCAAGTGGTATAAATAGAAAGATTCATGGGGAAGGGAGAATTCTGTATGAGAGAAAAAATCTTAGCTGCAATTGACAAGAATAGCAAAATATCCAATGCGGACCTGGCCATAATGTTAGGTATAACCGAAGAGGAGGTTGCCGCCACATTAAAGGAATTAGAGGAGGAAACCGTTATCTGCGGTTATCCGACGCTGATTAATTGGGATAAGGTTAATTGTGAAAGAGTGACTGCATTAATCGAGGTCAAGGTTACACCCCAACGCGGCTTGGGATTTGACAAGATTGCGGAGCGTATTTACCAGTTCGATGAGGTGCAGTCGGTGTATCTGATGTCCGGAGGCTTCGATCTTACGGTGATCATTGAGGGTAAGACCATGAGAGAGGTGGCTGCATTCGTATCGGAGAAGCTTGCTCCGATGGAAGCGATTCTCAGTACCGGCACCCATTTTGTATTAAAGAAATATAAAGAGCATGGTCTGCCGTTAGTTCAAACCAAGCAAGATGAAAGGATGTTGATTACACCTTGAGAAATCCATTATCAAAAGCAGTAGTAAGCATACCCCCTTCCGGTATCCGGAAGTTCTTTGATATTGTAAGTGAGATGAAGGATGCAATTTCTCTTGGTGTGGGTGAACCGGATTTTGATACACCCTGGCATATCCGGGAAGAGGGCATCTATTCCCTGGAGAAGGGAAGAACTTTTTATACCTCCAATGCGGGTTTAAAGGAATTAAAGATAGAGATCTGCAACTATTTAAGCCGCAGATTTGATCTATGCTATGATTATAACAAAGAAGTCATGGTTACGGTGGGCGGGAGCGAGGCAATTGATATTGCACTCCGCGCCATGGTGGAGCCTGGCGACGAGGTGCTGATTCCCCAGCCCTGTTATGTATCCTACCAGCCCTGCACTGTTCTTGCGGGGGGTGTACCGGTGGTGATCCAGTTGAGGGGCGAGAATGATTTTAAGCTCACCAGACAGGAACTGGTGGAGGCCATCACGGACAAAACAAAGATTTTAATCCTGGCATTTCCGAATAATCCTACGGGAGCTATAATGGATTATGAGGATTTGGCCAAAATTGTAGACTTGATTATTGAAAAGGACCTTATTGTAATCTCCGATGAGATTTATTCGGAGCTCACCTACGGTGCCAGGCATGTGTCCATCGCCTCCTTTCCCGGAATGAAGGAAAGGACCATTGTTATTAACGGATTCTCCAAATCCTATGCAATGACCGGCTGGAGACTTGGGTATGCGGCGGGGCCCGCTCTTATTATGGAGCAGATGATCAAGATACATCAATTCGCCATTATGTGTGCACCTACTACAAGCCAGTATGCAGGTATTGAAGCAGTGAAAAACGGTGATCCTGATGTGGAGATGATGAGGGATGCGTATGATAAGAGACGCAGATATGTCGTCCATGCTCTTCGCAAGATGGGATTGGATTGTTTTGAGCCCTATGGTGCTTTCTATGTATTTCCTTGTATCAAGAGTCTGAATATGACCTCGGATGAATTTGCCACCCTGCTTTTACAGGAGGAGAAGGTGGCGGTAGTTCCGGGAACTGCTTTTGGTGACTGCGGAGAAGGTTATTTAAGAATCTCCTATGCCTATTCCATTGATAATCTGAAAATTGCTCTTGAACGAATGGAGAGATTTGTCGAGAGACACAGAAAACCGAAATAATTAGTGGTTTCTGTTGAAAATTGTATATTCTTTGTGATACAATGAATGCTGGATATAGATACTTAGGAGGTGAACGAATGGCTGGAATAAATGTGGAACACATTAATCCGTTTTTAATGGCTTCTACCAGAATATTGAAAGAAATGTGCTTTATTGATGCTGCGATAGGAAGGCCGTATATAAAGAACCCTGCCTTTTTTGATAATACCTTGATCATCTTAATCGGATTTACCGGCGAGATGAAAGGACAAGCGATGATTGCCTTTGAGGATCCCATTGCCTGTGATATTGCATCGAAGATGATCATGATGCCGATTACGGAGATGGATGATCTGGCCAAAAGTGCAATCTGCGAGCTGGGCAATATGATAATGGGTAATACGGCAACTATATTTTCAACAAAGGGAATCGCCATTGATATAACGCCGCCTACGGTCGGCAACGGTACAATGACCTTCAGTGCAACCTACGCCCACAACATCTGCGTGCCGCTGGAGTATGACGGAAATAAGAAAATTGAGATACATATTGCAATTAAAGGTGATTAATTCACCTTTTTTTCTTGAATATAAGAGAGTGCGCCGACTGGAGCAAAAGATTGGAGATAGGAATGAATATTGTATTATTAGAACCTGAGATACCGGCTAACACTGGGAATATTGGAAGAACCTGCGTAGCTACCGGGACCAGGCTGCATTTGATTGAACCTATGGGTTTTCGCCTGGATGAAAAGGAGATCCGGCGTGCCGGGCTGGACTATTGGAAGGACCTGGATGTTACTGTATATAAGAATTTTCAGGAATTCTGCGACAAAAACCCTGGTGCAAAAATTTTTATGGCCACTACAAAGGCGCAGCATTCCTATACCCAGGTAGAGTATGACCGGGATTGCTATATTATGTTCGGGAAGGAAAGCGCGGGTATACCGGAGGAATTGCTGTTGGAGAATAAAAAAAATACGATCCGAATTCCCATGATAGGAGATATTCGCTCCCTGAATCTGGCTAACTCAGTGGCAATCATTTTGTATGAAGCCCTGAGACAGAATGATTTTGAAGGAATGCGCATGGAAGGGCAGCTCCACCGGCACAGCTGGGATGAAGCATAGACAGGGCGGATAACCAATCCGCCCTGCATTATTCCTCGGAGGCTTTTGCCAGGGAGAAGATAAATTCACTCCCCACCCCTTCGGTGCTGATTACATTAATATTCTCATTATGCGCCTGGATGATTTCCCTGGTGATGGAAAGGCCCAGGCCTGTTCCCTTCTTATCCTTTCCCCGGGAGACATCAGTTTTATAGAAGCGTTCCCAGATTCTTTTGATGGAATCCTTGGGAATACCGATACCATAATCCTTGACGGATACGAATACCCTTTCTCCCTTTTCCTCCGTGCTGACCTTGATCTTGGAATTAGAATGGCTGAATTTGATGGCATTATCAATCAGGTTGTAAAGCACCTGCTGTATCTTACCCATATCCGCATCGACATAGGTCTGCTTGGCGGAAAACACCAGATTTAAAGTGATCTTTTTCTCTCTGCAGGAGCCTTCGAAGGCCTCTGCAGTTTTTTTGATGATATGATTGATATCAAAGGTTGTGATATCCAAAAAAGTCCCGTTGTTCTCAAAGCTGTTGAGCTCCAGCAGGCCGGAGGTCAGCTTCGTCAGGCGATCTGTCTCAAAGAGAATAATATTCAGGTATTTATCCTGCATCTCATGTGGTATGGTACCATCCAGAATGGCACCGGCATAGCCCTTGATGGAGGTGAGGGGCGAACGAAAGTCATGGGAGATATTCGCAACAAATTTCTTCTGATAATCGTCCAGTTTACTCAGTTCCCCCGCCATATAGGAGATGGCTGCCCCAAGATCCTGGTATTCGTTGAGACCCTTAAGGATAATGGCATAATTGTAATTGCCCGAGGAGTATTCCTTGGCGGCCTTCATCAGATTCCGGAGCGGAACTGCCGTAATATAATAGATATAGACAAAGAGCAGAAAAAGCATGGGAAGGAATACGAGGAAGCAGATATTAATGACGTCCAGATAATAATTAGTTTCGTCAGTAATATCCTTCTGGGAGGTATGCAGGATAATATAGCCCCTGAGGCGGAAGCTCACATTGATCCGGTGGGTCAGGCTGAGCATGGGCTCATAGAAAATGTCTTCGTAATATACATTTTCCGTTATAATACGGTCCAGCAGGACAGGAGCAATCTCGTTGATATCTTTCCCCTTGGCATTTCTGGAATAAGAGGAATCGGCGATGATAATCCCGTTGGAGTTCACGATCCACACCCGGATTCCCAGGAAGGTATCGATGGAACGCAGTTGTACATTCAGGTTATCCAGCGACATTTTCTCGTCATAAAAATTAGCCATATATTCTGACTCAATCAGCTTGGCCTCGGCCAGCAGCTGATCCTGCTTATTATCCTTTAAGCGGTGCTCCAGCAGATGCATGCCATAGGTATTTAAAAGCAGAAACACCATGACACCGGCAAGCAGAAAGCAGATAATTAATCTGGACCAGATGGTCTTCTTCACGGCATGCACCTCCTTTTGTTATTTCCGCACGTTCTTCAGTTCGAATTTGTATCCAATTCCCCATACGGTACCCAGACTCCAGTCCGCATGGTCCTTGATTTTCTCACGGAGGCGCTTAATGTGGACGTCCACGGTGCGGGTATCGCCATAATATTCATAACCCCAGATATGGTCCAGCAGCTGTTCCCTGGTGAATACCTGGTTGGGATGGGCGGCAAGAAAATACAGCAATTCCAGCTCCTTCGGCGGCATCTCAATGCTCTCTCCCAGATATTGAACGGAATAATTGCTGAGGTTAATCACAAGGTCCGCATATGCGACATAATCGCCGGTAGGAGCGGGCTGCTCCGGTTCCTCCCGGGTGCCGGTACCGTTCGGATGAAAGCGCCGCAGCACCGCCCGGACCCGGGCAACCAATTCCTTGGAATCAAAGGGCTTTATCACATAATCGTCCGCTCCCAGCTCCAGTCCCAGCACCTTGTCAAAGATTTCACCCTTGGCGGAAAGCATGATGATTGGGACAGAAGAGGTCTTGCGAATCTCACGGCACACCTCATAGCCATCAATGCCCGGAAGCATCAGGTCCAGAAGAACCAAATTAGGCTGGTAGGAAGCGAATTCATGGATGGCGGCCTCTCCGTCATGTACGATCAGGGTATCGAAGCATTCCTTGGTCAGATAGAGGGATATAAGCTCCGCAATATTCACATCATCATCTACGATCAATATTTTTTGCTTGGCTATCATGGGAAACTCCTTTCAGGAACAATTATTACAGGGCGGTTTAAGCTTCTTTGGTGCTTTTAAGCTTATTTAAATTCCACTATAGTAACACCCTGGTCACCCTCACCGAAGGCGCCCAGACGGAAGGACTTGACATAGTTAAGCTTTTTTAAGCGGGCATGGACAGCGCCTCTGAGGGCTCCGGTACCCCTGCCGTGGATTACGGTTACCTGGGGAAGATGTGCCAGGTAGGCATCGTCCAGATATTTATCCAACTCAGCCAGGGCCTCATCCACTGTCTTCCCGATTAAATTGATATCCGGGTGGATGGTGGCGGATTTGGACATCTTAATCTTACCGCTCTGGGTTTTATTATAGCCGGGGGCAGTGATCACTTCCTCATCAATCAATTCAATATCCTTGATATTCACCAGGGAACGCAGTATGCCCATCTGGACATAGAGATCACCCCTGGCATTGGGCAGGGTGCTTATGGTACCCTTCAGATTCAAGCTGATGACATTAACGGAATCACCCACCTTCAGCTTGCTTGCGGGAGGGGTCTTGGCCGGTTTTTGCTTTCTGGCGGCAAGGGGGCCTTCACTTTCGCTTAAGCGTTCTCTCAGGCCGGATCTTTCATTCTCCATATCCTTGATATGACCGCCCTCCTGAAGCCATTTGTTGTAGCGGCGGATGCTTTGGTCCGCGAATTCCTTGGCTTCCTGGAGAACCGCTGCAGCCTGCTCCTTGGCCTCCTTCAGGAGCCGTTCCCGGCTGGCATCCAGGGACTCGTTCTTGCGGGCGAGATTTTTCTTCAACTGCTCAATCTCCTGCTTGTATTTGGCCAGTTCATTCTGCTCCTTCTCTATGGTGACACGGCTTGCCTCTAAATCGCTGATCAGATCCTCAAAGCTCTTTTCCTGATGCCCGATTCTCTCCTTTGCATCTGCGATGATATAATCCGGCAGGCCAAGCTTTGAAGAGATGGCAAAGGCATTACTTTTACCTGGAATACCGATGAGGAGCCGATAGGTCGGGCGAAGAGTTTCAACATCAAATTCACAACAGGCATTGGATACCCCTTCGGTGGATAGCGCATAGATCTTTAATTCGCTGTAGTGCGTGGTGGCCATAGCCCGGATCTTCCTGCTGTGAAGAGAGGAAAGAATGGACATGGCGAGGGCGGCGCCCTCGGTGGGGTCGGTTCCGGCACCAAGCTCATCGAACAGGACGAGAGAATTGATATCCGCCTTCTCCAGTATCTTAACAATATTCGTCATATGGGAGGAGAAGGTGCTGAGACTTTGCTCAATGCTCTGCTCATCCCCGATATCCGCGTACACCTCTTCAAATACGGACAGCTCCGAGCCGTCAAAGGCAGGGATATGAAGTCCTGCCTGGCCCATCAGGGTCAGCAGGCCGACGGTCTTAAGGGTGACGGTCTTGCCGCCGGTATTGGGACCTGTGATAATCAGCATGGTGAAATCCTTGCCCAACATGATATCAATAGGCACCACCTTCTTCGGATCGATGAGGGGATGCCGCCCCTTCTTGATATGGAAGCGCCCATCCCGGTTAAAGTGCGGCTCGGATCCTTTCATCTGCTTGGACAGGGAAGCCCTTGCAAAGATAAAATCGAGCTGGGACATGGTCATAAAATCATAGTCCAGACTGTCACAGTGATCCGCCGCCTGGCCGCTCAGCTCCGCCAATATCTTCTCAATCTCCTCCTGCTCCTTTATGGCCAGTTCTCTCAGCTCATTGTTCAATCGGACAATTGCCACGGGTTCAATGAACAGGGTGGAGCCGGTGGAGGACTGGTCATGGATCATTCCCTGGAACTGGTTCTTATATTCCGAGCGCACGGGAAGACAGTATCTTCCGTTACGCATGGTTATGATATTTTCCTGAAGCAGGTTCCGGGAAGAGTTCAGGATGGAACCGAGTTCGCTGTGTATCTTGTCATTGGCATTCTTAATAGCCCTTCGGACGCTCTTTAAGGAAGGGCTGGCGTCATCCGCAATCTCCTCCTCGGAGATGATACAGCGTTTGATCTCATTATTTAACGGAGTCAGGGGTTCCAGGCCTGCAAATAATTCGGTAAGGGAATCCTCCGTCATGGTCTCGCTGTCCTTGCCGGTATAGCCGCCGTAGGCCTTGATGCGCAGAACAGCATCCAGATCGGAGCTGATATGCAAAAGCTCCGGAGCGCCGAGGGAGGAGCCGATCTTCAGCCTCATGACAGAGGGACGGATATCATGGATTCCGTTAAAGGAAACGCTTCCCTTGCGTAATAACCGGGATAATGCGTCGGTGGTCTGCTGCTGGAGAGTCCGTATTACCTCAAGATCCGTCTGCGGCAGCAGACGGGAGCACAACTCCCTGCCATAGGCGGTACCGGCCAGAGAGGATAATTTATCGATAATCTTGGTATATTCCAGAGTTCTTAATGCTTTTTCATTCATAATACGATTCAAGCCTTTCTGTAAGCTGTATACTGTTACAGCGTTCTCATGGGATTTCATCATGATATTTTTGTTATAAAATTTCATGTGGATACTACCTCTATTCTACCTTATGTTGTAAGAAAATAAAACTATAATTTGCGGCTGAAAGATCAAAAATGATTATAATGATAGGATTAAGGTATTAAAAGCTGCACAACGCATGGGATGTATTTGTACCTAGTGCGGAAAAGCAAGTAAAAGAGGGTGCCGAAATACCATGAACCGGACTGCAGCCGATATTAGTTGATTTGCACAAATAGTATTGAATTTATTGGCATTATGTGTCATAATCTTAGAAGCGTTTGTTTACAAATAATTCATATTATGTTCATATGTAACTGCTAAAATGGGACATAAGTATTATAAGAATCCTAATAGTAATTTGTCTCTTGAAGGAGAATAAGGATGTCTGGGAACGATAAAAAAGATTTTGAGTTTATCAAGGAGCAGGTAATAGAAAAAAAGCGCAGGAAACTGCGAAAGAAGATATTACCTGTCATAACCACGATTTGTCTGGCAGTTGTATTCGGAGTAGTTGCTGCCATTACTTTTGTGCTGACTGAACCAAGGCTTTACGGGCTTCTACATAAAGAAGAGGATACAAGAACTCCGGCGACCTTTCCCACCCGTTATCCCGAGGAAGGTAATGCCCAGGGTAATGTGCCGGGGAGCAGGCCGGATGACAAGAAGAACGAGACGGTAAACATGGATTCCAAGCCTCCCAAGGACAATACGGAGGAGCCGGATACCGTGATCATCGAGCAGCCAATTGAAGCGGATGTGGACGACTATACCAGCATTTATGACGGTTTGCGCAAGATGTCCTTTGAAGTGGAGAGATCCATCGTTACGGTGGTTGGAATTACAGATGAGACGGACGTTTGGTTTGGGACGAGTGTGGAGCTGGCAAAGGAAACACCCGGCTTGATTATCTACAATAATAATGTGGATTTACTGATACTAACGAGTCTGGACCGTATTAAAGATGCCGATATTATTCAGATCAGGCTATCGGATAATTTTACGGTGGATGCCGTTCTCCAGGATTATGAATCCGAGTTGAACCTGGCGATGCTTGCCGTTCCTCTGGAGAAAATCCCGGCCACCTATATGAGCGGCCTTCAAGTAGCAAAGCTGGGAGAATCCTATACTTTGGTGGTAGGCAGTCCTATCCTGGCCCTGGGAAGTCCCAACGGACATACCGGTTCCATGGAGGCAGGCATTATTTCCAGCAAGAACAGCTATGTCTATATTACGGATAACAGGCTTGAATTGTTTAATACGGACATTACGGACAATGAAAACAGTGAAGGTGTGATCGTGAACATGAAGGGAGAGGTGGTCGGTCTGATTACCAGAACCCTGAAGGATGAGAAAAATGAAGGGCTTAGCACAGCGATCGGGATCAGCAAATTAAAGACCTTCCTGACTTATATGGGCAACCGGCAGGCGAGAGTATATTTTGGCGTTAAAACCATAGACATGCCTGAGGCCGCCAAGACAGAGTATGGTATTACGGGAGGCATCTATGTGAACGAGGTGCTGGAGGATTCCCCGGCATATCTGGCAGGGATACAGAGCGGAGATATTATTCTTCAGGCGGAGGAGCAGACCATCAACAATACAAATAATTTCTATAACGCAATCTCTTCCCTCCTGCCCGGAGCAGAGGTTGAGGTTAAAATACAAAGAACCACCGGAACTACGCAGAAGGAGATGGATATTACAGTCATTCTTGCAGAAAAGCCGAGATAATGAAGCTTAGGATGTTATACCGACGGGAAACCACCGGAATAACATCCTTTTTATATAAAATAAATCGTTAATGGTACAATTTAATGCTTTATATATCTTTGGGGGTGGGTTATAATGTCGTTAGACATTATAACCGTGCCGACCGAAGGGAGTGCACATTCTGCTGCGAAGCGGCATAACATAAGCACTTGTGCTTATGTTATAATGTCGTTAGACATGGTGCAACAATCAGAAAGAAAGGTATAGAAGGAAGAATGAGATATATTCAGGATTTAAGAGAAAATGATTTTATTAAGAATGAGATTTATCTGTGTAAGTCAAAGCAAGTCTTAACCGGCAAGAGCGGTAAAAGCTATGTATCGCTGCTTTTGCAGGATAAAACCGGAACCATTGACGGTAAGATTTGGGACTTTAACAATGAGATAGAGCAGTATGAGGCCATGGATTTCGTACATATTGATGCTAGAGTGAACAGCTTTCAGGATGCACTCCAGCTCAATATCAGCAGAATTTATAAGGGCAGAGAAGGAGAATACTATCCGGAGGATTATTTTCCCGTAACGAGCAAGGATGTTGAGGCAATGTATCGGGAGATCAAGGAAACTGTTCTTGGCATCAAAGACGGGAATCTGAGGAATTTGGCAGAGGATTTCTTTGTTAAAGATGCGGAGTTTGTGAAGAGCTTTAAGAACCATTCCGCTGCAAAGAGTGTGCACCATAGCTTTGTAGGCGGATTGCTGGAGCATACCTTAAGTGTGGTAAAGCTTTGTGACTATTATGCTTCCAGCTACCCGATCCTGAACAGGGATCTGCTGATTACAGCGGCATTGTTTCATGATATCGGTAAGATGGAGGAGCTGTCCACCTTCCCGGCCAATGATTATACCGACGACGGCCAGCTGCTGGGTCATATCTTCATTGGAGCCAATACTGTGAGCAGCCATATAAAGAAGATGGTCAAGTTTCCGGTGAAGCTTGCCAATGAGCTGCTGCATTGTATTCTGGCCCATCACGGGGAGCTGGAATACGGATCTCCGAAGAAACCGGCGACGGCGGAGGCGATGGCTTTGCATTTTGCGGATAATACAGATGCTAAGATGCAGACGATTACGGAGCTGCTGATGTCCGGAGATCCGAAGGTGGAATGGATGGGCTACCAGAAGCTCTTTGAATCCAATATTAAGCGAAGCACAAAGAGCTAAAGAATGTTATAAATTACAAAGGATATATATGGAATTGGTAAGATAGACAAGATGGATATGCTAATGTATGTGAGAGGATTGCCGGCAGCAGCTTTGAGCTGAGCAGGCAATCCTTATTCAAAGATGGAGTGGTGAAGGAAATGGCTGCGGCATTAAAGAAGAACGATCAAGTAGAGATTGTAATAGAGGATATCGGCTCTGAGGGAGAAGGGATTGGAAGATATGAAGGATATACCCTGTTTGTTAAAGATACGGTTATGGGAGATCGTGCCCTGGTTCAGATAACAAAAACGGGTAAAAGCTATGGCTACGCCAGACTGGTCAGGCTGCTGGAATCCTCGGTCTACCGGGTTGAACCAAGGTGCCCGATTGCGGCACGCTGCGGGGGATGCCAGCTGATGCATGTTGATTATGCAAAGCAGTTGGAGTATAAGGAAGATAAAGTACGAAGCTGCCTTACAAGAATCGGGGGTTTTACGGATTTTGTAATGGAACCTGTCTGCGGAATGGATGAACCCTATTATTACCGCAATAAAGCCCAGTATCCTGTGGGAAGAAATAAGGACGGTAGCATTGCCATCGGTTTCTATGCCGGTCGGACTCATTCGATTATTGATACCAATCATTGTTATATCGGGGCGAGGGTGAATGAGGAAATTATTGCTTTTCTTCGGTCCTTCTTTACACTTCATCATATCGAACCCTATAAGGAGGAAAACCATACGGGCCTGATCCGGCACATTCTGATCAGAGCAGGGTTTCAGACCGGTGAAGTAATGGTATGTTTGGTGATCAACGGGACGGATATGCCGTATAAGGAGGAGCTGCTGGAAGGATTGAGAAGAATAGCCGGGATGAAAAGCATTTGCCTGAATATCAACAGGGAGCGGACCAATGTAATTCTGGGACAAAAGATCATACCTCTCTGGGGCGAGCCTTATATAACGGATTTCATCGGGCCGGTAAAATACCGCATCTCACCTTTGTCCTTTTACCAGGTCAATCCGGTACAAACCAAGCGGCTCTACGAGGTTGCACTTGAGTATGCCGATCTGCACGGAGATGAGACGGTATGGGATCTGTATTGCGGCATCGGCACCATATCCTTGTTCCTGGCCCAGAAGGCCAAACAGGTATACGGAGTGGAGATTGTTCCCCAGGCAATTCAGGATGCGAAGAAGAACGCTTTGCTAAATCATATCACCAATGCAGAATTCTTTGTCGGGGCGGCGGAGGAGGTGCTTCCGGCGAAGTATAAGGAGGAGAAAATTCATGCTGATGTGATAGTTGTGGATCCTCCGAGGAAGGGCTGTGACCAGAGCCTGCTGGATACCATCATAAGTATGAAACCCGGGAAAGTGGTCTATGTATCCTGTGATCCCGCAACCCTGGCGAGGGATGCAAAATACCTGTGTGAGAGAGGGTATGAGTTGGTGAAGGTAAGAGCAGTTGATCAATTTGCTCATTCGACCCATACAGAAGTTGTAGTTTTGCTGCAACGGATAGGATAACGAAAAGGAAATGAGTATAAGCAATTTCAAGAAGTTAAAATGAGAGAAAATATTGAAAATTAGTATACAATGCAAATACGGCGGTGATATTATTGAATCCAAACTGTGCATGATTTTGTAACATGTTCTTGTGGCAGATGCAGTGTAGAGGGGGACAAAGAATATTCGCACCGGTTGGCTGAGAAAGGCAGTTATACTGATTTATTAATAGTTGAAAATGAATAAAGATTACTTTGAGGCGTAAGAGTTTTTGCTTTTACGCTTTTTTATGCGAATCACGGAAAAATTTAAGGAGGATAGGTTATGGGGAATACTGACATTGCCCGAAGATTACGAAGAGATTTGTAACTTACAACGAATTAACGCAACTTACAGGCGAATTTATTGATAGGCAAAAGAGCATGAGTTATACTGCGTACAACAAACAGAAAAAGAGGTATTACTTATGCTTGGAATCATAACATTATTTACCGCGCTGAGCGCGCAATTAGGATTTCTTGGTTACAGAATTATCACAAAGGATTGCCAAACGAGGATAAAGCACATCATACGGATCTCCGCATTCATAATATTCGCTTTACTTATGGCAACGGGTGTTTACTGGTGGGGATTTCGCTGGATAGGCCTGTTTATTCTCCTCGTTATTCTCGCCGTATTCAGCGCCGTATTTTTTATCAGAAAACCTGGGCCCGAAAAGAAATATAAGAGATCAACGGCCATTCTCTCCTGCATCAGCAGCTGTTTCATGCTGACCTTCTTAATCCTGCCCGGCATTCTGTTTCCGCAGTTTGCGCCGATTGCGTCCACAGGTTCTTATGCCGTGGATACCACAAGCGTTACTTTTGTAGATGACTCGCGTGTCGATCCATTTTCCAAGACGGACGAAAACAGAAAACTGACAGTTCAGTTCTGGTATCCGGATATTGAGAAAGGTACAGACACCTTCCCGCTTGCCGTATTTTCACATGGAGCATTCGGTTATCGCGGCAGCAATATTTCCACTTTTGAAGACCTCGCCAGCAACGGGTATGTGGTCTGCAGCATAGACCATAGCTACCAGGCCTTCTTTGCAAAACACACGGACGGCAGCATGACATTTGTGAACACAGCATTTCTCAATGATGCCGTCAACATCACAAACGGCGATTATGACAAACAGACAACCTATACCAAAACTCACGAATGGCTGGCCCTTCGAACCGACGATATAAATTTTGTCCTGAATAAAATCCTGAACAATATGGAAGGCGAAACACCAGAAACCATTGGCACATTGATCAACGAAGATAAAATTGGTCTATTCGGACATTCACTTGGTGGCGCGGCAGCGGCACAGACAGGGAGGGAGCGACCCGATGTGGATGCTGTGATCGTGATTGATGGTACGATGATCGGTGAAGAAACCGGAATTGAAAACGGGCAGGTAATCTTGACCAAGGAAGACTATCCGGTTCCTCTGCTGAACCTGTATAACGACAGCCATTACGAAGATGCCCGGCAATTGGGCACGGCTTATAACAATCTTTCTGCCAGCGCACATGCGGCTGAAGCTTATGATATTGTTATTCGCGACTCGGGACATCTGAATTTCACTGATCTTCCGCTCTTTTCCCCGGCATTTGCACGTATGCTCGGAACCGGAGAGGTTGACAGCCCTTACTGTATTAAGACGATGAATCATATCGTGCTGGATTTCTTTAATCACACGCTCAAGGACGCCGGAGCGCTACAGTTGAAAACGGAATATTGAGCACTCCCGTAAACACAAGAAGCCTTAAAATATGGACATCTCAAAGCTATTAAATCACATGGCAGCTTGAAATTGCTGCCAGAAATATGCTATAATTATAAGGTATTATCGATAATTGTCATGCTTTGAATCAAGGTGATAAACTGATGATTGCCGATAAACTTATCCGCCGCAAAGGAAAAACAGATTGGCGGCGGATGGAGAAATATAGCTTATTTATGGTTGCGAGGTGGCAGGTTGAAAGTTCTTGTGAATCAGATTGGCAAGGATAAGGAAGAGCGAGCAATTATCCAATGTTATGAAATAAACGAAGATGTGAGAAGTATCGTTAACTTTATAAAATCAGTTGGCGCCACACTTGCGGGGTATTCCGACGAAAGGGCGAGCCAGATTTCCCTTCAGGACATTTTCTTTGTTGAAGCTGTTGAAAATAGAGTTTTTGCTTATACGGCAAAAAAGGTATATGAGATCAAATGCAAGCTGTACGAATTTGCTGAGATGTATGAAAACCGAAGGTTTTTCCGCTGCTCAAAATCTCAGGTTGTTAATCTGATGAAAATCGATCATGTTCGCCCGATCTTGAACGGGCGGTTTTCGGCAACTATGTTTAACGGCGAGGAAGTTATCATTTCCCGACAGTATGTGCCGGAGCTAAAAAAGAGATTGTTAGGTGAGAGCGTATGAGTTTTAAGGCCTTTTTGAAAAGATGTCTGATGGAATACTTTATCATCACCACTTGCGTGACGGCGGCGATCGCCGTTTTGGGGCTGTCTCTTGACCCAACTGCAAGGTTTGGCTATGAAGGATTTTTTTCTCCCCTTATTTTTGGGCTTATTAGCCTCGTACCTTCATTTGTAACCTATTCACGCAGGGAATTGTCATTGCAGCAGGCCCTCGTCCGTAAGGTGTTTCATGTCACTGTGCTTGAGGCGATGCTGATCGCATTCGGATTTTGGACCGGGATTCTCCATAACCCTGTCGAGGCATCCTTTTTCGGTCTGGCAGTCTTCGCCGTTTATATTGCAGTCAACCTGATCAGCTGGCTACTTGACAAAAAGGAAGCCAGTGAGATCAATAAAACGCTCAAATCTCTACAGGGCAGATATTCGAAACGATGAGTAATAGATGAATAGCAAACAATCAGAAAACGACAGTATTGTTTGGCCGGATGGTAATATAAAAATGGCTCGTGAATTTAGAGTTATATTAGTCAACCTGTATGCGTGACCTTATCATAGTATAAAAATTATGGGTAAGACCATTTTCGATGGTACTTGCCCATGATTGCGTTATAAAACTATTTTTAAGTTGCCAGGCGTACTCCTCTGTGGCAGTCTATTGGATGTATTGAAAATGATGGTTTGAAGTAAATTTGAGGAGGCAGGGTTTTGAGACGACCATAGCTGCCATGTCTGCTACTTAGTTAAAACTCTGAACATTGTTCAAACAAATAGTCCGATTGGAAACATCTAATATACCTTCCTCCTTGAGATTTTTCAGTTCACGAAACAAAGATGGACGTTGTACACCAAGATAATCAGCGAGTTGCTTTTTGCTGATAGGTAATACAATGACATTTGAGTGTTGTAATATGGATTGCTGTCTAAGGTATTCTAAAAGATTTTCTTTGAGGGTCTTTTGAGTTGCCATTGTAATTTTTGCATTAAGTTTCTGAGAGTTAAGTGATAGCATTCCGATGAATTGCATCGTAAAATTATAGTCGTGTAAAAATTTCGATACCGCTTTCTTGGTAATGTGCAAAAGCTGTGCATCGGACAGAGAGTATATTGTAAACGGGTATGTATGGGTATCACCAAACAGTAAATTTGCGCCCAGCATATGTCCCTTGGAGAATTCAAACATTGTCATTGCCGAACCGCTTTCTAAAAGGGAATATGCAACAAGGCCGCCGGATATAACCATATCAAATGTCTTACATTGGTCTTTTTGATTATAAACAGTTGTGCCTTTGGAATAATTCTTCAAATATAATTGATTATCTGAAATTAACAAATTTATTATATCCGACGATAACTGCGCAAACAATGGTATAGTCTTAATCATTTCTATCACAATGACATCACTCCTCTCTAAAATATTATAGCAAAAAGAAACATACGTGTCTATCTCGAGGCAAATCACAACGTTATAATATCTGTATCTGTAAAAGAAAAAGGAGGAACTATAAGTGATTGAACAGGCTTTTAGAATGGTGCAAAATGACACACACGTAATTGAAAAAGTTATTGCCGATGAAAATGTGAACTTTAATCACATGATTCTGAGTAAAAGCGAAGGGCTGCCGGAGCATTTTTCCAATTCCAATGTCTACATGACAGTGATAAGAGGCTTGCTGTCCATTGGTTTGGACGAACAGGAAATCCATGAGTATCCCGTGGGAACCATCTTGAAAATCCCCAAGGGAATTAAAATGAATGTTAAAAACCTACATGATGAAATCTTGGAGCTGATTGTTGTCAAGGCGCCGGCACCGGGAAAGTAACTTGATTTTGAGGGAGGATTCATATGGATATTTTCACGGTGGCAATATGGGGTGGTACATTAATTTTTCTTGGAATTTCCCTTGCCAAAGACAAGGTAAGAACGAAACAGGCTCTTAAAATGGCGCTTGGAATGGGAAAAGGGATGGTGGTAAGCATTCTTTCCATTATTTTTGCAATCGGACTAATTTTAACACTTATTCCGCCTGCAGAAGTTGCTGCTTTCTTGGGTACTCAATCGGTCCTGTTGGCAACAATTGGGGGAGCACTGCTTGGTACAATCACACTGGTTCCTGCTTTTATTGCGTTCCCCTTAGTGGGCACACTAATCCATGCAGGAATTAGCGTGATTCCGTCTGTTGCTTTTCTGACGACACTGACAATGGTAGGCGTGGTCACATTCCCCCTCGAAAGGAGAGCGTTTGGAGTAAAGTTTACCGCAATCCGCAACGGACTTAGCTTTCTTTTTGCCATTGCAATCGCACTTGTAATGGGGGTGATAATATGACAATGATAAAAAAGCTAAAAGAAAATCTCTTCTTGGTAGTTGTAGCCTTAGCCTATATCACCATGTTTATTGCAAACCCGGCAATAGGAATTGAGTCGGTGAAAAGCAGCGGGTATTATATTAAAGAAATGCTCATGATTATGCCGGTTATCTTCGTTCTTACGGCACTTTTAGACATATGGGTTCCAAAGGAAAAAATCATGCAGTATTTGGGTAAGAGCGCTAAATCGAAAGGTATTTTTCTCTCCTTTGTAGTTGGAAGTATATCAGCAGGTCCGGTTTATGCTGCATTTCCAATGTGCGTCATGCTCCATAAAAAAGGGGCCTCCCTTCGGAATATTATCATTATATTAAGTTCGTGGGCTGTCATTAAGATTCCCATGCTCATCAACGAAGCGAAGTTTTTAGGTCCTAAATTCATGGTTGTTCGATGGGGTCTTACCATTATTGCAATCACCATTTTTTCGTGGCTGGCAGACAAAATGATAAAAGATAAGGATTTGCCCGGCGAGGTGTTGACACAGGCTGGACTTCATATCAACCGAGACGCCTGCATGGGGTGTACTCTCTGCGCAAAGAGCTATTCCGAATTATTCGGGATGGAAAACAAAAAGGCGCTCGTGAAATCGTATGAGACAATAGATATGGATAAGCTGGAGAATGTAATAAAATCATGTCCGGTAAAGGCTGTCTCTTATAATGAGAATATGCTGATATCCAAATGATTAATAATAACCGTTGTTTGAGCGGTTACATAGTATGATATCCTTTATTAAATAGCGGTTTTGAACTCAAAGCCGCTATTTCTATGGCAAAAAAAGCAATGGGTGCAATAATTATATCCTATTTAGCTCATCATAATCTATTTTATTCTTATCATTGCTTTCGAAACAAAGTACATTTAAACTAGACATAGAGTTTTTTGCCCAGGGCATCGTGGGATGAATTATCAAGAATAAATGCAGATATACGGTTAAAATGGTTTTGGAGGACAGGATGAATAGATTTATGGTGGAAGATTTATTTGGTATCGAAGGTTTTAACATAGCCTGGTATATTCCTGTTTTAGGACTGGTTGAAAATTTTCTCCTGTTCAAGTGATCAGAAATCGGATATGAAGTATGTAAGTATATTCATAAACTTTATGTTTCTTTTCATGAAGATGGCGGCAACCGGAAAGGCTCCGTATAGTGGTCCGGCAGCAGCGGAACCAATTCTTATTGAACTTGAAGGATAATTTCGGGGAAAAGCATGTATGAGTTCTTGAAAAAATTCACTATACCATTTTATGCTATCAGGTATTCAGAAATATACTATTGACATTGACCTTGCGTCAACTTGTATAATAATTAAAAAGGCGGTGATATTTTGGAGTTGATTAGAATAAACGAAGTTGTTGAAAATTACGGTATATCCAGCAGGACACTAAGATATTATGAGGAGATGGGGCTTTTATGGAGCAACCATCCAGATAACAAAGCCCAACGTTATTATGATACCGCCGCGCTTGAACGATTGAAACAGATTATTATTTTACGCAAATTACAAATCCCGATTAAGGATATGGTCGTTATATTCAAAAGTGAAGACATGGCGGCATTGATTCAAGCGTTTGTGGACAAGCTTGAATCACTTGACACAGAAATTTCGGCCTTATCGGAACTAAGACATCTTGTCGATGATTTTCTGCATAAAATGCTGATGAGCGGTATCAAGAAAATATCGGGCATTACTTTACTTCATGAAGAAACTGAAAAAAGGCTTGCTGCAGTGGAAAAAAATGAGGCTGTCACATTTGAAAAGTTGTCTGAAATCAGCCGTGAAGCATTAAGGCTGCATGATGTTCGTATTATTCGATTACCACCCATGCGTATTCTTACTTCACGATTAAAAACAGGACAAGCAGAAAACCTGGATGGGGATAAAATGCAGAACCTGTTTGTGAAATTTGGGTTCACACCAAGTCCGGGATTGCGCAATTGTTTTTACCGCAAAGAACCAAACGATGAGTGGATTATGCTTATGAAAATCCCAAGTGATTATGAAAATACAACAAAGTACGCGGATGAAAAATTTCCAAGCGGGCTATTCGCCATAGCCAGTTCCTTCATGGAAGATATGGATGATACCTTAATTCTGTTGAAGGACTGGGTAAATAAGAGCGACCATTATGAGCTTGATGTTAACGCGGAAGGAGAATTGCAACGCTACGATATGATTGAGGAAATTCTGCCGTGGGATATAGCGAATAAGTTGAACCGATATCAACAGGACATATTTATTCCAATACAAATAAAGAACGAAAGGAAAGAAGAAAATGGCTGAACTACCTGAAATCGCTAAGCTCGCAGGACAAATGAGAGATACCTTGCGCGGAAAGACCATACAAACTCTTACTCTGCTACAAGAAAAATGCGCCAATATCCCGTCTGATGAGTTTCAAAAACGAATCACGGGCGCAAAAATTGACGATATCCGGAATAGAGGGAAATGGATTATCACTACGCTCTCTAACGGTGAGAATATCCTTTTATCTCTTGGTATGGGTGCGGATATTTTGTTCTTTGATAATGAGAAGAACGAAGCTCACAAATACCAAATCAAAGTTCTCTTTAGTGACGACAGCGGTTATACCGCCCGCTTTTGGTGGTTCGGCAAATTTCTACTCGTTTCGGATGGTGAACTTGCATCAGAGCCCAACACAAAAGATATTGCGATTGACCCTTTTGACGAAAAATTTACGCCTGATTATTTTTCATCTCTCCTGAAAGGAAAAAAGACACAGGTCAAAGCTTTTTTAATGAATCAGAAGAATGTCGGCGGCATCGGGAATATGTATATGCATGACATTTTATTCAGGGCCCGCCTGCATCCCCAAAAGAAAATATCGGACATGGACGGGGATGAAATCAGGCTCCTTTATGACAGCATAACAGGGGTTTTGGACCTTTCGCGGGAAAAAGGCGCGTTTGCTTATGAAAGTGATTTCTTTGGGCAAAAAGGCAGCTTCACAATGGACAATTTCCTTGTGGGCTATAAAGAAAACCAGCCCTGTCCGGTCTGTGGTGAGACGATAGTTTCGATAAAAACGGGCAGTACATCTACGTTTATATGCCCTGCCTGCCAAAAAGAATAATCTCATGGGCTAATAGGAGGAGGTTTTTTATGAACATATTGGAAATCAAACAGACTATGATTGACAAAGGTATTCCGAAGGAAGTAATGGAGCAATTTGTTTTTCCGGAAAGTAAAGATGAAACACCGGAAGAAAAAATTGCCTTTGTGAATCAAATGGATAATTTACTTTCAAAAGTTCATATTCTTTCCGTTATGGAGGAGCAAGGTTGCAACAAGAATGAGCCTGCCGCTTAATTTATGCTAAAACTTAAAGACAAATCCATCGAAGAACGCATTAAAATACTAAACGCAATGGATATGAATGAATCAGCTCGCTGTAGATTAAATGATGATGGAACGTTGAGTGTATTCTGGAATTTTGAAGAAGGCGGAAAATATAGGTGCGTATGCTCAATTATAAATAAATTATCAAAACCCGCAACTGTTTCCCTTACCTATTGCGGCTGCTGCAGTGGACATGTAAAATATGGCTTTGAAAAAAGCCTCGGCGTGAAGCTGCGACTTATAGGAACGGTATCTTCACCGATCAATTCTAACGGTAAAAAGCAATGTGAACATCTTTTTGAAATAATTTAAAAACATTATACGAAAATACACCAACCCTTTTTTAAACTCGGTTGGTGAAGGCACCCTTAATGGGGTGATAGGGGGGTACAACCATGAGCAAAAAAACAGAATTGCAAAAGGTCAGTGAGGAAACCATGCGGTTTCTGCGAGGGAAGTATGCTTTGGATGAAGTGGGCAATGGCAAAGATGAATTGAAATTACGCAGAGGCGGGAAAACGGTGCTGACGATTTATATACGCGAAGGCCATTATGATTTTCTCGTTATTTTCGGAAAAGCAGAACGTGAATTATTTGAGGCGCGGCGTAATGAATTCCCGCAGAAGCTACAGGAAATATACGATAACAGCAGAACGTATCATGACGGCAAATGGATGTTTATTTCCGTTGCCGATTTACATATGCTCGAAGCTGTCAAGCAGCTTGTTTTGATTAAGAAAAAGCCTAATCGAAAGCCGTTTCCGAAAGAGCAGGCGGTCTATGCCAGTTGCGGGCACCGTTGCGATTTGTGTGTGCACTATAACGGCGGAACAATCAGCGAGGAGTTCCGGGCGGAGTTGAAAGAACGGCTGATACGTGTATACGCGGGAGGTGTAGGCGATGGGGGATATTGGGGCGATGATATGGAGTTGTGTGATGGCTGTCATACAGGAGGACTAGATAAAAGCTTTAACTGTGATTCATTGAAATGTGCGGCGGATAATGACGTTGATAAATGCCAAAATTGTCGTAAAAATCCTTGTGATAAGGCACATCATTTATATCAAGGGCTAAAACCTGAGATCCATACAAATACCATTGCTGCCGACGATGTTACATGGGTAATTCTGCCCTATGTGTATGAGCAATACGGAAATTAAGTTATAGCCTGTAATCAGACCGATTACAGGCTAATATTTTGCTTTGACTTCTCTTTAATTCTCTATTATTCATATTGTAAATTGAAACCAAATGGTTTACAGTATTTCTATTGGGAAGAAGCTGAAGTTTAAATACAATAATGGTCATATACCTGTAAGATTTGATGATGATAACTCATACCACATAACGTCGATAAGTTCCAAATGTTATTTGGCTTTGACGATACTGAGGAGGATGAACGAGGATGAGCAAATTCGATATTTTGACAAAATACATACCTGCAATTCAGGCGGATCGCATTGGCGACTGGGTGATTGATAAAGAAAACGATGGAACACCGGAACATCCGATACAGATGCCTTTTGTAGATTATTCCGAAATGATACATAACTTCATCAGTGATGTTTACATCTTTATAGAACGTAATAAGGATATGGAGCTTACCCGCTATGGAGATATTCTCAAGGCCAACGGCCTTGAATGGGGTATAGAATCTATGAAGAACGCTGACGTTTCAAATTTAAGGGCACAGTGTGTGCTTGCACTTATTATGGGTGCTGTCAGAGCCGAGCGCTTTTGCGATGGTGCATTATTAGATTTCTTTAAGAGTGGCTGCATATTGAAGTGGCTTGAAAGATTAAATAGCATCGAGTTCTAAAGGATGTATCTTCGATAGCGGAGATTGTAGGTTTGAGTATTACGGAGCATCTGCCTTGGGATGCATTTAATCTGAGAAAGATGCTCTCTGAGGTTTCGATATTCCAATCCTAAACGTGGAGAATAGAAATCTGTATACAAATAGAAATGATAAGCAAAAATGGAAATATTGGTTTTTGTTATAGAAGGAAGGTTATAATGATGAAAAATTCTGAATTAAAAGAGAGTATACTATTTCAGTTAGACATGTGCTGGCAACTTTATCTTTATCATATGGATAATCTTAATGAAACCGAGGCTTTCTGGGCATTTAATTCCACCGGACTGCAAATACACAAGGAGGAAGAAGGTTGGGGCGTCGATTGGCCTGAGACTGAAAGTTACGAGATGGGACCTTCCAGCATCGCATGGATTATGTGGCACATCATATATTGGTGGAGTACGGCATTGAATTCTAATTTTGAAGATGGTACCTTGAAAAAAGAAAATATTCCTTGGCCTGGAAGTGTTGAAAAAGCAAAGGAAATAATCAAATTGCTGCATGATCAATGGGTTTCTAAACTAAATAATTTATCGGATGCAGATTTTCAATCAAAACAGTATGCTAAATGGCCATTATCAGATCGGAACTTTTTGGATACTGCATTATGGTTAAATGGTGAGTTAATGAAAAATACGGCGGAAATAGGCTATGGGCGATTTTTATACGCGACTTGTATAAAATAAGTATACCGTTTTGAACGGCAAACCAGTAGGACATATATCATGGGACTTCTTTTCCTGGTGAACATATTGATTATGAAATTATCTTGTGATTTTGGATTTATAGAGTGATAAATCGAGATTTGTGAAAATACTGGCGTATTTTAGTGTGAATAGGAGCGTTATAATTATGGAATTTACAAAACTTAAAAATAGTCTCGAATGCTTCGGATACATTGTAAGTGAGTTTAGTAATGCAGATGAAGCGACAAAGTATTTGTCAAATCAAATGAGTGATAGAACGATTGGAATAGGAGGCTCAGTTACCGTAGAGGAAATGAAACTGTATGATGCACTGGTGTCTCATAATGATGTATACTGGCATATGAGATTACCTGAAAACATGAGTGCCATGGAGGTAAGAAGGAAGGCAAACCTTGCAGATATATATATTTCCTCAGTAAATGGAGTTGCCGAAACAGGAGAAATCATCAATATTGATAATACTGGCAATCGTGTTTCTGCAATCAGTTTTGGACATGATAAAGTTTATTTAGTTGTTGGTGAAAATAAAATAGCTTCCAATTATGAAGAGGCTTTAGATAGAGCAAGAAATATAGCGGCACCTCTCAATGCCCAACGTTTAGGAGTAAAAACCCCATGTGCGGTAAGGGGGGATAAATGTTACGACTGTAAAAGCCCACAGAGAATATGCAGAAATTTTTCCGTGTTATGGAGAAAACCTACAGGGTGTGAATATGAAGTAATATTAATTCATGAAAAGCTTGGGTATTAGGATAAATACTATTTATTTAATATAGTAACTTCCAATTACAGAGCAGTTTGAAATTAGGGTTATTTATAGCATTGGCTTGAGTAGAAGGAGATTAAAATGAACGGATTTCTTTTGTTAATTCCGCTTATACTGATAAGATATGGCCTTTTAAGCATATGGAACAAGGAAGGGTTAAAACGTGCGGCTTTCTTCGCTCCCCTGGTTGGAAAGGAAAAAGCAGCGTATTGGTTTTATCAGATTTCAAATATTCTGATCTTTGTCTATCTATTTTTTCTTAAAATTACAACTGCCTCGTATTGGTTTTATGCAGGTCTGGTGATATATGGGCTTGGAATCCTGCTATGCCTTGCGTCCGTATCAAATTTTGCAAGACCTGCGGAGAATGGCATCAATCTGAAAGGATTATACCGGATTTCCCGTAACCCAATGTATGTGGCATATTTTATTTATTTTCTAGGCTGTGTACTGCTTACTCAGTCGTTGTTATTGCTTGCAATACTGATGGTCTTTCAAATATCAGCGCACTGGATTATTCTGTCTGAAGAAAGATGGTGCATAAAGAGATTTGGAGAAGAGTACAAAAATTACATGAATGAAGTAAGGCGCTATATTTAGGGATTCATCGATAATTGGGTCGGTAAAAGATATTTATGGAAGGGAACTCAAAAAAGTTAGAAAAGGAGAAAACACAGGATATGAAATGCAAAACGGTATCCTGCAAAAGGACAGGTCCTTGTACACCTACCGTTTGAGAGTGAGAGGTATCTGAGTCCCCTGTTTTTGGCGGTGTTACGTTTGGACAGGGAGCTGGAGCAGCCATCGGGCTCCTGTTCCTACGAGCACTTGGGAAAGACGATTGAGATTGATTGCCATTCATCGGTTCGTTTTGCCTGCCTGCCGTACACCGGGTATTTCCTTCCTCTGGTTGAAACCTTCTGTTATTGTTGTACATATAATAAGAACCTCCAAAGCGTGTCAAAAAAACACAGAATGATATAATATAGTGTATTCTTAATCTCCATGAATAGTGCCATGGTACTGGTATACTATGTTTTTCTGAAAAACGGCATATCAGATGGCCGGTGTTTATCGCCAGAAAGCAAGAAGAACGTGGGGTAGGCCATTTTCCAGGAAGAAAGTTATTACTTGATATTCATGATTTCAATCTTGAGGCATCTTCTTTATTGTGGTAAAATTCATAGAATACTGCTGAATATAGATAAAATAAGAACTTGTAAAGGAGAGCCCGGTAATGAATATGCATACAAAAAGGCTGTTATTGGTTCCGTTAGGACCTCAATATCTTATATCCACACATAAATATGCAAGTGATTATGAAAACACCAGATACATGGTTCATTTACCTAATACCGATATAAGCGAGACGGAGAGCTTTTTGGCCGGGGTACAGGAAGAGTGGCAAAAATGTGAGCCTCAATTTTATGAGTATGCTATTCTGCTGAATAATGAACATATCGGTGCGGTCAGTATTTATATTGATAAAGATAGTGCGGAAGGTGAGCTTGGCTGGATAATAAGTAAGGATTACTGGGGTAATGGATATGCGGAAGAAGCGGCAAGAGGAATTATGAACTTTGCATTACATGAATTAAAGGTCAAAAAATTCATTGCGCACTGCGATAGTGAGAATATTAGTTCCTATAGGGTGATGGAGAAATTAGGCATGTCATTAACTGGGAGGACACAGGGCCGCAGGAATAAATTCTCCGATGAGGACAGAGAAGATTTAATGTATTCACTTGAAATTGAATAAAACAATTTGTAGGGTAGAGCGGGAGGATCGAATGAATATGGCAATAATGACAACAATTCAGGAAACAATAAATGCGTTAAATGCAATATTTGAGAAACATAAAAATGAGTGACTGTTAAGGCAGGACAACCAAAAAGTTACAAAATATCTTGAAAATCTACACTTGAGATTTATCAAGGAAGCAAGATGTTCTTATTGAAATATAAAATTTTGTATAGTAAAATGGCATGAAGAGGCATATTTAGCTATTCTTTTGCGTAAGCCCGGATTTTTACAATCTACTTACGCTTTTTTCGGCCTTTTTAACTTTCTTATAAATTCGATACCAGAAACATATAAAGGAGAGAATATATCGATGTATAAAGTACTTGCGAAGAGTATACGAGAATTTAAAAAAGAATCAATTATGACTCCTGTTTTAATTGCATTTGAAGTGTTAATCGAAGTTACCATTCCTTTTATTATTGCTATGTTAGTCAATGAAATCAAAGCCGGGTGTGAGTTACGTGTGATTCTATGGTATGGGCTGGTCCTTGTGGCGCTGGCAGGCCTTTCCCTCACCTTTGGTGTTCTGGCGGGAAATACCTGCGCGGCGGCATCCGCCGGATTTGGCAGGAATTTAAGAAAGGATATCTTTTATAAGATACAAACCTATTCTTTTGAAAATATTGATCACTTTTCTGCTTCCTCCTTGGTAACAAGGCTGACAACGGATGTATCCAATGTTCAGAATGCCTATATGATGATTATCCGTACCGCGGTAAGATTTCCGTTAATGCTTATCTTTTCCTTTACCATGGCTTTTGTAATGGGCGGAAAGATGGCATTTATATTTTTATTTGTTGCTCCCGTTTTGGGTTTTGGGCTGGCTCTTGTTATTAAGACAGTAATGCCGTTATTCAAACGGGTATTTAAAAAATACGATATTTTAAACAACTCCATTCAAGAAAATGTAAAAGGGATGAGAGTTGTAAAATCCTATGTAAGAGAAGAATATGAAAAGGAGAAATTGGAAGCGGCAGCATCCGATATTGCCAATGATTTTACAAAAGCAGAGAAGATTTTAGCTTTTAACAATCCCCTGATGCAATTTTGTCTTTATACCGTAACAATCTTTGTTATGTCCTTTGGCTCCTACACCATTATTACATCAAGGGGGCTTGACCTTGATGTGGGACAATACTCCAGCTTGTTGACCTATAGCTTTCAGATTTTAAGCAGTTTGATGATGCTGTCCATGGTATTTGTTATGATAACCATTGCTACGGAGTCTGCACACCGTATCGTTGAAATTTTGACAGAGGAAAGCTCTTTAAAAAGTGGTTCTGTCAGGAAGGTAAAGGACGGCTCCATCGAGTTTGATAATGTAAGCTTTAAATACTCTGTAAAAGCAGAGCGAATGGCATTGCAGAATATTAATATTCATATTAAATCAGGAGAAACCATTGGAATTATCGGTGGGACAGGTTCCTCTAAATCCTCCTTGATCCAGCTGATCCCCCGCCTTTACGATACAACGGAAGGTGTGGTTAAAGTCGGCGGTGTGGATGTTCGGGAGTATGATTTAGAAAGCCTTCGTGACCAGGTATCTGTCGTGCTGCAAAAGAATATATTATTCTCCGGCACAATTAAAGAAAATCTTCGCTGGGGTAACAAAGAAGCTACGGACGAAGAATTGATAGAAGCCTGTAAACTGGCCCAGGCTCATGATTTTATTATGAGTTTTCCGGAACAATATGATACCTATATCGAACAGGGCGGTTCCAACGTTTCGGGAGGACAAAGGCAGCGTCTTTGTATTGCAAGAGCCCTCCTGAAAAAGCCGAATATACTTATTTTAGATGACTCTACAAGTGCAGTTGATACAAAGACAGATTCTTATATTAGAAAAGCATTGAAAGAGTTCATCCCTAAGACAACGAAGATTATCATTGCACAAAGAACAGCATCGGTAGAAGATGCGGACCGCATTATTGTTATGGAGGGCGGTACTGTGAATGCAATAGGGACTCATAAAGAACTTCTCGCAGGCAATGAAATCTACAGAGAAGTTTATGTATCACAGAATAAGGCGGGTGAAGACGATGAACAATAAAAATCCCAATCAGGTGAATAAAAAAGGAATGTTAAAACGCCTTCTGAAAACATTGCTGGACTTTTATCCTGTTTTGTTTCCTTTTATCGTGGTTTCCATTATATTTAATGCAGTTGTATCTGCGCTCCCTGCAATTTTTACACAGAACATTATTGCAGAAGTAGAGAAGAGTTATCGGACAGGTGATTGGGCGGCGGTTTCCGGGCGCATCTTAGGGCTGGTAAGTTTACTGGCCACCTGTTATATAATATCTCTTGGTGTGTCCTTTTCCTATAATCGTATGATGGCAGTTATGACCCAGGGAGCGCTTAAAAAGCTCCGAATTAAAATGTTCTCCGGTATGCAAAATCTGCCGGTTAAATATTTTGATACCAACAACCATGGGGATATTATGAGTTATTATACCAATGATATTGATACCTTGCGTCAGTTGATCTCTCAAAGTATTCCTCAGATTCTATCTTCTTCTGTCATGGTGGCAACGGTTTTTTGCATTATGATGTACTTTAGTATATGGATGACCCTGGTTGTTCTCGCCGGCGTTTTTGTTATGTATCATGTTACCAAGAAAGTAGGCGGCGGCTCTGCGAAATATTTTATACGCCAGCAGAAAATGATCGGTAAGCTGGAAGGCTATGTGGAAGAAATAATGAACGGTCAAAAGGTGGTTCAGGTATTTAACCATGAATCAGAGAGCAAGGTTGATTTTGATAAGATCAATGATGCTCTGTTTGAAGACGCAAAGACAGCGAATCGGTACGCCAATACCTTAGGCCCGATTTTAAATAATGTAGGTAATATTTTGTATGTAATTGTAGCGATTGTAGGCGGTACTTTATTGATAACAGGAGTGAAAAACTTCAGCATCTCCGGTATGGCCTTTGGTATCAGCATTTTAGTTCCTTTCTTAAATATGACCAGACAGTTTGCAGGGAATATCAATCAGGTGTCCCATCAGATCAACTCGGTTATTATGGGTCTTGCCGGAGCTTCCCGTATTTTTACTCTGATTGATGAAGAGCCTGAGGTGGATGAAGGATACGTCACTTTAATCAATGTAAAAGAAGAAGACGGTAAATTAATAGAGCATAAGGAGCGTACCAATACCTGGGCATGGAAACATCCTCACAAGGATGGAACAATAACTTATACGAAGCTGACAGGGGATGTAAGAATGGTGGATGTGGACTTCGGATATACCGAGGAGAAGACCATACTTCATAACATTAACCTATTTGCAGAACCCGGTCAAAAAATTGCGTTTGTAGGGGCGACAGGTGCGGGTAAAACTACAATTACCAATTTGATTAATCGTTTTTATGACATTGCAGATGGTAAAATCCGTTATGACGGCATTAATATTAATAAAATCAAAAAAGCGGATCTCCGCCGTTCCTTAGGAATTGTTTTGCAGGATACCAACCTTTTTACAGGAACCGTTATGGATAACATCAGATATGGTAATCTTACGGCAAGTGACGAAGAGTGCGTGGAGGCGGCAAAGCTGGCAGGGGCCCATGATTTTATTACCCGTTTGCCCATGGGATATAATACGCCTCTCACCGGCAATGGCTCCAATATTTCTCAGGGACAGAGACAGCTATTAGCCATCGCCCGTGCAGCGGTTGCGGATCCTCCGGTTATGATACTGGATGAAGCGACTTCTTCGATTGATACTCGTACGGAAGCAATTGTGCAGCGTGGAATGGACGCATTGATGAAAGGGCGTACGGTATTTGTAATCGCCCATAGGCTTTCTACAGTTAAGAACTCGGATGTGATTATGGTGTTGGAAAATGGCCATATTGTAGAGCGAGGCAATCACAACGAGTTGATAGCACAAAAAGGCAAGTATTATCAGCTATATACCGGAGCATTCGAATTAGAATAGTATTTTTTTAGCTTTAAGCTCAGCGCTGCATGTAGTATTATACTGATAACCAGGAAGTGAGAACGATGGTAAACAAGACAACTGAAATGACATTTGTAAAAAAGAACTATAAATCCTTCGATGTTCTGCTGCTGGCATTTGAAGCGTCGCCTGTCTGTACAGTGTTAAATATACTCTTGCCCATCACACAATCCATCATGCAGACGGCGGCTATGGCTCTGGCTACAGCTAACTTTGTTGACACTGCTGCTGCCATACTGCAGGGTGCACGCCCACGCGGCGATATCTATTTACCATTGGGGCTGCTCTTATTTACACTCGGTGTATCCACCACCATTGGTGCGGTGGTCCAGCTGGTCAGTTCGCGCATCAATTTAAACCTTCAGCGCAAGCTGAAACCGTCGATGGTCAAGATTTATGCCTCGTTGGATTACAAGCATATCGAGAGTGCCGGGAGTTGGGAGCTGATCTCCCGTGTATCCCGCGACCCGGTGAAGTCTATCATGGATGGCATCGACGCTTTTACTCAGTTTTTGCAGATTATTATCTCCGTCGCCTCGGTCTTGCTTCTGATTGTGACACAGATCTGGTGGGCGGCGCTGATCATCCTCACGTTTTCCATGCCCATGTTTTGGTTGTCGATACGCTCCGGTAAAAAGAACTACCAGGCCGGGCGCGAGGCTGAGAAATTCAACCGGCGTACTGATTATCTGGGCGAAGTGCTGACCGGGCGCGACAATGTGGACGAGCGAACTCTGTTTGACTATGGCGCCGAGGTCAATCGCAAATGGCAGGAGCAGTATGAAGCCGGACGCACTTTACAGCTAAAGGTGACGGCTAAAATGTTTCTGATCATGAAGGGTTCCAGTATGATTTTGGCCCTGATTTCCCTGCTGGTGGCGCTGACGCTGATCGGACCGGTGGTGAACGGTCAGATGACAGCGGGTATGTTTATGGGCATTGTGAGCGCGGTGTTTGGCATGATCCAGAAACTAGGCTTTCAGATGTCACGCTCCCTTGAAAACATTTCACGTGCGGGTGAATATATGAAAGACTTGACTGCGTTCGTTGCGTTGAGCGAAGCGAAAGATGCGTTGACCGAGCCGGATGCCGAACCGATCGCATTTGATTCGCTGGAGTTTCGCAATGTCCGCTTCCGATACCCCGGCGGTGACCGCCTTATACTGGACGGGCTGTCCTTTAAACTGGAGGCCGGGCGTCATTATGCCTTTGTCGGAAAAAACGGTGCGGGCAAGACCACAATTACCAAGCTGGTAACCGGATTGTATACCGAATACGGGGGTGAGATACTGATCAATGGGAAGGAACTGCGTGAATACCCTGCCGGCACCCTTAAGGCGCTGTTCTCCGTGGTATATCAGGACTTTGCCAAGTATTATATAGCGATGAAGGATAATATATCTCTTGGCGATGTACATACAAAAGGGAAAGAGGTGCAAGCGGCACATTTAGCCGGTCTGGATGAAACGATTGCCAGTTTGAAGTACGGTATTGATACTCCGCTGGGTAAAATATTGAAGGATGGACAGGATATCTCCGGCGGACAGTGGCAGCGCGTGGCTATTGCCCGATCGCTGATCAGCCGTGCCCCGGTAAAAATCCTTGACGAGCCGACCTCCGCTCTGGATCCTATCAGCGAGAGCCGGATATACAGCGATTTTGAGAAGCTGATGCGCGGCAAGACGACGGTGTTTGTCAGCCATCGCCTAGGCTCCACCAAGTTGGCTGACGAGATACTGGTCATCGACGAAGGTAAGATTATGGAACGCGGTGCACATGACGTGTTAATGGCGGCAAACGGGCAGTACGCCGGGATGTTTGAGGCGCAGAGGGGTTGGTATCAATGAGTGCAGAGAAGAAGTACCCTTCTTTTAAAATTATACTGCGAATTATACCGATACAGTTTAAGACTGCGCCATGGAACTGTATCGTTGAAAACTTACTGTCAATTATTCATGGTCTGTCATTTTCGCTGGCGGTCGTAGCAACACAGCATCTGTTTGACACGATTTCCAACGCGGCTGCCGGGAGCGCAGGTTTTTGGGATTGCCTGGTCTCTCTGCTTATATTAGCCGGAGTAACGTTTGGGCAGCAGATTTTGAATGGCGTACAAAATTTTCACGGTATCGGCATCCTTTTGCCTAAATCGGCAGGAAGACTTACCGCTCTTCTTCACCGTAAACTCAGGCACATCGACCCTGCGCAATTTGAGAACACAGATTTTCTGGACGATCTGAATAAAGCTCGGGAGGGCATTAGAGCAATCACTATGTTTTGCATGATTGTGTTTATTTGTATCAGTTTTTATGGCGTTTATTTCGTATCGATTGGTGCATATCTGTTCCGCTTGAAGCCTATGCTGCTAATTACGTTGCTATTGGCTTTCATCCCTGCTATGCTGGCACAAATCGTCAACGTTAAGGTGTTTACCAGGCTGGAAGAACAAAGCGCTCCATTGCGCCGGGAGTACGAATATTACCAAAAAACAATGTGTGACAGGGAGTACTTCAAGGAGACCCGCATACTGGGAGCGTTTAGGTTTTTTTACAAGCTGTTTGCCGGCACAATGGAACTGCTCACCCGTAAGATATGGCAGGCAGAACGCAAAACCGCGCTGCTGCAGCTTGCGCTGAACATCACTACCTTTGTTGGCATGGCGGCCTCGGCCTATATGTTGTTCAATGCAACGATGGCGGGGGAGATTACGGTTGGAGTGTTTGCAGCAGTGTTTGCGGCGCTGGGGCAGATATTCAACATTATGCAGGAAATTGTCAAGCAGCACATCGGCAACATGAATAAAGACATCGGCAAGGTCATCAACTTCATCCGTATGCTTGATATGCCCGAGCAAACCGGTGCGGACGGGACGGCAGACTTTACTAAAGGTGTCGTTGCGGAAGGCATCAGTTTCACCTACCCCGGCAGGTATAAACCCGCGGTCAGAAATGTGTCATTGACCCTGGCAGACGGCGAAACGATTGCCATCGTCGGAGAAAACGGCGCAGGTAAAAGTACGCTTGTGCGCCTGCTGACCGGAATTTACCGCCCGTCGGAAGGTAAGGTGACAGTCGGCGGTTTGGATACGTCGAAGATTGCTCCGGCCTCTGTATATAAGGGTATATCGGGTGTATTTCAGAAATATCAGCGGTATAAAATGACGCTTGGAGAAAATGTGGCTATTAGCAGCATTTCGGCCAAAGCCGATCCCGTGCATATTGACTCCGCCCTGTGTGAGGCCGGTGTGGAGCTGGACGGTATCAGGCTGGATGACATGCTCTCGCCGGAGTTTGGCGGTATTGACTTGTCGGGTGGGCAATGGCAGCGGGTGGCGATAGCTCGAGGGCTGTACAGGGCGAATGGCTTCATCGTGCTGGACGAACCGACATCTGCCATTGACCCGATTGAAGAAACACAGATATATACGCAATTTCAACGGTTGGCAGAGGGTAAATGCGCTGTAGTAGTGACGCATCGCCTCGGCTCTGCCAAGTTGGCACACCGTGTTGTCGTGGTGGACGACGGAGAGATTGTTGACATCGGGACACATGACGAGTTGCTGTCTCGTCCGGGCAAATACGCCGATATGTGGGCGGCGCAGGCACAGTGGTATGAAAGGTCTGATGCAGCCGTCGATGTGCTCCCTGCTCCATAGGATTTTATCTGTGGCTTTGTTGGAAATATTTTTTCTGCTTCAAGCTCAGCACTTTTACTTTCAGCAAAGTGAATGCTTTTTAATTTAAATACCGATATGCCGAGAATGCCGGATAAATCCGGCGTTTTCTATTTTCTGCGGCTTATTGTTCCGGATAATGAAATGAAAACCTTATCTAAATCGTATTATAAGTGAAAGGAGGTTGCCGATGGACAGCGTTATTATAGAAGAAAAAGAGAAACGAAGAAAAAAGGAAAGAGCTTACTCTGCGGCTGAAATTGAGAGTATGGTTAAGCAGTATGGGAATATGGTATTCCGTATTGCTCTGGTGAAAATGAAGCAAAAAGAAAGTGCAGATGATATCTTTCAGGAAGTTTTTATTAAATTGATTAAGCTGAAAAGCAGGCTGGACAGCCACGAACATGAGAGGGCATGGATGATTAGAACTACCTTGAATTGCTGTAAGGATACGTGGAAATCAGCATGGGTCAGGCATGTTGTCTACGGGCAATTGGATGGCACAAACGAGGAGGATGGTAAGATGCCTGAAAGTGAGGAAGGTGTCCACGGGTTGGTATTAAAGCTGCCGGATAAATATCGTGTTATTGTGCATCTATATTATTATGAGGAATTCAGCGTTAAGGAAATCGGCGTCATGTTAAAAATGAATGGAAATACGATTTCAACCAGATTAAAGAGAGCAAGGGAAATCCTCAAGAAAGAGTTGGTAAAGGGAGGTTTCAATTATGAAATTTAGTGATGCATATAAAGAAGAGATGGACAATATTGAAGTCTCTGAAACGACTGTAAATAAGATTAATACATATAGTAGTCAAATTACCTGCAAAATGATGAAACCCTCCAAAATTAACAGCAGCAAAATGAAATTCATCAGAATCGCCGTTGTTGCGGCATGCACGTTCATATTGTTAACAACAGTATATTATCATAGAGATAACATGCATGCGTTTGCACAATCCATTTTTGGAAACTTTATTCTTGATCTATGGGGTAAACAGGTGGAGTTGGGTGAAATAGAACCCATTAAGTTTAATCTGGATGAATTTATAGCCGATGCAAATGTAAACGTACTTTTAGATGATAACAATAACAAAACATATTGGAAAAATTATGGACATCCAAATGAACTAGAGAAAGAAACAGGTATCGTAATGATAACAAGTGCCTTATTAGAGGTTCCATCGGACAGAGACAGCCTCAATGTTCACATTATGGCCAATGGCTATGGACATCTTAACGGTGATTTTATTTATGGAGAATACCATGTTAATGTGGACGGGATGTTTACTTATGAAGGTTATATGCGGGATCAATCCGGATACGGTTATGGAATATCGGAAGAAGAAAAGTATGATTTTGCCTATGAAGCCTCCAACGGGATCAAGGTATATTTTGTAAGACACTCAAATGGTCAGAAGCTGATTTTTCAAGCGGGTAATTTATTATATCAAGTTAACACGGATGCACCTGTAAAAGAGGTGGAGAAATTGATAGAAACATTTGAATTTTAATTGTAACAGTTCAGCCCATGATACCATGGGCTGAACTTACGGCCTGCAATTTGTTTAATAAGATAGGATATCAGAATTTTGTAATCTATGGTAAAATACAGGAGAAGGCTGCCAAATTTTATTATTCTATGGCAGTAAAGTGACTTCTACAGGCTGTACTTTGGAAAGTTTGCATTATTTTTTGAGCCTGATTTATGACAGAGGATAACTACATGGGGAGGAGCTATTATGAAGAAAGTAATGTTAATCGGTTATGTACTCATACTGGTACTTTCGTTGACTGCTTGTATCAGCAGTGAGGAAAGAACAAAAGGAAAAGAGCAGGTCAGGGAGAATAAAAAGATAATTAAGGAATTTGTTCGTGAGACCTATGGGAAAAAGGCTAAGGCAACGGATTTTAAGACTGTTTTTGTCTGGGAGAGCCGTGGCTCAACAGTTCCTAATCTCAGTCAAATCGCAAGCGGTTTTGTAAAGGCGGCCGTGTCCATAGGCGATACTAAATTTGATATTATATATCATGTACATACGAAAGAGGTACTGACGAATGAAAATATCCCTGCGATAAAGGCAACGTTTCTATCCTATGCAAACGAGGTACTGCAATCTGCCAATTTAGTTGATTGTGAGATGAGCATATCTTCTCATGATATGCTTCTTCATAATATTCCTGATTTCGTAAAACCGGAGATTAAGACTTATGAAGAAATGTTAACAAGCGGAGATTATACCATTACTCTGACTTGCCGTTCTATTAATTCGGATTTTGATAATATTTCAGAAGAAAGATGGGAGCAATTAATACCCCCCTTCTATGATGAAGAAGAAAAAGGAACGAATGTATATATGATATTTGTTAACTATGAAGATGAGGAAGGCTATAAAGCAAAATTAAATGAGGATTACATGAATCGTATCTATACTGCCTCAAAGAATGAAATGGAAAAATTAAAAGAGGGCACGAAAGATATTATTTTTTTGAATCCTGAAAAAGGAGTAATACGAGTGGAGTAACCAGAACAATTAACAAACTTTATGCAGTGGCTCAGTCTGTTCCGGGGGAATGGCTCACGCATACCGGAACAGCGGCTCTGCAGAACAAACTATTACCGAAGACCTCTCAAATGCTACTCTGGTCATTGGATATTCCTATGGCTTCCAGCATATCTTCACTTCCTCTATCAGCCTCATAGTATATGGGGCAGATCTGTCTTGACAAGAAATTCACATACTCTTTTTATCCTCATATCACTGATCACCTGCTGATGGGACTGTTGGTACAGCCTTTTCGCCCGAAGAAAGCAATCCAGTATAAATCCCAGGGATAAGAAAAACATTCTCTTCTTTTAATTCATATTGGGATCCGATTAATCCATATGGCTTTGGCAGAAAAACATCTTGACAAAGTTAATCTGATGAACTATATTATAGTTAATCAGATTAACTATAATGAGGTGAAAGTATGCAAGACTATGCAAAAGATGCGGAGGCAATATCACTTTTTTGCAGAATAAACATGAACGCGAAGCGAGAACTTCCAATAAGAGCAAGTGAGATGGGGATGCTTATTTTAATTGTAAAATCCGGGATTTCACAGACACCAATCAAGATTGCCGAGTTCTTCAAGGTATCAAAGCCAATGGTGACAGCTATGGCGGCTTCCTTGCTTAAGAAAGGATATTTGTTAAAAACCCCCTCTAAAGAAGACAAACGAAGCTTTACCCTTTCCCCTACGGCAAAAGCGATAGAGCTTGTAGAGCAAACCTATTCCGAATACTATAAGACAGTGGAAATGTTGAAAGTAAAAATGGGAGAGAAAGAATATGACAAGCTGATAGAACTACTGGTTAGAGCGAACAACATTTTATTGGAGGAAAAGAATGGGTAAGGTAATGGTGACAGGAGCATTAGGCAATGTTGGCGGATTTGTAACACAGGAATTGCTCCATCTGGGTGAAGCTGTAATATGCGCTGATATTTCAGTTGATCAATTGAATACAAGGTATGAGGGAAAGACAGAAAATGTGTATTTTGATTTTACGGATAAGAATACCTTTGATAATGCATTAAACGGTGCAGACCGGGTATTCTTAATGCGGCCGCCGCATTTGGGCAAGCCGGAGGATTTGTACCCCTTTATAGACAGGATGAAAGAGAAGGGCATAAAGCTTGTTTCGTTTCTATCGCTTATGGGTGTGGAAAAGAACACAATACCGCCGCACCATAAAATCGAGAAGTATATTGAAGCGGTTGGACTGCCCTTTGCCCATATCAGGCCAGGTTTTTTTATGCAGAATGTCTCGGGGGTCCATTCCTTAGAAATTCGTGAGCAGGATATGATTTTTGTTCCTGCAGGTACAAGTAAAACGAGCTTCATTGATGCCGCCGACATTGGGCTTTCCGTAGCAACACTGCTGCACAATGCGGATAAGTACCAAAACACAGCACATACCGTAACGGGACCGCAGGCCCTTGATTATTATGAGGTTGCGAATATGCTGAGCACGGTTACTGGCAGGAAAATCGCCTATGCAAAGCCATCATACCTGAGATACCGCAGTCATTACATTAAGAAGCGGGGACTGGATAAGGAATATGTGAATGTTACAGTCGCTCTTTATTTTATGACAAGAATGGGAACCGCCAAAGATGTGACAGATGGATTTTATAAACTAACCGGAAGGCAGCCGCGCACCTTTTTAGACTTTGCCAAGGAGAATAAAGCCGCCTTTATAAAAAGGAAAGAAAAGTAGTTGTTTGATTTTTGTCATTAGATTAATAGGATTAAGGAGGGAAGGCTATGGGATTTATAAAGGATATGAAAGAAGTATTGGTACCGAAAAACATCACTCTCAGAGAAATACGGGAAGAAGATAATGAAATATATTCTTTTATATTTGAATCTGACAAACCCCTGGATAGGAATGCCGGAAAACATGCAATGTTTATGATAACGCATAAAAAGATTAAAAAAGGCACCAGGGTCTTTAGTATCGCATCCAGTCCTTTAGAGAAGAATATCATGATTACAACCAGAATTGGAGACCAGCCAAGCGAGTACAAGCAGGCCTTATCGGAGCTTAAGACCGGAATGAAAATGGCACTTAGGGGACCGATGGGAGAATTCTATGCGCAGCCATCAAAGCCAATGTGCTTTATAACCGGTGGAATAGGTATAACACCGGTCAGATCAATGATTAAGGACCTGGTTATGAGAAATACGAATTTTAATGGGAAAGTGAATCTAATATATATAAATAGTACCGGTAAGTTTATATTTGAAGAAGAACTGAAATCATTCGCAGAGCATGATAATATACAGGTGGATTTTTTTACTGACAAAGAAAGCTTTACTAAAAAAATCAAGGAAATTACCGGGGGCAGCAGACAAACAATATATTTTCTGTCAGGCTCGAGGCAGATGACGGCTTCCGTAAAGAACCTGCTGATTGGACAGTCTGCTAGTAAGAAAAACATTAAGGCAGACACCTTCTTTGGATATTAAAACGTAATATAATGTATCTTTTTCATCGTTACCTTTTATACATACCTTTACATCGTACCTTTACCATGGCATACCGGAACAGCGGCTCTGCGGAACAAACTATCGCCGGGAAGATCTTTCAATTGCTACTTTTGTCATTGGATAATCCTATAGATTCCAGCATATCTTCATTTTTTTCTCTATCGGTCTCATAGTACAGGCTCCGGTATTCCGAGGGGCTCATATGCATTTTAAGCTTAAACTGTTTGGTAAAATGGGATTGGTATTCATAGTCCATCCACTCGGAAATCTCCCGTATGGGCAGATCTGTTTTGGCAAGGAATTCACATGCTTTTTTAATCCTCATATCACTGATCACCTGCTGAGGGGATTTGCCGGTGTTGTGCTTAAAGATGCGATATACCTGGGATGGATCCAAGCGCATATAATTGGCAAGATGGTTTACTGATATCTGACTTCTGATGTTGCGGCGAATATAAATCATAGCGTCTTGAAAATGATTAAATCGTACGATCTCGGCATTCTGCTGGTGGGATTGTTGGTATTGTTCTGCCAGCTTTCCAAGAAACAGGTAAAAGTGGGCATTAATATAGAATAAATTCTTATTGGTACGGCTCTCGTTATATATATTTTTAATACAGTCTTCCAGAAAATCATCATCTTCATAATGAAAGGTGAGATGATCTTTATCTAATCCCGCATCTTTTAAAAGCTCTTCCGCTTTTCGTCCAAAGAAAGCGATCCAGCATAAATCCCAGGGATTTTGTTTATCTGCGGTATGAACAATGGTACTTCCAGGCAGAATAAGAAAACCGTCCCCTTCTTTTAATTCATATTGGGTATGCTCTGTCTGATAGATTCCCTGGCCTTTGGTTATATAGTGAATTAGGTAATAATCCCGTGTATCCTTCCCATAGCTGTAATTAGGCAGAGTGGAAGAAAAGCCGGAATGAAAAATAATAATATCATCGTCTCTGTCCGGTTTCTCAGGATAGATATATTGATCGTAGACTAACATGAAAACCCTCCTTTCCTCTTCCTCAGAACATGAAATACAAAAATCTCTTTTCCTGCAATTCATGAATTCCCTGTTATCTGGCAAGCTCTCTCAGCTTAATAATAAGAATTACTCTATCCATAGTATATAACAAATAATTAATAATGCAAGATTTGTATAAAGGGGTACAGGTAATATTTATTTCTTTTGAATTTGGTATTGTGTATGATAAACACATAAAAACAAATTCGAATTTGTTCAAAATGGCAATTTAATCAACAAAGACTAAATAAAAACAAGGATATAATTATGCACTTTTTTAAAATTTCCTAATGTATCAAAAATGCAAGAAAGGGAAGAGAGGTAAGAACGTGAAAAAGTATAAAAAAATATGGGTGTTACTATTAATCTGCAGTATGATAACTGCTATGGGGGGCTGCGGTAAATCTGGAAATGAAGTTAACGATAATGGTGCAAAATCGGCGGATAAGGAAGCAGAATTAAAAATGATTTTCTGGGACTCCAATCAGGAAATTGGTTTAAAGGCAATGGCAGATGGATTTATGAAACAGAATTCGGATATTAAGGTTACTGTTGAAACAATCCCCTGGGGTGAATATTGGACGAAGCTTCAGGCAGCAGCACAGGGAGGCGATATGCCGGATATCGTGGTTATGCATCCGGATGAAGTTGAGAATTATGCAAGAGGCGGCGTTCTCATGGATCTGACCGATATCCTGAATGGAACGATAGCAGGTAAGAGCAACTATCCTGATTATGTAGTAGAGGATTTTGTAATAGACGGTAAAAATTATGGAATCCCCAAGGACATTGGAACATTAGCACTTTTCTACAACAAAGATTTATTTGATAATGCTGGGGTAGAATACCCAACGAGTGATTGGACCTGGGATGATTTAAGTGCAGCAGCGGAAAAGCTAACTGACAAGGATGCAGGGATTTATGGATTAAATGCAGATAACAACGGACAGAACTTTTATTGGAATCTTATCTGGCAGAATGAAGGAGATATTTTTGATCCTACCAATAATCTATGTACCTTTGATTCACCGGCATCGGTAGAAGCAATTAAGTATGCAATTTCATTTATAGAGAAAGGGCATTCCCCTACACCGGCTGATTTTTCCAACCTGACGGCGGATGAATATTTTGAATCCGGCAAATCAGCAATGACTTATGCAGGTTCCTGGATGTTGACGGAATATCAGAATGTGGAAGACTTAAACTTTGGAGTGGCTGAACTTCCAAAAGGGAAAGTGAGGGCGTCTATTTGCAGCGGTATGGGCTTCTCAGTCTCCGCAAAAACAAAATATCCGGAAGCGGCAAAGAAATTGGCGGAATATTTGGGTTCTGAGGAAGCGCAGACACTGCAAGCAGAATCCGGCGTGGCAATTCCGGCTTATAAAGGAACGCAGCAGCCCTGGGTTGACCAGTTTAAGGATTTTGATGCAAGTGCATTTGTTAAAGTAGAAGATTACGGACATACCAGTCCGGGTCTTACTACAAGTACCAGTGAAGCAGGTGCTTTTCTGGATGATTATATGCCTCGGATATTTTCACTGCAGCTCCCGGTGGAAGAGGGTCTGAAAGAAATGACAGAGAAGATTAACCAGGCAATTCAGTAGGCAGGCTTTTTGGAAAACCAATGATAAGTAAACAAGGAAGCCGTACCTATGAAAAATCAGTGGTGCGGTTTTCCTTATCCGGTTGTTACCACAGAAGGAAAGGAGTTTTTCATGTGAGTAAAAATAAAGTCAGAATACTAGGAAGGGCTGTCACAAAAAGAAATTTAATAACATGGGGATGGGCGTATTTATTCATAGCGCCCACACTTTTAGGAGTGCTTATTCTGAATCTATGGGGAGTGATCCAGTCCATATATTATAGTTTTCATGAAGCCAAAGGCTTTGCTCCTCCAAGATTTATTGGATTGGATAATTACATAAGACTTTTTTCGGATTCAGAAGTGTGGAATTCCTTAAAGAATGTATTTATTTATGCCTTGATAACCGTGCCTGTGGGTGTGACGCTGTCTCTGATCTTGGCGGTTTTGTTAAATGTAAAAATCAAAGGGAAGAGCTTCTTTCGATGCATTTATTTTCTTCCTGTAATATCGGCTCCGGCAGCGGTAGCATTGGTGTGGAAGTGGCTGTACAATAAGGATTTTGGTTTGTTCAATCAGATATTGCAGGTTTTTGGAATATCGGGACCGGATTGGCTGGGCAATGTAGCGATGGCAATGCCATCAGTAGCAATTGTGGGTATCTGGACTATGGTTGGATACAATATGATTCTTCTGCTGGCAGGACTTCAGGATGTACCAGGTGAACTCTATGAAGCATCTAAGATTGATGGTGCAGGCTCCCTTGCCAAGTTTTTTAAGATTACCATCCCCATGATTTCACCTACTTTATTTTTTGTTATTGTAACCACCATTATTAGTGCGTTACAGGTATTTGACCTTCTTTATATGATGTTCAAACCTTCCGCACCGTCCTTTCAATCAGTGGAATCCATTGTATATCTGTTCTATCGGTATACGTTTACTAATTACAATAAAGGCTATGGATCTACCATCGTAGTTCTTCTCTTTATAATTATAATGATTATCACGGGGCTTCAGTTAAAAATCCAGAAAAAATGGGTTTATTATAACGACTAGGAGGAAAAGCATGAAGAAAAAAAATAAGAAGCATATTTTTGTGTATATGATTCTCATAGGAATGGCATTTATTATGGTTCTTCCTTTTATATGGACAATCCTTACGGCTTTTAAAACCCAGTCGGAGGCACTGAAGATTCCGCCGCAGATACTTCCTTCTTCCTGGAGTTTTAGAAATTTTAAAGCAGTGGTAGAGGTCCTGCCTTTTGCCACTTTCTTTTTCAATACCTTCTGGATGGTGTTCTTCCGTGTCCTGGGTTCTGTCTTCTTTAGTGCTTTGGCAGCTTATGCCTTTGCCAGACTGGATTTTCCCGGAAAGAATCTGTTCTTTACGATTATTCTCTTGCAGATGATGGTGCCGGGACAGATCTTTATTCTGCCGCAATATATGATTGTCAGTAAATTAGGCTGGCTCAATACCATTAAGGCATTGGTTTTGCCGGGAATTGTCAGTACCTTCGGCACATTTTTGCTCCGCCAGTTTTTTATGGGATTACCCAGAGATTTGGAGGAAGCCGCTGTTTTAGACGGATGCAGTATCTGGAGAATTTTTTGGAATGTAATGCTTCCTCTTACGAAACCGGGCTTAGTATCCGTAGGAATCTTTACTTCTTTATTTGCATGGAAGGACCTTATGTGGCCTCTTATTGTAAATATGTCTATTAATAAAATGACTTTATCGTCAGGACTGGTCAGCCTTGTGGGGCAGTATTCCGTAAACTATCCTCAGCTTATGGCAGGTTCTCTGATCGCCATTATACCTATGATTATCTTGTTTTTATTATTGCAGAAACAGTTTGTGGAAGGAATTGCAACTTCCGGCTCAAAGGGTTGATTTCATGGAAAAGGAGATTTGGGTATGTCAATCATTAATATAAATAATCAATTGTTTGCATTGCAGACAAGAACGACAAGCTACGTTTTTGCAATTTCAGAAAGCGGATTGGTCGAAAATCTCTATTGGGGAAAGAGAATAGAAAGCATAGAAGATTTTCAGGGAGAGAGCAGCAGGAACTCTGTGATCAATATGAAGGGACCCCAGTTGTTAAGGGAAGAATGTTCTTCTTTTGGAGGGATGCGGTTTAAGGAAAGCTCCATGAAGATTACCTATGCTGATGGAGTTCGTGATTTCAGGTACCGGGTAACAGAATGCATTACAGATGAGAATACCTTGGAATTGATTTTAGAAGATATTTTCTATCCTTTTGCGGTGCATCTTTATTATGAGGTGTTTGAAGAAGAGGATATTATTAAGAAATGGAGAAGGGCTGAGAATAGAGGTCAGGAGCCCGTAATTATAGAACGCTTTTATTCCGGAGAATACGGACTGCCGGGAGAAGGTTATCAAAGTATTAACTATAAAGGAAGATGGGGTGCGGAATTCATAGAGTATAGTGAGCCTGTGGATTCGGGGAAGAAGGTATATGAAAGTCTATACGGTCTGGCAGCACACACGGTAAGTCCTTTCTTTATTGTCCATCAGGATGCGGATGAAACCAGTGGCCCGGTCTATTACGGTGCGCTAGAATATTCGGGGAATTTTAAAACAGTAGTGGAAGGGGTAAACAGCGGATATCTGAATATCCTAATGGGAATTAGCGACACGGACTTTCTGTGGACCTTGCAGGAAGGAGAGAGTTTTGAAGCACCACCAATTTATTCCGGATATTCGGATGAAGGTTTTGAAAAAATGTCCCATACGCTTCATCATTTTTCCTTAAAGCATCTCATGCCCAAGGAACTGGCAGATAAACCACTGCCGGTATTGTATAATTCCTGGTATTCTACTCTTTTTGACGTAAAGTGCCAGGAGCAAATAGAATTGGCAAAGCGGGCAGCAGAACTTGGGGTTGAATTATTTGTAGTAGATGATGGATGGTTTGCCGGAAGACATGACGATACGGCAGGACTGGGAGATTGGTATGTGGACAGGGGGAAATTCCCGGATGGATTGTCTCCGTTAATCGACGAAGTCCATGGGCTTGGCATGAAGTTTGGAATTTGGATTGAACCGGAGATGGTAAATCCTAAGAGTATTTTATTCAGAGAACATCCGGAATGGATCTATGCTTATCCTACAAGGGAAGTTCTTATGGGAAGAAACCAATATGAACTGGATATGTCAAATCCCAAGGTAGTGGATTATCTGTTTGAGGCATTTGATAACCTTCTTTCTAAATACGAAATTGAATATATTAAATGGGATATGAACCGCTATGCTGCAGAGATGGGGTCCGGTTCATGGGATACATCAATGTGGAAAGAACTTCATTTCCGCAACACACAAGGTTTTTATACTCTGATTAAAAAGCTCAGGGAACGCCATCCAAAGGTGGAGTTTGAAGCCTGTGCTTCCGGCGGGGGAAGAGTGGATTTTGGAGCCATGAGGTACTTTGATGAATACTGGCCCAGTGATAACACAGATCCGCTGGACCGGCTTTTTATACAGGAAGCTTACAGCTATATCTATCCGATTAAATATATGCGGGCATGGCTGGTAGATGATTTTGGCATGAATCACAGAAATATACCATTAAATTTTAGTCTTCACAGTGCTATGTGCGGCAGCCTGGGTATTGGCATCAACCTGAATCAAAGTTCTGATGAGAAATTAAAAGAAATCTCTTCTTATGTAGAGGCTTATAAGAAGGTAAGGGAAGTCATTCAGTTTGGGAAAGTATATCGATTAAGTTCCTTAAAGAAAAATCCAGTCCAGGGAGTACAGTATGTGAAGGAGGAAAAAAGTGTTCTGTTCCTCTTTGGAGACCATGAGCGGTATGGGAATGCCTCTCATTCCATAAAGCTTAGGGGATTAAAAGAAAATTCCCGCTACCAGTTTGAACAAGATGGAAAAGTTTATATAAAAACAGGAGAATTCCTTATGAATTATGGACTGGAAATAAAACTCTATGGGGATTACGACAGTCGTATGATTGTTTTTGCTGAAATTGGATAACCCGGAGGCCCCATGACAAATATAACTAACATAAGATGGAAGAATGTAGGCGGAATCCAAATGGAAAATGAGTGGCTGAAGGTAGTAATTCTTCCGTGCCTTGGGGGAAAATTGGCTTCCGTCTATTATAAAGAGACAGGATTTGAATTAGCTGCCCAGAGCAAAGAAGCCGAATATCAGATTCCCCGGATTGATTCTCAGTTCTCAGAATATGATGCTTCCGGCTTGGATGAAGCCTTTCCCAATGTGGTAGAGGCAAAGGTCTCCTGCGAAAATGGAGAATGGATTTATCCGGACCATGGAGAGATATGGAGCAGTTCCATGGAATATCGGATAGAAGGGGAAGTAGTGGTTCTCTCCTACGAAAGTAAACGGTTTTATTATACCTATGAGAAGAGAGTTTCATTAAAAGAAAATAGGATTGGAATGGATTATAAGATAGAAAACCAGAAGGAAGAAGCATTTCCGTGTCTGTGGACTTTCCATGGCCTGATACGGTATGAAGAGGATATGGAACTCCTCTATCCCAAGGAGGTAACGAGCTTTGAAAATGTCTTGCCCTGCTCTGAACTTGGCAGGGCGGGGCGGCATATTCCGCTGGATAATCAAGAGTATGATTTTTGTAAAGTCCCCCTAAAAAATGCATTTACTATGGTGAAATACTATGCGGATCAAAAGCTGGAAGAAGGTTTTTGCGGATGCCGCTATCCCAGCCAGGGAATGGAGTACCTGTTGGAGTATGATGCCAAGAAACTGCCTTATCTGGGAATCTGGATAACGGCAGGAGGCTTCCGAGGCGATTATAACTGTGCGATAGAACCGTCTAATGGTTATTATGATGATATTTTCATTGCTGATAAAAATAAAAGTCTGTATCGGTTAGAGAAAGAAAAACCCCTTATTTTTAGGATTAACATAAGTATCCAAAAACAAGCAGAGACGAGACAGAGAGAATAGGAGGCGTATATGAATAAGAAAGTTTTAGTTTGGGAAGAGAATGTGACGATTCCTACTTATCCTATTGGAAAACCCAATAAGAACCCGATGTTTCTTGAAAAAAGAGTGTATCAGGGAAGTACCGGCAAGGTATACCCTCATCCGGTTGTTGATAAAATCTATGACGAGAAAGTAGATAAGAGTTACCGTGCGGTTTATCTGGAGAATGAATATCTGAAAGTCATGGTATTGCCTGAGCTGGGCGGAAGAATTCAAAGAGCAACGGATAAGACCAATAATTATGATTTCGTTTATTATAATCATGTGATTAAACCGGCGTTGGTAGGGCTGGCAGGACCGTGGATTTCAGGAGGAATCGAATTCAACTGGCCTCAGCACCATAGACCGAGCACCTATGACCCGGTAAGTTTTCATATCACAGAAAATGAAGATGGAAGCGGCACGGTTTATGTGAGTGAGATAGAGAATATGTTCCGGACAAAGGGGATGGCAGCATTTACCCTGTATCCTGATAAAGCATATATAGAGATTAAAGCCCAGATATATAATCGTACCAATACCCATCAGACCTTTCTTTGGTGGGCGAATCCGGCGGTTCCTGTGAATGAACACAGCCAGTCTGTATTTCCGCCCGATGTTCATGCCGTAATGGACCATGGAAAGCGTGATGTATCCCGCTTCCCCATTGCGACAGGAACTTATTATAAGATGGACTATTCCAAGGGAGTGGACATATCCAGATATAAGAATATTCCGGTTCCGACTTCTTATATGGCGTATCATTCGGATTATGATTTTGTAGGGGGATATGACTATGAGAAAAAGGCAGGTATTCTTCATGTGGCGGATCATCACATATCTCCCGGAAAGAAACAATGGACCTGGGGTTGCGGAGAATTCGGACAGGCCTGGGATAGAAATCTTACGGATGAAGACGGCCCTTATGTAGAATTAATGACAGGGTGTTTTACGGACAATCAGCCTGACTTCACCTGGCTATTGCCTTACGAGGAGAAAGTATTTACCCAGTATTTCATGCCTTATAAAGAGGTGGGAATGGTAAAAAATGCAACGATAGATGCCTCCGTGGGATTGGAAGTAAAGGACGGCAGAGGAGAACTGACCGTATACACCACAGGCAGGGAAGAGGACGCGCAGATTCTTATCTATTTGGGAGAGGAGCGGTGGAAGGAGGAGAGGGCTGACATATCTCCGACAGAAATATATCAGTCTGGTTTCCAGGTGCCTGAAACTGTGTCTGAATGGGATATCCGGATCGTTGTTATGGATAAGTCAGGGAAAGAATTGGTATCCTACCAGGGAAAAAAGGAAGAGATAGTCAAGATACCGGACCCTGCCAGGGAGACACCTTTCCCGGAAGAGGTAAAAACTACAGAGGATTTATACCTGTATGGAAAGCATTTGGAGCAGTACCGGCATGCAACTTATGAACCGGCAGACTATTATCTGGAAGGATTAAAGAGGGATAGAACCGATGTGAGGTTAAATAATTCCTATGGAAGCCTTCTCTTTCGAAGGGGAAGGATAAAGGAAAGCGAAGAGTATTTTAGAAATGCAGTAGAGAAATTGACCCGATCCAATCCGAATCCGGTAGATGGAGAACCCTTGTACCACCTTGGATTGTGCTTGAAGTTCCAGGGAAAAATAGAAGAAGCATATGATAGTTTCTATAAGGCCACCTGGAATGGGGAGTGGCAGGATCCGGCATTTTATCAGATGGCATGTATCTCCTGTGTAAAGAAGGATTATAAGACAGCACTGGAACATATTGAACGGTCTATTATCCGTAACTATCACAATATGAAGGCGAGAAATTTAAAATCCGCTATTCTAAGAAAATCAGGAAGAAAAGAAGAAGCAAAACGATGGAATAGTACCGCTTATGAAATTGATATTCTGGATATCGGAAGCAGATACGAGCAATTCTTTCTTTCGAAAGACAGGGCTGGAAACGGAGAGAAATTCCTGGAAGAAGCAGATAGAATTCTTGAGGGAAATGCAAATACTTACCTGGAAATCGCCATCGATTACCTGGAAGCCGGTTTTATAGATGAAGCCGAGTTTATCTTGAAAAGATGCTCCAGTCTTAACGAATGCAAAGGATATCCCCTGGTTTATTACTATATGGCTTATTGTGCAGATTGGAAAGGGGAAGGAGAGAAGGCGGCAGCTCTAATTCAAAAGGGAGAACAGGCAGTGAGTGACTACTGTTTCCCTCACCGCCTGGAAGATATTCTGGTATTGGAAAAGGTCCGGGAATTAGAAGATAATACGCCTATGGCGGCATATTATCTGGGAAATCTCTGGTATGATAAAAAGCAGTATGAAGAAGCTGTGAAGAACTGGGAGAAATCCGCCGGATTACGTCCTGACTTTCCAACCTCCCACAGAAATCTTGCATTGGCATATTATAATAAAGAAAAGGACAGCGAAAAGGCACTGAGGGAATTAGAAAAAGCATATGAAGCAGAGAGAAGTGACTCCAGAGTTCTTATGGAATTAGACCAGCTATATAAAAAGTTAGGATATGCACCGGAGAAGAGATTGGCATTCTTAAATCAGCATATGGCAGAAGTTGAGGACAGAGATGACTTGATGGTGGAATACATTACCCTTTTAAATCTCACAGGGGAGTATGAAAAAGCACTTCAAATTGCAGAAACGCGGAAGTTCCATCCCTGGGAGGGGGGAGAAGGTAAGGTTCCCAGACAATATGTTATTTCCCTGATCCAATTAGCGAAGAGAGCATTACAGGAGGGAAATAATAAGAAAGCAGAAGAGCTGCTCTTAAAGGCAGCAGGTTCCTATCCTCACAATTTTGGAGAAGGAAAACTTTATGGAGCCCAGGAGAATAACATTTATTATTATCTTGGTATTGTCTATGAACGATTGGGCAACCAGGAGAGATCCAGGGAATGCTTGGAATACGCTTCCACAGGGCTGTCGGAACCGGTCGGTGCGATGTATTACAATGACCAGCCGCCGGAAATGATCTATTATCAGGGAGAAGCTCTGAAACTTCTTGGAAGAATGGAAGAGGCAAACGCTAGATTCAATAAGCTCCTTAATTATGGGGAAAAGCATATCTTTGATGAGGTGAAGGTAGATTATTTTGCCGTATCCCTTCCTGATCTACTTATCTTTGATGAGGACCTGAACTTAAGAAATAAGATTCATTGTTTCTTTATGATGGGGTTGGGACATTTAGGACAAGAAAATTGGCAGGAGGCAGATCGATATTTTAAAGAGGTATTGAAAATGGATCGGAATCATCAGGGAGCTTATAATATTCCTGAAGAGATGTATTGATGACTGCCAAACAGGTAAAAGAACCACTGTTTTATTACGCGGTAAATCTTATGGAGTAAGAATGAATAAGCGCCTGGTAAGGTAAAGTAACATGCTCTCCATGTGGCGGACAGTAAAAACATTAAAAGCTGTTCATCACATGGAGAGCATACCAGTTTCTTGATGCAATAAAGAACTTCTCGCGGGCAATGAAATCTACCGGGAGGTTTATGTATCACAGAATAAGGCGGGTGAAGACGATGAACAATAAAAATCACAATCAGGCGAATAAAAAAGGGATACTAAAACACCTTCTGAAAACATTGCTTGAATTCTATCCGGTTTTGTTTCCTCTTATCGTGGTTTCTATTATACTTAACGCGGTCATATCCGGTCTTCCGGCGATCTTTACTCAGAACATTATTGCAGAAGTGGAGAAGAGTTACCGGACAGGCGATTGGGAGACGGTTTCCAGGCGTATCTTAGGACTGGTAAGTTTGCTGGCCACTTGTTATGTGTATTATCAACTATATACGGGAGCATTCGAGTTAGAGTAAAAAGGAAGCCATAATACGAAATCAATCTTTGGTGAAGGGATATCGTATTGTGGCTTTTGATGTTTACCTCGACGCCTGTATATATCTATGTATAATTATAGGGGTTTTTACGAAATATTTAGTACTAAATTTGATTGAAAATTATTATTATATATATTATAATTACTAAAATATGTAAATATGTTATATTTATTTACAGAAAACAGTATTATATGAGTCGGAAATAAAACTCATGAGGCGGAGGAGAGCTGTAATGAAGAGTCTTGCTTTTGTTAAAATCTTGATGGTTGTTAGTTGTATCACAATCACCTTGCTAGGTGTAAGTTACGCAAGGTTTACAGATAAAATAAATATCGTTCAGAACGTAACTACTGCAAATATGGATTATGTATTTGAAACAGATGGAAAGAATTTGAATGTATTTCTTGGATCGGATACCGCTAGTGAGTTATTATTGATGAATGAAGGAGATGCCTATCAATTAGTATACAATTTAAAAAAGCTAAATATTAATGGCATTGAACTTAAAAACATTCAAAACGAGTATTTGGGAACGATTTCAATTGAATTAAAATCTGTTAATCAAACGATGCAGATGGAAGAGCTTGATCTATCATCTTATCTACCGGGCAGCTTAGGAGATTTTGATTGTTATCATGACTTTGATGGGATGACAGGCAAGATTACTTTAGTCAAAAAGTCTTCCAGGGTTATCCTATCTGGAAGTTCTATTAATCTTAGCGCATTGCCTTCTGACTTGCAGGAGCAGATTAAGGTAACAATCGAAGAGAAGATCAATACTGACGATGATGTGGAGCAGGTTGACTTTGAAATTATAGACGATACAATAGGTGAACCCTTAGGTTCATCTAAAAATGAAGGGATTGAGTCTCCCCAAACAGTATTCACATTAACAGTGGAAGGAACTTACTGCTTTGAAATTCCATTACATTTTGATCAGTATAATGCAAAATGAGAAGGCTGGAGGTATCATTGTGAAGAGAAGGAATTGGATTACAGGTATGATAGCAGTTTTGTCTGCTGTTGGCTTAGTAAAAACAAGCTATGGCTTTTGGACGGATCAATTGATGATAAATGGGGTAGCAGCTTTACAGGTTCAAGTAAATGTTGTTGATGATACTGTGAAGGAGAGATTAATGGATGGCTTGGTGGACGCAGCGCAAGATGAATCAAAAGACGAATTGGAGAATGAAAAGAAAGAGAAGCAATATAATGAAGTGAAAGAGGACGTAAAAGACAAATCAAACAATGAAATTATAGATGAACTGAAAGATATGGATAAACCGGAAGGTATAGACGAACCGGAAGATATAGATGAACCGGAAGATGTGGATGAACCGAAAGATATAGATGAACCGAAAGATAAGTCACAAGAGAATCCAGAAGATAAGTCGCAAGAAATGTTGAAGGATGCAACAGGAGATGAGAAGATAACTCAGGGGGCAGATGCTTATACTGAGCCGTTCGCAGATAGGAACGATGAAATCAGTTCTGTATCACAGAGTCCTGAACCAGAAGATAAGAATACGAATAGCGGTACCATAAATAGTAATACTATGAATTGATGTATAGTATAGATTGAGGTGTAGATACTTATGATTACCGATGGATTATTTATTAATAGGTACAAGAGGAATAGCTGGATTTTGTTGTTCTTATCAATACTAATAGTCTTGTTGACAAGGTATGTGAAGCCTTACCGATGGATCGGGTCATATCAATGGAGAAATTATGTTATTCCCTCCCTGTGGCTTATGACTATATTTTGTTATGTTTATATTGTGCCAAAGATTCATTCCAGAGTTATAATGATTAAGAGGGTAAACATTTATCTGGATGCTTTCGTTTGTGCGCTTCTTTTCGTTGGTTTACGTTTTGTCGTAGGGATATTTCTGTATAAGGTAGGAAAGACGCCATATGACTTTTCACCAAGGGGTATTTTATTAAATATATTAACCGTGTTGCTTCCGTTTATTGGTATCGAATTAATAAGGAGCTATATTATTAATGCTTATGGCATAGTGAAAAACAATTTATGGGTGATTACATTAGTTGTAATCTTGACAACCCTATTCGATGTTAATTTCGGTCTGTTTCAAACATTGAAGGATACAGAGAGTGTTACAATGTTTTTAGCACAAAGTATTGGACCAAGCCTTTGCAAGAATATTCTGTTATCTTATTTTGCTCTCTACGGGGGAGCACTCGCATCAATGATCTATGGCGGGCTGTTAATTGTTTTTCATTGGTTTTTTCCTGTTCTTCCGGAGTTGAATTGGTTGAGTGAAGGCGTGATTGGTATTTTAGTTCCTGTAGTTTATTTGTATTACATAACGTCAAAATATGAAAAGAATATTTTGATTTCTAAGATACAAGCAGAGGCTGAGAGAAAGAATGTGATTTCATGGTTTGCAACCATGATTATTTCTGTTGGGCTAATATGGTTTGTGGTAGGGGTATTCCCGGTATATCCTACCGTAATTGTCACTGGTAGTATGATACCTCTAATCTATCCGGGGGATATAGCACTTGTAAAAAAGTTCAATACGGAGGAAGAGATTAGGGCTCTAGGGGAAGGGGATATTATTGTTTTTCAAAGGGATGATATTGTGATTACCCATCGTATTCTTAATGTTCTTGAGGAAGAGGATGGAACCCCAAGCTACATAACAAAAGGTGATAATAATTCAGTAAAGGATACTAGAGTGGTTCATACAGATGATTTGAAGGGAATCTATGTTCATGTTATTCCGAAGCTGGGTTATCCAACCCTCTGGCTCAAGTCAAATATACTTGAGCATAGGCGGGATGTGGAAAATTAGGAACTACCACTAAAGTAGTAGCCCCTATCCCCCTAAAGGGTGAGGGAAAATAATCCATTTGTATGATGTTATTGTTAAAGTAGAGGAATATAATCTGCTTGTAATGAAAACATCATAATTTAAATGGAGGAAGCAAAATGAAAAAGAGATTTATTGCATGTGTAGTTGCATGCGCAATGTTATTAATGGGTACCGGTTATGCATACTGGACCGATCTGATTAACTTATCCGCTACAGCAAAATCAGGTTATCTGGATGTTGATTTTACCGCAGCAGAAGCACGTGGTAATAATTTTAAGCCGGTTGAGGGTGGATTGGAAGCTCAAACTGCCTATGACAAGACACTTGCAAGTGTGAAGGAGACAAATCCTGATTATGTATCCTTTGGACTTGACAACTTATATCCGGGCTATTATCAGAATTATACAACAACAGTTCAAAACTTTGGTACCGTTGCCGCTAAACTTGGAGCTATTGATATGACAGTGAGCGGCTCTAATGATGCAACGTTAGAAATGATTGGTGTTAATCTCTCCGCTCTTTCAACTTACACAACGGATCCTACGGAGGTGCCAAATCCTAATGATCCTATTTATGGAGAGTGGAAATATCAAAGAGATGGATGGTGTGTAGATCCCATCTGTAAGCGCCATGACAAGCATGAAGGGGTATGGCCTCTTAGAGTTGGTTACTTCAAAGTAAGGGAGATTATTGGCTACAATGATATGACGGTTCCGGGAAGTCCTACAACGAATCCGGTAAACATTAATTTTGGAGCAGAGGATGTATTTACCATTGGAACAGGGGCTGAAGCTGTTACATTCGTTAGATTGAGTGCCTTAGTAGATAAGGAAGTCAATATTACGGAAGCGATCAGTAATATGCTCTATGTAACGAACGATAGCTCTATGAGCTTCTTACTGGGCATCGGTATGGATCCGGATGCTAAAGGCATTTATACAACCGGCAGTGCACAATTAAGAAATCCAAAGGGAAATTATGATGCCAATACGCAGAATGCAAACGGCTATATAAACTTTGCATTAGCATGGGATCAATATAACGAGCAATAATTTCATCAGCGATAACAGTTTGCATTAACAAATATTGCGTTCGAGATAATATAGGAGAAAGCGGATGGTGACATCCGCTATTTTCCCGTAATAAACAGAGGGTAAATGAAGGAGGGCTACGATGATATTAATGAGGAAATGGAAAAAGGCTATGATTTTAACAATTATGGGAATAGGGATGATTGCTTTAACAATAGTAATCGTTTATAAGATCAAAGTGCCTCCGCAGGAAACCAAAGAAGATATACGATATGAGTATACATTCAAACCGGAAATAAAGTATACCGTTCATATGAAGGAGAATGATTTCTTTGATAATTTAATTCAAGAAGAAGGCTTAATCTATTTCAAAAATCTTTTGGAATACATACAGATCGAATTTAGTACTAATTATCAAGCAAATAAAGAAGTGTCTTTAGATATAGAATATCAACTATTTGCCAGTGTCATTGGCTATAATACGACGCGAGAAGAGCGAACCAATTATTGGAATAAGGATTTTACGCTATCGGATCAAAAAACCTATCATATTGATTCTGACCGACTAGAAAAAAGCGAAACAATGAAAATTTATCTTGAAAAATATGATGATTTTGTTGTTAAGGCAAATGATGAATTAGGAGTGAATTTTACAACTGAATTAAATATTGCCATGGTGGGTAGCATTGTGGCCAATGCACCGGAGGGATCTTTAGTTACGCCAATAAACTTAAACTTGGTAATTCCGTTGCAGACTTCAGTGTTAGAAATCACAGAAAAAGGTAGTGAGTCAAGCTCTGATAAAATAACCAGTTCAAAAGTGATAGAATTGCCGGTCAATAAGGGGCAAATTATTCTTCTTGGTATGGGAAACTGTATTCTAGTCCTTATGTTTATTGTAATTCTGCTATTTGTTACAGAGCCCTTTGAAGAGGATATTATCCGTAGTAAGATAAAGAGCATATTGAATAATCACGGTAGTCGTATGGTGGCTTTGAAAACTAAGCCAAGAAAGAATTTTAACCAGATTCATTTAGTAACGCAAATCAAGGATTTATTTGTTGTGTCTGATGAGGTACGAAAGCCAATTTATTATATAATCGATGAACAGGATATTGTAGAGGATTATTCCTTTTATTGTGAACTAGAGGACGATTTGTATGTTTTTAAGGTTGAGTTATCGGAAGATGATCAATATTATGGTCACAGGTATGAAGAAAATTATGATATGAGAGAAGAACCAGAGGAAGAGGAAAGGGAGGGAAGGACCAAGAGAAGAATTAGTATAATGCTATAGTGCACCAATTTCGCATAGTAATGGTATATATAATAAGGTTCTACCAAAAGGTGTATGTTTTTTGTCGAACATTTATGATTGCTTAAAAAAACATTATAAGTTAATATAGATATGTAAAAAAATGGGTAATATTTACCGGGAGAATACAGAAAGTATTAAATTGAATGAAGGTATTATGAAAAAAATAAAATTATTATTGAATGAATTAATTGTAAAATATGAAAAACATATCACAGTAATCAATTTTTTACTCCTATACCGTTATATTTCTTTAGGGGTTACCTTAATATTTTATTTTTTCACGGCACCTCATAAAAACCCAAGTCAGAAAATGATGATAATGGTATGCCTTCTGTTGGCTTACACAACTATGACGTTGCTAAACTTTTTTAACCAGAAGAAACCAAAACTTATTTTAGCATTAGGTATCATTGAAACGATAGAAAATAGTGTATTTATCATAATATCAGGAGGTTTTTCCAGTCCGTTTATATGGTATTTTGTAAGTTCGATTTTTATTTCTGCTGCGAATATATCACAGGTTATCGCAATATTATTTGCTGTGATATATTTTGTTTCAGCAAGTATTACTACAGTCTATACAATGATGCCATCGCAAAGCTATGATGTGACGCAGCTTTATTTAAATACTGCTTTTAGTTATATTTTAGTGGTGATAGGGTTACTTCAAGTGATCCGTTATGCTGTTAAGGTTGAAGAGAATGCTTCCGGCCTGTCTAGAATAAATAGGGAGTTAGAAGATGCAAAAAGTAAAGTAGAGAAAATGTTAAGGTACACACTGGAACTCTATGAAACAGTTAATTTATTTCATTTGGATCGAAAGGAAGATATATTGCAAGAATTGAATAATCACATGAAATATCTATTGAATGTCGATCAATCAATTTTTGTTCAACTGTCACCTGCAAATAAAAGGGGCAACTATGTATCTTCTGGTGTCAATGAGGAAGATGCAAATCATATAGTTGATTATGTATTGGAGTTGTATAATCAAGAGATTAATTATTCTTCTGGCTATTATCACTTTAAGGAGAAAGAGCTTCTTCTTCATTTTGTTATGTATGATAAGAGTCCTTGTGGAGTTTTTATTGCAATTCCGAAAGAGAAAGTTATGAAACTTCAATCCGATTTCTTTCAATCATATGAAGAAGCAATTGAGACAAAGAGCTTACTGCCGATTTTCATTAAAATAGCAGGAGTAATGTTGAAAAAGATGGAGTTTGAGGAAATAGAAGAGCAACTTCTTATTGGTGAGGAACAAAATCGCATCGCCAACGAAATCCATGACATAGTCTTGCAAAAGTTGTTTTCGATATCATGTAAACTGTACCTATTAAGTGCTGATAGCAAAAATCTAGCGGAAGAGGAACTAAGAGCGGAGTTGTATGGTATAAAGCAATCAATTGATGTTACAATGAAAGAATTGCGAGAGGCAATTTATGGTTTTTCATGGGATAAGAAAGGTGAAGATACATTTAAGACCAGATTACTCATGTATACAGAAGAAATCAGAAGTCTTCAGGGGGTTGAAGCTATTACTGTGATAGAAGGTGATACGCAAAAAGTTCGTGTAAATCAAAAACAAGGATTATACCGGATTATATGCGAGGCAATGAATAATGCAATACGCCACGGAAAAGCGAAGCATATTAATGTTAAAATAACAATTGATCAAGCGATTGTCGCTGTTCACATTAAAGATGATGGGAAAGGTTTTGATTTAAATAAATATACAGAAAAGGATGAAAAGGGCCTTGGAATCAATAATATGTATCGTACTATAGAGTTATTAAGCGGTACGCTGGAGATTAATTCTAATAAATTAAATGGAACAGAAATTTATATAACAATCCCGTGCAGGCCAGCAGCATAATTGATAACCAAGGAGAATATTATTATACTCGAAAATTGTCAGGAAAACATGCATAAGAATGGAGGAAAATATGAATATCCTGGTTGTTGATGATCATCCTTTGGTTAGACGGGGAATTATAGATATTCTATCTATCAATAAAAACATGCATGAAATTCTAGAAGCAGATGATATTGAGAATACGTTTCGAATCTTGAAATGTCATTCAATTAATGTAATAATCGTTGATTTGCATTTGGGTAAAGAAAGTGGATTTGATTTATTAGAGCAAGTAAGAATGACATATCAAGAAATTAAATCTATTATATTAACTTCATCCTGTAAGTATCTGGATTTTAAGAGGGCTCAGCAGATTGATGTAGATGGTTATATATTAAAGGATGCTTTTGTGGAAGATATTTTATATGCATTAAATGTTGTCTGTAGAGGAGACAAATATTATTCACCACAGCTTCTGAGTTACTCCTCCTATAAATATGAAACGATGGGGCTGAATACCCTGACTGAAAGAGAAAGGGAGGTTCTGTTGGAGCTAAGTAAAGGAATGACGAATTCACAAATTAGTAAGATTCTATATATATCGGAAGGAACCACTAAAAAGCATATAAGCAATATCTTGGATAAGCTTAATCTAAACAATAGGGTTGAGGCTGTGATATATGCGGGAAAGTTATGGGGACAGCACGGTGAACTAATTTATTAATAATTAGTAACTACTACTTTATGGGTGTAACCCCCAACCCCACCCGTTGTTCGGACCGTCTGTCAGGTTAAGAATGAATAAGCGCCTGATAAGGTAAAGTAACATGCTCTCCATGTGGCGGACAGTAAAAACATTAAAAGCTGTTCATTACATGGAGAGCATATCAGTTTCCTGATGCTTTATTATGCGGTCTTTAGCTGAGTTATCCGCGCTTTCCTGCCGCTTTTACAATTTCCCGGTTTATCTTTTCCCGTAAATGGAACAAGTACTCCGGATTCTTCGGATATTGCTTAAAGGTTATGGTGTCCTCATATTCTTCGTGGATCAGGGCTTCCACATGAGCCCTGTCTGTCAGAGCTTCCAATAGCTTCAGTGCCCGCAGGTCATAAAGAGCTTCGGATAAAACCACAAGGCGGATGGATTCATTTGTCGTTCCGTCTTCCGCCGGATAGACGATAAAGGGATCGCCGGACGGGAAAGCGCCCTTGGCATCGGTAACCTGGTATGGATCAATGGCAGAAGTGGAGTATACTGAATTATAGAAGTTATAACCCCAATGTAAAAATCCTTCGATATCATACAGATAGAGCTGCACGCCAAGAATCCGATTCCTGGCGGAAGGCATGGACATAAAGCGATTGCTCACCTCCAGCGTCTGTGCGCAGCAGTAATAGGTCCACAAATTGGGGACCTTCGCATCAATAAAGGGCTGGATGCAATCATTGCAGGGTATGGGCTTTTCTACAATTCCTTCTTTATACATATCATAGCTGCTCAAAGCGTCTATTACCTTGCATCCCTTCAGGTGCTCCTTCACAACCTCCTTTGCAGCTGCATAGGCGGTTTTTTGATCATCATGGGGTTCGTCAGAGATATGAAAGTAGGTGCAATCCAGCACTTCTTCCTCGGATAAGAGCTGTTTCAGTCGGGGTAAAAACTGATTTAAAAAGTCGGAGTATTCTTTTCCTGTTGCATCGGTTTCCCAACCAAAGATTCTCTTGATCTCTCCATTTTCCTCTGCCATAATCTTCGGAGCATGCTTCGCCCCCCATTGGGTAAAAAGATGGCTGATTTCAATGTACTTCATACCCTTTTCTTTGCATGTTAAGATCCAGCGCTTCAGAAGTTCAAAATCAAAGGTATAGGTATCTCCATCCTTTTTCACTTTTACCAGCTGAACAGTGGTTCTTTCCCCGCCTTCCTTTGTGTCGAGGGGCGGAGTGAAAACCGGAGTTAATATCATATTCATGCCATGCTTTACTGCGGTCTCTATAAAATTCCCTACGATTTCCCAATGCTTCTCCGAAAATACGGGTACATTATAATACTGTGCAAGACAATCGGCGTGGAACCATTGGGTATGTATGAGCTCCTGCGGCGGAAGCGCGATAGCCAGGGCCTCAATTGTAATACTGTCTTCCCAGAGGATTTCCTGACCCTTTCCTATTCTGACTGTAACGGGGTATGGCTTCGTGCCCATATCCTTCATTATCTCAAGGTCAAACCATAGAGATCTCCATTGTCCCGGGTAAGGCTGTAATACCGTGTCCTTTTTCGGCAGCAGTAAATCGGGGAATAATCCTGGTTCTGTGGTGATATAATTATCATCGTATTTTTCGGAAGCAGGCAGCTGGGAAGGAACCAGCTCCACACTTCGCAGATTTATTTTTTGTGCTATCTCGGATTCCAGAGATAAACTTACCTCCTGGAGATCGGAGGCTGCTTCATCGTGGTCCAGCCTGTATGCAAGCTGAAAAGAAAGCGTTTCCCCGGCGAGTCCGCTCAGTACGGTGTTTTTTGGTAATGCCTTTGGTGTCATTTTAGGAAAAACCTTCTCAAGTGAACTTACCAACTTAAATTCATAATGCAACATATCGCTCATTTTCCTTTCCTGTCTTTCGTTTCTTATTGTCTTTAAAATCGCTTAATGCAATTCTTAACCTTAGAAAAAGCACATAACATCCAATTCGTCCACCCCATTGCAGAAATAGTTTAAATATAGCTTTTGTGTTTTCTCCATTCTATCATAATGGGCCGAATGCTTCAATGAAGATTATCTTTTTGTGTTGACGCTATGCCGGGGGCATAGTACAGTATAAACATGGAAAAGCGTAATAAGGAGATGGGGCAAAAGGATGAAAATATTTATTTTTGGGATCGTCGCAAGCGGGAAGACAACCCTTGCAAAGAGATTATCATTAAAGCTGAAGATACCGTATTATGAGGGGGATTGTATCACCTGGGGATTTCCTGGAGAAGAACGATATAAGCATACCGAGGAAGAGCAAAAGGACTTGATTGATAATATTGACAGCAATGGAGATTGGATTATTCTAAGATTTATAAAGCAAAGGCCTAAGCCTGTGCCGGCGCAAAGCATACAGCCCCAAGCCCCGCAAATCAAGGACTTGAGGCTTACTACAGGAGACGGAGTTTAATTTAATCAAGGAGTACGCCGGATTTTGACAGCTCCGGTACCGTACAGCGGGTTGCGTCAAAGCAGCATGGCCTTCTGTCACCCTTTTGCAGCTTGGAGCATGCCACATCAATCCTTTTTTGGCGTGTGGCAGGATTATTGGTTGATCGTATCCACCGAAGCCACTCCCACCGTGCTTTTGTGGTAAGGGAGCTCCAGCGCTCTGTAAGACCTGCTTTGGTGATGGCATTCATGATATCCTCAGGAAGCTCAGGCTCTGTCCATTCATTGACTGCCTCCATATCCAGAGATATCTCCTGACCGATTGAGATCCCTGCTTTCTCACTCAGGGTATTATTTACTTCGAACCAGTGGCTTCCTCTGCCATCCGGCTCCAGAGGTGCTGTAAAGGCGGTGCCGTTCAAGGTTCCCTGTACCATGACCATACCGCGGGAAGGCAGCTTTTCGCTTAAGTCCAGAGGGATTTTTATAACCTTCCGTGATTGAATTTCTGATAGGACTGCTTCAAAAACAAGGCTCATATGGTAAACTCCTTTCGTTTGTACTTTTTGTTCCTTAGATCGGATTATAAAATTATTTTCCTGTTTTGATAGTTTTATAATATCATAGCCATTTAATTGAGTAAATAATAATCATTATCAATTGACTAATTGTTTATACTTAATTTAATAATTTGGAATTTTGCTTTGATTACTTTTATGCCGGGCATAACGGCGGAATGGAGTCTATTATGAAGTATTGGACAGAACGATGGTCTGAATTAAGGAAAAAGGAATTGATAACCTATCCCGATGCTTTTCCTATACATGAGGTATATGAGAAGCCCTACGGTCGGGAGGAACTGATGAATGGGTATAAAGAGCTTTACAGGGTATTCTTTTCCACATACAATGATATGGCACAGGATGCAAAAAAGATGCTCCTGCCGGTATTTGATTTAAGTCAATACGACTATTTTTCCAACGAAGCAAGACGGTCCCGCAAGGCGTCCTATCAATATGCCCATATCCTGTATGCCCTGGGATGCTCAGGAAGCGTGAAGCAAAGGGGAGAGCTGTGTGTCCCGATGCATGAGCTTATGCAGAGATGCAAAGAGCTTAAGATAACAAATCTAAATGCTCATCTCAAAATCCTGGAGGATTACGGTTTCATGATGGACGGGCTGCCAGGGGGCAGGACAAGAGGGGAGACGGATTATATTATTGTCCGTTACCCTGATAATGAAAATTTGATCTCCACTCTACATGTGCTGGCGGTAAAGGCTCAAAAAACAGACAGGCTGAGTGATTTTTGCAGGATGAATTATAAGCTGTTTGCAGATGATTGGAGTACCGCAGACTTCGGCAACGGAGCAGATTTCGTGTCTGATTTGTTAAAATCCGACCGGGATAAAAGGATTGCGCAGCAGATACATAATGAACTAAGCAACAGAAATTATTTCTTTAACACACAGGTATGGAATGAGGGACCTCAAATACGATACTATAACAAAGAGGCCGATTGTAAGAGGAATGCGAATTCCATATTCTGGCTGGCCAGCATGGAGACCGAGCTTCGGCTTTTCTTCCGGATCTCTGATATGGAAAAAGTGGTTGAATATGCTTCCGCCTGTCCGGAAAGCGTCATTTATACTTTTATGCAAAGCGATAACGGCTGTATGAAAAGAGGAAACGGCTGTGTCTCCGGAATATCATACCATTTCAGAGACAAGCAGATTTGGAGATGCGGCTGTTGTAACCCGAATTTTCAGGCCGCCCCAACAGAAGAGGACTATATCTATTATATAAATGCGGCAGAGATGGCTTATCTGCGCAAAAGTGCCTTATAATATCAATAATCAAATACTAAAAACAAAATTAAGGAGGGTTTCAAATGCCTCAATTGTATCAAAATTCTGCGCTCTCTGCCAGGGAGCGGGCGGAAAATCTGCTGTCGCACATGACGCTGAAGGAAAAGGCAGGGCAGCTAAATCAAAGGTTATATGGTTTTTCTATCTATGAACGCCGGGGAGAGGAGATTGAATTATCCCGGGAGTTTAAGGAGGAAGTGGAGAAATACAGCGGCCTTGGGGTGTTATATGGATTATACCGGGCCGATCCCTGGTCGGGTAAGACTTATGATAGCGGATTAACAGGAAATTTAGCGGTTAAAGCATATAATCAGGTACAGAAATATGTGATGGAGCATTCCAGGCTGGGTATCCCCATGCTCCTAAGCAGCGAATGTCCTCATGGACATCAGGCGCTGGATGGATATCTGCTTCCGGTAAACTTATGCTCCGGTGCAAGCTTCCATCCGGAGCTGTTGGAGGAGGCATATGAGGTATGCGGAGAGCAGCTGAAGCAGCTGGGAGTTGACCTGGCACTGGTATCAACGCTGGATATCCTTCGGGATCCCCGCTGGGGCAGAAGTGAGGAATGCTTCGGTGAAGATCCTTACCTTGCATCGGAGTTCGCCAAAGCGGCGGTAACCGGCATCCAGAAGAAGGGCGTTGCGGTGGTTGCCAAGCATTATTGCGCCCAGGGAGAAGGAACCGGTGGAATCAATGCAAGTGCGGCAAGAATCGGAGAAAGGGAGCTGCGTGAGATCCATCTGCCCGCAGTGAAGGCAAGTGTGGATGCCGGAGTGAAGGGAGTTATGGCCGCCTATAATGAGATTGACGGTATTCCCTGCCATGCAAGCCACTGGCTCCTTACGAAGGTTCTTCGGGAAGAGCTGGGCTTTTCAGGCGTGGTGATGTCGGATGGAGTGGCAATTGACCGGTTGGATTGTATGACCGGTGACCGGACGGTATCCGGGGCGACTGCTCTGAAAGCGGGAGTGGATATCGGACTGTGGGATGAAGCCTTCGGTCTGCTGGAAGAAGCGGTGGAACGCGGTCTGGTCACAATGCAGGAACTGGATCGGGCGGTTCTTCGGGTACTGATGCTCAAATTTGAACGCGGCCTGTTCGAACAGCCTTACCTGGATGAAAATAAAGATGTGGCAAATTACTCCATTGAAAGCCATCCCCAGTCCTACCGGCTTGCGCTGGAATCAGCAGTGCTGTTGAAGAATAAGGATCAGATTCTGCCCATTAAGTTAGAGAAGCTTCGCTCCATTGCGGTGATCGGACCCAATGCCGATGAGATCTATCATCAGTTGGGAGACTATACTCCACCCATCCGGGAAGGAGAAGGAATTACCGTCTTAAAAGGACTTCAGGATATGGTCCGGGAGGCGGGAGCCAAGGTAGAGATAAGATACAGCAGGGGCTGCGGCCTGTTTGACGGGAGCCGGGAAGAGTTTACGGAGGCGGTAGAGCTTGCGGCCTCCAGTGATCTTACGATTCTGGTGCTTGGCGGTTCCTCCAGTCGTTTTGGTGAAGCGGCCTTTGACAAGAACGGAGCTGTGATATCCAGAGGAAAGATATCCATGGATTGCGGGGAAGGTGTGGATTGTGCTAATCTGGAGCTTCCCGGGCTGCAGAAGGAGCTGATACAGGCAGTTGCAAAAACAGGCAGCAGGGTTATAACCGTGCTGCTGCAGGGACGCCCCTATGCTGTAACAGAAGCAGCAGAACTTTCCGACGGAGTGCTTTGCAGCTTTTATAACGGACCTTGGGGAGGCAAGGCGATCGCCCGGCTTTTATGCGGGGCGGAGAATCCCAGCGGACGGCTGCCGGTGTCTGTGCCCAGTCATACAGGACAGCTGCCGATCTATTATAACTATAAGGATTCATATACGAGGAATTATTATGATGCAGGGAAGGAGCCGCTTTACTGCTTTGGTCATGGCTTGAGCTATACCAGCTTTCAGTATGATGATTTTCATATTGACAGGAAGGAGTTCACAGCTTCGGAGGTGGAAGAGGCAGGCGTCAAGATCAGCTTCTCCGTTACCAATACCGGTAAGATGGATGGGTATGCGGTTCCCCAGCTCTATCTGAGGGATATCCAGGCCACAGTAACCCGGAGAGTGAGGGAACTAAAAGCCTTTGATAAGTTATGGGTGCCGGCGGGCGAGACGGTAGAAGGAGTTTTTGTTCTGACAGCGGAGAAGCTCTCTTATTGGAATCACGAGATGAGATATGTTGCGGAACCGGGAACCTTTGAGTTAATAATCAGCGACAGCAGTGAAGAGTTGTGGAACGGAGAGATTAGTTTACGAAATTGAGGAAATAGCAGCCGGCGGCAGACATATAATTTAATAAAATGAATAAATCGAGGACGCTATGATAATTCATGTTGTAGAACGCGGTGAAACGATTTATAAAATTGCGGAAGATTATAATGTTTCAGTAACGAGGCTGGTGGAAGAAAACGGACTGCTCAATCCGGAAAATTTGGTTGTCGGTCAGACGATTGTGATCACATATCCTGAACAGATATATATTACGCAGGAGGGAGATACCCTGGAGAGTATTGCCAGGGCCTTCGGAGTGACAAGGATGCAGCTGCTGAGAAACAATCCCTTTTTTATGGGAAGAGAAGTTTTTTATCAAGGGGAGACCGTTGTAATTCGCTATGACACTCAGGGAAATCTCTCCATCAATGCATATACCTACCCCTTTATAAACATGGATGTCCTGAGAAGGACGCTTCCGTTTTTAACCTATTTGACAATATTTAATTACAGAACGGTTTGGGCAGGTGAAATTGTAGGAAGTGATGATGCGGAGATTATCAGGACAGCGAAGGAATATGGTGTCGCTCCCTTCATGTCCCTGTCTACCCTGACTTACCAGGGAACAAGCGATATTGAGGTTGTGAACAGCGTCTTATATAATGAAGATAATTTAGAAATACATGTGAATGCCATTCTGAGTATTCTGAGAGAAAAGGGATACTATGGGTTAAATATATCTCTGGCAGGCATAAATCAGCAAAACAGAGTAGCTTATGAGAACTTTATATCCAAATTATCCGCCCGCCTGAAAGCAGAGGGATATATGCTGTTCATCACCTTAACTCCCAGAATAATCGTAACTGCCAGTGCGATATCCTTTGAGGAGATAGATTATACGGTTTTGGGAGGGCAGGCGGATTATATACAAATTCTATCCTATGGCTGGGGATCCTATGCAGGACCTCCTAGTGCGGTAACTTCTGCCTATCTGACCGATCTCCTGCTCCAGACTGCAGTTACAATGATACCCCGGGAGAAAATATATTCCGGAATCTCTGTGATAGGTTATGACTGGAAGGAACCCTATATTTTTGGAGTTACAAGGGCAAATTCCTTATCGCACGATGCGGTGATGGAATTGGCGGTACAGACAGGTGCGACTATTTTGTTTGATGAAAGTTCTAAGGCCCCGTATTTCGAGTATTACGCCCCGGCTTTGGGAGGTGAGAATCGACATATTGTGTGGTTCAGCGATGCAAGAAGCATCAATGCATTAGTAGGATTTGTACCGGAATACGGTATTCAGGGGGCTGGGATCTGGAATATCATGAACTACTTCACACAGATGTGGCTGGTGATTAACTGTCAGTATAATATAAATAAAGTTCTGCCGGAACCCTGACCGCCGGCTGAACTGTAACCAATTCGTGAAATTAATTGCGGATAAGCATTTACTTGCAAATGGGTTTGGACTATAATGCAAGGTAAAGTATTTGAAGAAATCACAGATTCGATGAGCAGGATAATAGAATATACTGGATTAGAGGTTGAAATTATGAAGACTAATATTTCTGATTTATATGACCGTGCAGCAGCAATTGTGGATCTTGGCCGCATAAGCCATAATCTGGAGGTAGTGAAGCAAAAAGCGCCCGGGAAGAAAGTCATCGCGATGGTGAAGGCCAATGCCTATGGGCATGGGATTGTCAGGGTTTCGGAACATTTGATTGCGGAAGGAGCCGATTATTTAGGCGTTGCATTCGTGGAGGAAGGTGTGATGCTGAGAGAGGCGGGAATAACGGCCCCCATTCTTGTCACCGGAGCCTTTTTAAAGCCACATATCAAGGAATACTTACTGCATAATATTGATATCACGGTTTCCTCCATCACTGCGCTGGAGGAGGTGGAGGAGGTTGCCAGAGCCCTGGGAAAGCGTGCCAGAATCCATCTGCAGATTGATACCGGCATGATGAGAGTGGGTGTTCGGGATACCTCTGCGCCCCAGCTGTTGGAAGCGGCCTCCCTGTCCGGGGTCTGCGATGTTATCTCGGTGTTTTCTCATTTTGCCACTGCGGATGGTGCGGATCTGGAATTTGCAAATCTGCAGCTGGAGCGCTTTATGGAGGCAATCCACTTTTATGAAAAACATGATATTAAGCGGCCCATGGTCCATATTGCTAACAGTGCGGGTATACTAAGGCTTCCGGAAAGCCATCTGGATGCGGTAAGGCCGGGAATTATGCTGTATGGCTACCATCCCTCGGAATTTACGGAAAACGAAGCGCAGCTTGAGCCTGCACTTTCCCTGCGGGCAAAGATAACCTATTTCAAGGTGATTTTGGAGGGCACCTCCGTCGGTTACGGCCGGACCTGGGTTTCGGATGAGGATACACGTGCGGTAACGCTTCTGATCGGTTACGGCGACGGATATCTGCGGGGCTTCTCCAATAAGAGCGAGGTGCTGATCCATGGGCGCAGATACCCGGTAGTGGGAAATATCAGCATGGATCACACGGTGGTGTCTCTTGGAAAGGACGGAGAAGGTTACCGCGGCGATGAAGCGGTGCTCATAGGAACGCAGGGAGGGGATACCATCACTGCAACGGAATTGGCCGCAAAGCTGGGAACCATTAATTATGAAATCCTGACGGGAATAGGAAGCCGGGTTCCCCGAATCTATATAAATTAAACAATACTATGGAGTAATGATATGGAACGACTGCTATTCGGAATATCAGGACTGCCGATCAACAGCGGGATTAAAAATATAAATTATGCAACAGCCATCCCCTATCTCAAATCCATCGGACTGGATGCTATGGAGCTGTTGTTTGTGCGCAGCGTGAATGTAACGGACAAGAACAAGGACGGCATAAGAAGGGCAAAAGAGGAGAATGATTTCTATCTATCCGCTCACGGATCTTACTATATCAATCTGAATGCGCAGGAGCAAGAGAAAAGAGAACAATCCCTGGAGCGGATCCGCAAAGGAGAAGAGGGGCTGTTGAAGGTAAATGGAAGAAGCCTGATTTTTCATCCGGGATATTATCTTAAATCCACAAGGGAAGAGGCTTATGGTGTTGTCAAAGAGACGCTGCAGAAGCTGACACACCGGGGCGTGGATTACCGGCTGGAAACCACCGGAAAAGGAACCCAGTTCGGAACCCTGGAGGAACTTGTGGCGTTATGCAGGGAGATACCGAGCTGTAAGCTCTGTATCGATTTCTCTCACATCCACGCCAGAAGCAACGGAGGCCTGAAAGGGTATGAGGATTTTGCCAGGCTGCTGAAATATGTGCAGCAGGAGCTTGGGAGGCCCGCCATGGAGGATCTCCATATCCATATCAGCGGAATCCATTACAGCGAAAAAGGGGAGCGGCATCATCTTCCCCTTTCGGAAAGTGATTTTCAATATGCTGACTGCCTGAAGGCTTTGAAGGATTTTGATGTCAGGGGTTGCGTGATTTCCGAGGGACCTTTGCTGGAGGCGGATGCGCTGCTTTTAAAGAGGACCTATGATGAACTGTAAGGGACAAGGGGCTTTGCCTGCTGAGACGGATATGCCTGACTGATATTTCATCAGTTGGGCTTTTTTGAATCATGAAAACTTTTTTCGCTCCATAATAAAAAAGGATCAAAATATCTTTTCTGTATCACTATGAATAGTTCAGATTAATGGTATATTTTTTTTGGCAAAAATGTTTGAGGTTGCTATTCAAATTTATCTAATGATATTATTTTAAGTGAGGATATTATAAGGAGAGGTATTTAGGATAATATGAAAAAGAGAAAGCTTTTTTTGGTTGCGGCCATCCGCAGCTCCATTTTTCGTCTTATGCTGGCACAGGGGATTTCCCTGGTAGGGAGCAGGTGCACTGCGTTTGCACTGGGTATCTGGTTGTTTCAACAAACAGGCAAGACGACGGAGATTTTGCTCATTCCATTTTTTCAAGAAGTGACGGTGCTTTTGCTCAATCCCTTTGTGGGTATGATTGTAGATAAGTTCTCCCGCAAAACGCTGATGATACTGGCTGACACGGTACAGGCAATCGGTTCTGTTTTTCTTGCTGTGTGCATTTCACTTGGCATGTTTACCACCACAATGCTGTATGCGGTGGTGATTGTGCAGGGGCTGTTTGCCTCGTTGCAAGGCCTGGCTGCTGAAGCCACGGTTGCACCCCTGACGCATGAGGGCAACCGGCATAGGGTTAATGCGGTGAAGGAGATGCTGTTCCCGTTGGCCGGCATCGCAGCGCCTGCCATTGCGGGGTTGCTTTTCTTCCGGTGGGGACTTGTGAGCGTTATCGCCTTTGATATGGTATCTTTCTGCGTTTCCATGGCCATACTGGGCCTTGCGCGCATTCCACGCGTGGGACAGGAGCTGTCCGATGCGGAGCAGCCGGAGCAGGGAAATATGGAGGGATTTCGCTACCTCAAGTGCCACTCCTACCTTTTGTTTTTTGCTGTGTTTTTTGGGTTGCTCAACTTTTTATGGAACGGCCCCTTGGAGCTGATTACGCCCTATCTTATTGCCTCCGGCGTGGGCCCGTCCATGCTCTCGCTCGGTATGAGCCTGATGAGCATTGGCGTGCTAATGGGTGCGGCGTTTTTGGCTGTTAAGAACATCGGAAACAGAAGTACCGCCCTGTTCATTTTGTCCATCGCATGGAATGGAATTTGGACGTTTATTTTTGGGGTGGCCAGGGAACCAATTCTTATGATTGTGGCACTGTTTTTCCTGATGATACCGCTGCCGATTGCAGGCGCCCTGTTTAATACAGAGTTGCAGAACCGCGTTCCGCAGCAGGTGCAGGGCAGGGTCTTTTCGATTGTTTACCAGATTTCGGGCGGCACGGCACCATTGTCCTTCCTGCTAATCGGCCCGCTCACGGATCGTGTGCTTACGCCGATGATGAGCGAGGGTTCCGCCGGGCTCCTGCACTGTATCTTTGGAGCGGGCCCTCAGGCGGGAATGGGTGTAGTGCTGGCCCTGTCCGGCCTGCTGCTGTTGGCCATGGCACTACTGTTCAGCATTCAACAAAAGGGCGGCAAAAACAGAGCTGCCTCTGTTTGATTTTCATACCCCCCAATACCCGAAAACACGGAACAGGTCTTCGGGTACTCTGAAATTTAGGGGCGATCTTATTATTAACTGTCTTTACTAATTGACATTGATTTCATATTATTGGCATAGGATCGACAGATGGGACTGTCCGGTCCGAACGGCGCTGGGATGGAACAGGGATAGAGAAAGCAATACCTCCTCCTGGTATCCATGGGTCGAAAATAGGAAGCTGCCGGAGGATAAGGTAAAGGGTGAAGGGCAGTACGCATAATTTGGGCTATAATAAGTAAATAAATCAGTTTCCTGTCCGCAGGAGGAAGAGGTTAGGCCAATGACGAGATTTTGCCTTGTGTTTCCCGCGGATAAAATGTTAACAGAAAAGGAGATGTTATAATACTTATTTGGTGCCAGGCGGATTTTACCGCAATCGGAAGGTAGGAAGCTAATGCAGTCGCCGTCTATAAAATCACACTTCCAGGGAAATGGAATAGTGGCTCTCCATAAATAATCCAACTCATCTTCATGAAAAGCGGCCAGGCATTTGGAACACTTTCCGGGAGGTCCGGCAGGACCGGTGGGCCCAGTAGGGGTGGTTATTTAAGGAAAATCAGAGAATGTAAAATTCAGAAAGACATAGACTGTTGGTATAAAAAAACTCTATAAATTTGGCAAAGCCCGGCTATACAGACAATAAATTAAATGATATAATACGCGTAATGTGATGATAATGCAAGAAATTCACCCCGGGATTATCATCGCTTTGGCAGAGCGCACAGCCCGGATGTCAAGGGAAAATCTTTTATTGTGAGCTTGATTTGCCCACGGACCAATGCAATTGCCCGGACAATCAAAGAAAAGGTAAGGAGTGTAGCATGAAACAGTATTTTAGTCAGACCGCTTCAGACAGCGCACGTGACTTGCAGGTGGATCTCTCCGCCGGCCTATCCAGCCAAGAGGCGGCCAAACGCATCCAGGAGTACGGTGCCAACCGACTGGAAGGCGGCAAAGAAAAAAGTCTTTTACAGATGGCCCTTGAGCAGCTCAAGGATTTCTTAGTCATCATTCTGATGGTGGCTGCCATCATCTCTATCGGCTTGGGTGAGGCGCTGGAAGGCATCGTCATCTTAGCTATCGTAATCCTAAATACCTGCCTGGGTGTGTACCAGGAAAACAAGGCCAGTAATGCACTCAAGGCTCTCAGGGAAATGGCAAGCCCTCATGCCAAGGTTCTGCGTGGCGGTCAAGTGGTCGAGATTGCTTCCTCTGAGGTGGTTCCCGGCGACGTAGTCGTTCTGGATGCTGGCGATTATATCCCCGCCGACCTGCGACTGATCGAGTCGGTCAACCTAAAAATAGACGAGGCGGCTCTCACCGGTGAGTCTGTTCCTGTAGAGAAGGACGCCAAAGCGATTCTGCCTGAGGATGCCAGCCTGGGTGACCGCATTAACTGTGCCTACATGGGCACCGTCATCACCTATGGGCGCGGTAAGGGCATCATCACCGAAACCGGCATGAAGACCCAGATGGGCAATATTGCCAATATGCTCAATGAGAGCGAAGATGAGGCAACTCCCCTCCAGAAGAAGCTGGACAGCCTGGGAAAGACTCTGGGCATCGTGTGTCTTGCCATCTGTGGCATTATTTTCCTGTTAGGCTGGTGGCACGGTGATGATCTTTTTGAGTCCTTCATGAACGCCGTGGCTCTGGCCGTGGCCGCTATCCCCGAGGGGCTGACCGTGGTTGTTACCGTGGTTCTGGCCATGGGTATGCAAAAGATGGTCAAGGTCAATGCTATTATCAAGCGTCTGAGTGCAGTTGAAACACTGGGCAGCACCACCGTTATCTGCTCGGACAAGACCGGTACACTTACCCAGAACAAAATGACTATTCAACGTATCTATGACGGTAAGGAGCTCTATGAGGTAAGTGGTACAGGATACAGCCCTGTGGGCGATATCACCGACGCTTCCGGAAGCAAAAGCACCGATGCGGTACGCAAAATTCTGGAAGGCATTCTGCTCTGTAACGACGCAATTTACGACCCCGGCAAGGAAATGATCGTGGGTGACCCCACCGAGGGAGCCATGGTGGTGCTGGCACATAAGGCGGGCATCGTCAAGGGTGAATTGGAGGCAAAGTACCCTCGTCTTCAGGAAATTCCCTTCGATTCCGACCGTAAGCTCATGTCCACCTTCCACAGCATCGGCGGAAAGACCATCATGTACACCAAAGGTGCGCCCGATGAGCTGCTGCGCCGCTGTATCTCCATTGATCTTGGCGGTAAGGTAGAGGCTCTTACCGACGAGAAGCGTCAGGAAATTCTCTCGGTCAACCAGAACTTTGCTGAGTCGGCTCTGCGTGTCATCGGGTCGGCCTACCGTGAGATGAGCGCGGTGGATACCTCCTTCGAGTCGGAGAACGACCTGATCTTCACCGGTCTGGTGGGCATGATTGATCCGCCCCGTGAGGAGGCAAAGGCCGCCATCGACGTATGTAAGAAGGCCGGTATCCAGGTTAAGATGATTACCGGAGACCACAAGATCACTGCCACCGCCATTGGCCGCCAACTGGGTATCGTGGAGGGTGAGGCTGTAGCTGTCGAGGGTCGCGCCATCTCCGAGATGGATGATTCACAGCTCAGGGAGTGCGTAAAGACGACCAATGTCTTCGCCCGTGTTTCCCCCGAGCATAAGGTGCGTCTGGTGGATGCTGTGCGCGCCAACGGCAACATTGCCGCTATGACCGGCGACGGTGTCAACGATGCACCCTCTCTCAAGCACGCCGACATCGGTATCGCCATGGGCATCACCGGTACCGACGTTTCTAAGGAAGCGGCCGACATGATCCTCACCGACGATAACTTTGCCAGCATCGTTAAGGCTGTGTCCGAGGGTCGTACCATATATAGCAACATCCGCAAGGTGGTAGGCTTCCTCCTCTCCTGCAACATCGGTGAAATCCTTGTTATCTTCCTGGCTATGGTGGGTAATCTCCCCGTGCCTCTGGTAGCGATCCAGCTGCTGGCCATCAACCTGATTACCGACGCTTTCCCCGCCTTTGCTCTGGGCATGGAGAAGGAAGAGGCCGGTGTTATGAACCGCCCTCCCCGTGACCCTGCCGAGCCTATCGTGGATCGAAAGATGAGCATTGCCGTTGGTATTCAGAGTGTTTTCTTAGCGGTTGGCACTCTGGGCTCCTTCCTGTATGGCCTCTATGTGCACAACGATCTGGAAGTGGCCCGCACCTGTGCTTTCCTCACTCTGGTTTTAGGCGAGCTGCTGCGTGCCTACTCGGCCCGCTCCGAGAAGACCTCTGTCTTCCGCATGAAGGTTTTTGAGAACAGCTATCTTAATAAGTGTGTGCTCTTCTCGGTCATCTTCCTGATTGCCACCATCTATGTTCCGTTCCTGAATCCTGTTTTCAGCACCGTACCTTTGATTCTGGACGAGATCGTGGTTGCTTTTGTGCTGGCCTTCATCCCTATGCTGGGCGGTGAGCTGGCAAAGAAAGTCGTTAATAAATAAAAGTGTTATTTTTCTTAAAGGGGCCGCCGGCATATGCCGACGGCTCTTTATGTTCCATAGCAATGCGATTCATCTAAACTGCTTCTGACTGGATGTTAGATTTGATACAATTCATTGTCTGGTGCAGCTGGTCGGCAATCTTAAATTTTATGCTGATGCGGCCATTCTCATGTACCTTAATATGGTCTATAAGCTCAATCAGAATTGCTCTTGTCAGCCGGTCGATATTTTGAAGCTTCTTAAATACTGCCAGATAAGGATTTTCGGTGTGGATGACGTTTTGGAAGTCTTCTAGTTCTGTGCTGAGGTTTTGCAAAACCTCGCCTAATGTGATTATCTGCCGATCATACTCTTCACGCATATGGCGGTAGTCGCTGTGGGTGATTTCACCGTCCTTCCAATCCTGATAAATGGATTGCTTGTAGCGCATGACTCTTGCTCGTTCTCTTTCTTTGGCTGTAATCAAGGCTTGAATCCGTATTGATTGGCTTTTTTGAAGCGGAGCCATGCTGATGTATTCTAACGTGTTGGCATAGTGTACGGCAAGATATATCTGCTGCTGAATAGCATACCGTACCGCCGCTTCAAGCAGCTTATGCTGAGTGGAATGTTTGGTGCAAGCTGTTTTTGACTGATTCTTATAAGTGCGGCAGTAGTAGTACACGGTACCTTTTACTTGGCTGCGGCTCATCGCCTTGCCGCAATCAGCACAACGCAGAAAGCCGCTAAACAGATAGAGTTGTTTTTCCTGCGGAGCGGTGCGGGTATCACGCTTTAACAGCTCCTGTACTTTTTCAAATGCGGGTCGGTCTATGATTCCCTCATGGGTATTCTCAACGATATACCACTCGCTTTCGGGGACCGGCTCCTGTGTATGAATCTTATAGCTTTTCATGCGCTGGCGGCCCTGTACCATATCCCCGACATAGAGGCGGTTTTTCAAAATGTCGTTGACCGTCTTAGCGCTCCACATTGGTCTTGTCATACCACTTGGGTGCTGATAAAGAAGCCCCTTGCTTCTCTTGTACTCGGACGGACACAAGATGCCGTGGTCATTGAGACGGCGTACAACGGCGTTTTTGCTCATACCGTCCAAAAACCATCCGTAGATGCTTTTTACAACCGCAGCAGCTTCCTCGTCAACGATTAAAGCGTTTTTGTTTTCAGGATTTTTCATATAGCCATATGCTGCAAAACCACCAATAAACTCACCCTTGCGCCGCTTGTAATCAAATACCTGACGTATCTTCTTGGAGGTCTGATAACAGAAATTGTCATTGATCACATTGGTAATCGGTACAATGAGATTGGAGATGCTGTCGGGATTGCGATAGCTGTCAATTCCCTCTGCCAGGCTAATGAACCGTATATTCATCTGTACAAACAGATTTTCGATCAAGCTTCCTGCGTCGGTGTAATTACGGGAGAGCCGGGAGAGGTCTTTGACAATTACACAGTTGACCTTTTTAGCGTATATATCGGACAGCAGCTTTTGAAAGCCCTCACGGTTGGTATCTGTGCCGGTGCAGCCGTCATCAACATAAGGCGGCTCTACACTTTCAAAATCGTCTATATGCTGTTGACAGTAATCGTTAAGCAGCGCTTTCTGATTGGCAACGCTGTTGCTGTCATCCTTTTTGCGGTTTAAGTCCTCTTTGGATAAGCGGATATATGCGCCAAGCTTCCAGCGGACAATTTGCGGAGGAGCTTTCTCAAAACTCCTGTTTTTTGTTCGTCCCATGCCTTCCCCCTTTTATGTACATGATAAATCTCGGAAAACTGACTCTACAGACCACTCTTCTCCCGTTTCAGGAATTCGGCAAACACATCCTGTAACGGGGGAGCATTCTCCGGAAACTCCAGCTTTACTCCCAAATCTCCCACACGAAAACAGTAAGGATTTTTGACTGCCGCCACAATATGTGCCGCCCGCTCTTCCTGCGGCACGGTATTATCAAAGGTAAAGCCACTTACGTCAACTAAATCAGCTTTGTTTACGGTTTCGATGTCCACGCTTGCCAACTCTGTAATAGGAATACGCTTCTGCAATCATAATCACCTCCTCTTTTTTATGTATATGAATTGCGCAGATTGTCCTATGAGGAAAATTTTCCTCAAATAACGGGAGCTGTAGAACCAGTGGGACCGGGGCATCCGGCAGGGCCAATAGCACCGGTAGCGCCAGTGGAACCGGTAGCACCTCTTGGGCCGGTAGGGCCGGGACATCCGGCGGGTCCGACAGGACCGGTGGAGGCGAACATTTATGCTCAAGGGCTTCGGTTAAAATATAGAGAAACTTTTTTCGGCTAAAATGAGCCTACTTTATTCTCTGTAATGGTTAAGGTATATTTATTGTTCTCAATGGAGTCTATAATACGTTTATACTGGTCTTCTAACTTGAATTGTATTGTAATTCCGCCGTTCTCATGGATTAGAATGGTGTTCACCAACTCCAGCAATATCCCTTGAGTAAGTTCCCGGATATTTTTATGCTTCAGGAATGTTTGAAGATACGGGTCTTCGGTGGGAATACTCCTTTCCATTGTTCCTATTTCATTTTGAATATGTTGAATGGCCTCTCTTAACTGTATTTCTTGCTGTTCAAACTTTTCCTTTAACTTCCTGTATTGTCCGCCGGTAAGATCTCCATTTTTCCAATCCGTATAAAGACCGGAGATTAACTTCTCTGTTTTTTGAAGCTCTTGCTTGCGGAGCCTCAAATGCTGTCTCAGGTGTGCGGACTTTGTCTGTATCACGGGTGCCTGGCGTATGTTGTTAAGAACTTCCTCCAGATTCTCTGTAAGCTCAATCTGCTTTTGAATCGCAAGTAAAATTGTCTTTTCCAGCACATCAAGCCGCATTGTGTGCTTGGTGCACTTATCTTTGGATTTTCTCTTATAAGTGGAGCAGTTGTAATACACGAATCCGTTTGAAGCCCTGCGGGTCATGGATTTACCGCAATCTGCGCATTTGAGGAAACCGGAAAACAGATAATTCTCTGTTTTGCCCGGTGCAGTTCGTGTATCTTTTGAATTAAGCTCACAGGCTTTTTCAAAAAGCTCCAAAGGTACGATTGCCTCATGGGTATTGTTCACCTGATACCATTCTTCTTCAGGAACGTTGACTATATTATGCACTTTGTAGCTGATAACCCGCTGCTTGCCCTGTACCATTATTCCGATATATACTTTGTTTTTTAGAAGTCTTGAAATGGAACTTCCCATCCAGAGACCGTCATTTTCCCTGGCGTGGGGATTTTTATAACGGTATCCCTTTTTGACTTTATACAGTGTTGGGTTGGGGATGCTCATTTCGTTGAGTTTGCGCGCAATACCTTCTTTGCTGAGCCCCTTTTCGGAAGTCCCGTCTCCATATACAAACCACTGAAAAATATTCCTTACAACCTGCGCTGCTTCTTCATCAATGACAAGAGAGTTTTTATCAGAGGGATGTTTTTCATATCCATATGGGGCAAACGCGCCGATAAACTCTCCATTGCGGCGTTTGGTGTCAAAGGTTCGCCGTACGCTGCTTGAAGTTGCATAGGCGAAGCGGTCATTCATCAGCCCGCTGATAGGAACTTCCATACCGTTGACTACTTCAGGATTCAGGTAGGTATCCACCTTTGGCTCCCCAAGTGTAATGAAGCGGGTGCTGTGCAAGGCAAAGAAGTTCTCCAAAAAGTAGTCCTGATCTGCATAGTTGCGGAAAGCGCGGGCCAGATTTTTGCAGATAATGCAGTTGACTTTTCCGGCTTCCACATCATGTACCATACGCTGAAAAGCAGGACGGTCCTGGTCCGTACCCGTTCTTCCGTCGTCTGTATAATAGTCAACAATGATATAATCATCCCGAAAAAAATTTTCCACATATTCTATAAGAATTTTTTTCTGATTGGTTACACTGAGACTTTCATCATTACCATCATCCTTAGAAAGGCGGATATAAAGTGCAATATACCAAACGATCTTCCTTGACTCAGGTTTTTCGTCTGTTTGATATTTTCGTATGCGTGCCATCGCGCCTCCAATCCCGCGTATCCACAATACGGTTGTGTAGGTGGTTGGTGATATCAGCCCTGCTTTATACGAATAAAATATTTTTCCAGAGCTTCGCCAAGTTTTGGGCCGTTATCGGTAAAGCACACTTTCACGGATACATCACCGCATAGAAAGCAGTATGGGTTTTTTATCTGCCTCAGGAAGTCCGATATCTTTTCCTCCTGGGGCAAATTCTGTTGTATCTGAATGGCGGATAACTCCACCAGTTCATTCCTGTTTACTGTCTCAATATTTTGTTGGCTCATAGCTGTGAGTTCGCTGTTTGTAATCATCATAGCCCCCTTTTCAGAAAAAAATCCCGTTAGAGATAAAGGTTTTCTCTGTTTCCATGGTATGATAATGGACTGTCAAGTGTGAAAAGCATAAAACGGATGGCGGGAATGGCGGCATAGCTGAAGATGCGCATGCTTTTAGCATAAAAATCAGGTCATGGCGGGAAGCCATGACCTGAAGTATAAGGTTCAAATATGTTTTTGATTTAACCTTTCTTTTTCTTCTTGCCGGTCTTGGGTGCATTATCTACAAGTCCGGCACATGCGCCGTGTGAAATTTGCCATAAATAAAGGCTTGCAACTGTTGCATAGGGGGAATATCTCTTTCTATACTTTTCGAACAGCTTCGGTGTAATCTCTCTATGACGGTACAGCATCCGCAACCCTCGCAGGATTGCCATATCGTTCCAGCTGATAATATCCATCCGCTGCATAGAGAATATCATCAGCATCTCCGCGGTCCAGACACCAACGCCTTTTATCTGGCTTAATCTCTTGCATACATCTGCATCAGACATTGCTTGAAGCTCTGCCGGGTCCAATACTCCGTCTAATATATTGTCTGCAATTTCCTTGATATAAGACGCTTTTTTCATGGATATCCCGCATTTTTGTAATTCCTCGGCAGAGATGGAACCAATATGCTCGGGGGTCACAGGCCCAAACAAAGCTTGAAAGCGGGCCCACACCGTTTCCTGCGCTTTCGTAGAGATTTGCTGTCCAATAATGGAGTTAACCAGCGCCATAAACATATCTGGAATAATTTGGCGGTATAGAGGTCCGATTTCATCGATTGCTTTACTTAATGCCGCATCCCTTAACTTCAAATATTCTATTTCTTTTGTCCCATATTCAAAATACTTCTTTTCGTTCATCTGCTTCACCTGTCACCACCCTGCCAGCGAGACTAGAGCGCTGTGCCTTTTGCAGGCACAAACAGCCGGGACATATCGACCCCCTCTAATTCAAGCAGTCTTATTTTTGTAGAGAGTCCCCCGGCGTATCCTGTCAAGCTGCCGTTTGAACCAACAACCCGGTGACAGGGGATAATAATAGAGATGGGGTTATGCCCCACCGCCCCGCCAACCGCTTGACTGGACATGCTCTCCCTGTTCATTTTTGCGGCCATTTTTTTGGCAATGCCGCCATAGGTGATAACTTCGCCGTAGGGTATTTCACATAAGATCTTCCATACCTCTTGACGAAAGTCACCGCCGGCAGGAGCTAACGGTAATTCAGAGATACCGGGCTTTTCGCCGGCAAAGTATCGATCCAGCCATCTTTTTGCTGTGTCAAAGACAGGCAGAGGGTTATTTTCTGCCATAGCTTCGGGTATTGTGGCTCCGTGATATTTTTGTCCCTCAATCCACAAGCCGGCAAGACTGCTTCCATCACTTGCGAGTGTAATTATTCCCAGGGGTGACGGATATTTTATTGAATAATACATATGGTTACCTCCTATAGTGTATTCGTTTGTGTAAAGTATTTTACACTGATTTTTTATTTGAACCCTTTATTTTTCAAGGGTTACAGAGCTTTTTGAAACAAAAAAACAATGACCCCCTATTTTCGTGTATAATTGAAGTTCCTACACA
>JAFAGA010000089.1 GCA_023423045.1 Bacillota bacterium | reverse complement strand
TTGACTAGTCATCTTAATTCTACTACAAAAAGTAAAGGGATTCTTTGTTTTTGGGCATTTTCTTAAAGTTGTTTATTACAATACCCATGAAATAAGGGTACTGTGGATAAAACTACGGAAACTCAAGAAATTCAGGGGTTGATTTTTTAATACTTTGTGATATACTTATTAAGTAATTATTAACAGAAATTAAAAAATATCCCAAAAATGTAACATTTAAGGAGATTATTTATGAGATCATCAGTAAAACTTCTGACTGCAATGATTGTTGCGTTACTGTTTACAGTCAGTTTCAATGCTGCTGCATATGCATCCGAATTAGATGCTGCTGCGGCAACACAGGATGCGACAGAAGATTCTGAAGGTACATTGAGTACGGATAAGAGTGTGAATAGACAAGCATCGGATGCCTCCTTGCAGAATGAGGCGGAAGAGGAGGACATGGACCTTCTTCTTCAGGAAGGGTATTATCTGGATGAGCAGGGAAAGATTTGCTACGAGGCTCCCGGCACAAAAGAGGATACGGAAGAGGCGATAGAAGAAGCAGTTGAAGATGTCTCTGAAGAGGAAGCCGAAGAAGAGATAGAAAAACCGGAAGAAGAGGAAACGTTGGCTGTTCAGAAGCCTTCCTATTCCGAAAGCGATCTGCGTTTACTGGCCTGTCTGGTATATTCAGAGGCAGGAAGCCAGAATTATAACGGTATGCTGGCGGTTGCCAATGTTGTGCTGAACAGAGCGAAAAGCGATGCTTACTCCCATGCGAATACAATCAAGGAAGTAATCTATGATAACAAATGGTCTGTTCAATTCGCGGTCACCATTAAGAATAAATCAGGTGAGAGCGTGCTGGACAAGGCATTAAAGCTTTATGACAGCCGTAAATTCACCGGTTCCAATGCAGAGTACCAGAAGAAAGCAATGAATAGGGCGATCAAGGCGGCGAAAGCAGCGTTGACCGGAAGCAATAATATCGGGGATTATTTGTGCTTCCAGAATAAGAGAAGCAAGAGCAGTATCAAGAAGAAGTATTCCAGCTATAAGATCGTGGATGATCACATTTTTTTCCGCACCAAATAAATACATAGGTATGATAAGAAAAGAGTGGTCCGGGCAGGATGCGTTGGGACACTCTTTTTTTGAGATTTTATACTTTTAACTTAAGGTTAATTGTGGTATCATATAACATATCTGTATATAACCTTACAAAAGATGGATTTCTTTATCCCATCGGGTGTTCTGGCACCCACGGAGATAACAGCGAAATGGTTGGGAGACGTTCGCAGATTCCGAGCATCCGCTTTAGCGGAGATCGGACCAATAGTGATAGTGGATATATTATTAACCGGGAGGTTTTTCATGGAAAACAAGGACAGAATAGAGGGAATGGAGCCGCAGACAACTACGGTCGAAGCGGTTTCTAAAAATTTTATTGAATTGATTATTGATAAGGATCTGGAAGAAGGCAAAGTGAAGGGGATTGTAACCAGGTTTCCTCCGGAGCCCAACGGATATCTTCATATCGGACATGCTAAATCCATCCTTCTGAATTATGGCTTAGCCCAAAAATATGGCGGAAAGTTCAATCTCCGATTTGATGATACCAATCCGACCAAAGAAAAAACAGAATTTGTAGATTCCATTATAGAGGACGTCAAGTGGGTAGGTGGTGATTTTGAGAACCGCCTGTTTTTTGCTTCCGATTACTTTGAGCAAATGTATGAGGCAGCGGTTAAGCTGATTGAAAAGGGTAAGGCCTTTGTATGCGATCTTACCGCAGAGCAGATCAGAGAATACCGCGGAACCCTGACCGAACCCGGAAAGAACAGCCCGTATCGTGACCGCAGCATAGAGGAGAATATGCGGCTGTTTGAGGACATGAAGGAAGGCAAATTCCCGGACGGCTCCAAGGTTCTTCGCGCCAAGATTGATATGGCATCTCCCAATATTAATATGAGAGACCCGGTTATTTATCGTGTGGCCAGAGTATCCCACCACAATACCGGAGACAGGTGGTGCATCTATCCGATGTATGATTTTGCCCATCCCATTGAGGATGCCATTGAGGGAATCACCCATTCCATCTGTACTCTGGAATTCGAGGACCACCGCCCTCTCTATGACTGGGTGGTAAGGGAATTGGAATATGAATGTCCGCCGAAGCAAATCGAGTTTGCCAAAATGTATCTCACCAATGTGATCACCGGTAAGCGCTATATCAAGAAGCTGGTTGAGGAAGGAATTGTCGACGGCTGGGATGATCCCAGACTGGTATCCATCAGTGCCTTAAGGCGAAGAGGCTTTACTCCGGAATCCATTCAGATGTTCATGGAACTGTGCGGCGTATCCAAGAGCCATAGCTCAGTGGATTATGCTATGCTGGAATATTGCATTCGTGAGGATCTGAAGTTAAAGAAACCAAGGATCATGGCGGTGTTGGATCCGATCAAGCTAATTATAACAAACTATCCGGAAGGACAGCTGGAATATCTGGAGGCGCCCAATAACCAGGAAAATGAGGCAATGGGAGTCAGACAACTTCCGTTTGGCAGAGAGCTTTATATAGAAAGAGATGACTTTATGATAGAGCCTCCCAAAAAATATTTCAGACTCTACCCCGGCAATGAGGTGCGCCTGATGAATGCCTATTTTGTAACTTGCCAGGATTATGTTACCGATGAGAACGGCAGGGTAACCGAAGTGCATTGCACCTATGACCCGGAGACCCGGAGCGGCTCCGGCTTTACCGGAAGGAAGGTAAAAGGAACCATTCACTGGGTTGCGGCAGAAACCGCGGTCAAGGCAGAGGTTCGTCTCTACGAGAATATAGTTGATGAAGAAAAGGGTGTGTATAATGAAGATGGAAGTCTTAATTTAAACCCTAACTCTCTCAGCATATTAAAGGAATGTTATATTGAACCCAGTATTGCAGGTGCAAAGGCGCCGGAGAGCTTCCAATTCTTGAGACAGGGCTTCTTTTGTCTGGACAGTAAGGATTCCACACCGGAAGCACCGGTATTTAACCGTATCGTATCGCTTAAGAGTTCATACAAGCCGGAATAATCAAAGAAGCGTAAGAGAAAGGGGATAAAGCGTTGGCAAATTTATTTTCAGGATTAGAGGCCTTTGGTCTGAATAATCTGTCAGGAATGGATATTTATGACGAGAAGGAAAAGCAAACCACAGAGAGATCTGCAGAGAACGATAAGCCGTTATTTTCGGAGGAAGATGCGATATTTGATAAAACCTTTGCCTGTCCGGTATGCGATGAGGAATTTAAGTCCAAGATGGTGAAGTCGGGGAAAGTGAAGCTGTTGAGCCTTGATTCCGACTTAAGGCCGGTATATCAATATATGGATCCCCTCAAATACGATGCGATCATATGTCCTCATTGCGGTTTTGCCGCATTGAACCGTTTCTTCAAGTATGTAACCAATTCGCAGGCGGTTCTGATAAAGAACAATATCTCTTCTAACTTCAAAGGGATTAAAGAGGCAGAGGGCATATTTACTTATGACGATGCCCTGATGCGGCATAAGCTGGCATTGGTGAACTCCATTGTGAAAAAGGCCAAGACATCAGAACGTGCTTATACCTGCCTTAAGACCGCATGGATTCTCAGAGGAAAAGCGGAAGCCTTATCCAAGAACACACCGGATTATCAGAAGCAGATAGCAGAGATGGAAAGGGAAGAGCTGGATTTTATTTCGAAGGCTTACATCGGTTTCGAGGAGGCTTTCAGCAAGGAGAATTTCCCTATGTGCGGCATGGATGAGATCACCATAACACTGCTTATGGCGGAGTTGTCCAGAAAGATCGGTAAATACGATGAGTCCGGGCGCTGGGTATCCAAGGTTCTGACTTCCAGGGAGGCCAATGAACGTATTAAGCAAAAAGCAAGAGACATCAAGGACCAGCTCAAGGATGATAAATCTGTTTAAAGGCGGGACAAAACATTGAAGGAAAAACTTTATACAATACCGGTAAATGAGGCATTTGCTTCGGACACAGAGTGTCCGCTTTGTTTCATGCACAAGAGCCTGGAGACCAATGCAATAGAATTCACCATGGGTCCCAGTTATATGGAGGATGATATCCGGGAGGCAACCTCACGTCTGGGCTTTTGTGAAAAGCATCTGGAGCTGTTATATAAGAACCAGAACCGGCTTGGCCTGGCATTGATTTTGAAAACCCATATGGATAAGCTCGTTGCTGATATAGAGAAGCTTTCTGCTTCGGGAACAAAGCAGGCGGCACCCTCCCTGTTTCGAAAGAAGAGTGAGACGCCGGGGGTGGTCCACTATTTGAATGAGTTGGAGCAGAACTGTTTTGTATGTGATAAGATAAACAATACCTTTGACCGCTATGTGGCAACCATTTTCCATCTCTATCATACGGAAGAAGCTTTTCGCGATAAATTCAAGGGCTCAAAGGGATTTTGCACCGGACATTATAAGGTGCTGTACAGTACCGCACCGAAATACCTGAACGGGGATGAGTTAAACGGTTTTCTCCAGATGTTAAACCGGCTCTATCTTGAGAATATGGGGCGGGTCCGGGATGATGTGGAATGGTTCATCAATAAATTTGATTACCGTTATGCAGAAGAACCCTGGAAGAATGCCAAGGACGCCTTGCCCAGAGCGATGCAAAAGACCAATAGTATCGTATCACCTTAATAATAGGAAGACAGGCGCCATGTATATAGGTTGCAGAGCGCTGGTACCATGGATGCTTACGTGGGGCATGGTATATAATTCCTATCTATGAATATACTAAGTAATATGGTGAGAAGCTTTTCAGGGGCTATTGTAGGGTATATCCGATATTCTCCTACAGTATCCCCTTTTCCTGTGGGCATGGGGCGATTTTGGACCTGCTTTCGGAAGAAATTCGGGCTGACAAATCATAAAAAATAGAAAAAATGAGATAAAGAGAGCAAGCGTAAGAAAAAGTGAGAAATTATTAAATTTGCTGCGGTATTTTAAAGGAAAGCAAGTTGCATATTAAAGGCAAATTTACTAATATATTAATCAGGTTAGCACTCAACAACATGGAGTGCTAATAATCTCTAAAAGTAATCCATTAGAATTACTCGAATTAATTATTAAAGGAGGAATTATCAAATGAAACTTGTACCATTGGGAGATAAGGTAGTATTAAAGCAGCTGGTTGCGGAAGAAACCACAAAATCCGGTATCGTATTACCGGGTCAGGCGAAGGAAAAGCCCCAGCAGGCTCAGGTTATCGCCGTAGGTCCCGGCGGAATCGTAGACGGGAAAGAAGTAACGATGCAGGTTAAGGCCGGTGACAAGGTTATTTATTCAAAATATGCTGGAACAGAAGTGAAGCTTGAAGATGAGGAATTCATCATCGTTAAGCAGAACGATATCGTTGCAGTCGTAGAAGACTAAGAAAAGGAGAGATAATTACCATGGCAAAGGAAATTAAATACGGCGCAGAAGCCAGAGCAGCCCTTGAGGTTGGTGCAAATAAATTAGCAGATACAGTAAAAGTTACCCTTGGGCCCAAGGGAAGAAATGTTGTTCTCGATAAATCCTTCGGTTCACCCCTGATTACCAATGACGGTGTTACCATCGCTAAGGAAATTGAATTAGAAGATCCCTTTGAGAATATGGGAGCACAGTTGGTAAAGGAAGTAGCTACGAAGACAAATGATGTAGCTGGTGACGGTACAACTACCGCTACAGTTCTTGCTCAGGCGATGATTTCAGAAGGAATCAAGAACCTGGCAGCAGGTGCGAATCCCATTATATTAAGAAGAGGTATGAAGAAGGCGACTGAGGTTGCTGTTGATTCCATCTTAAAAATGAGCTCCACCTTAAAGGGCAAGGAGCAGATTGCAAGAGTTGCCGCTATTTCTGCCGGTGATGATGAAGTTGGACAGTTAGTTGCCGATGCGATGGAGAAGGTATCCAACGACGGTGTTATTACCATCGAAGAGTCCAAGACCATGAAGACAGAGCTTGATCTGGTAGAAGGTATGCAGTTCGACCGTGGCTATGTATCCGCATACATGTGCACTGATATGGATAAAATGGAAGCCAACCTGGAAAATCCTTATATCCTGATCACCGACAAGAAGATCTCCAATATTCAGGAAATCCTTCCTGTGCTTGAGCAGATCGTTCAGACCGGCGCAAGATTACTTATTATCGCTGAGGATGTTGAGGGCGAAGCTCTCACCACCCTGGTTCTCAATAAATTAAGAGGCACCTTTACCGCGGTAGCAGTTAAGGCTCCCGGCTACGGTGACAGAAGAAAGGCTATGCTTCAGGATATCGCAATCTTAACCGGCGGTACCGTAATCTCCGACGAACTTGGTCTTGACCTGAAGGAAGCAACTCTGGAGCAGTTAGGCCGCGCTAAGAGTGTTAAGGTTCAGAAGGAAAATACCATCATTGTAGACGGTGAAGGCGACAAGAACGAAATCAGCCAGAGAATTGTTCAGATTAAGGCTCAGATTGAAGAAACCACTTCAGAGTTCGACAAAGAGAAATTGCAGGAAAGACTTGCCAAGCTGGCAGGCGGCGTAGCCGTAATCCGTGTTGGTGCCGCTACCGAGACAGAGATGAAGGAGAATAAGCTCCGCATGGAAGATGCCCTTGCTGCTACAAGAGCAGCAGTGGAAGAAGGAATTGTTGCAGGCGGCGGTTCCGCTTATATCCACGCATCCAAGGATGTTGCAGAGTTTGCAAAGTCCCTGCATGGCGATGAGAAGACCGGTGCCAATATCATCTTAAAGGCTCTTGAGTCTCCTTTATACAGCATCGTATACAATGCCGGCCTGGAAGGTGCGGTTGTAATCAGCAAGGTTAAGGAAAGCAAGTCAGGAGTTGGCTTCAATGTATTGACCGAAGAATATATTGATATGGTGGAAGACGGAATCCTGGATCCCACCAAGGTTACCAGAAGTGCTCTTCAGAATGCAACCAGTGTTGCTTCTACCTTACTGACAACTGAGTCCGTAGTTGCCAATATCAAATCCAACGAACCCGCAATGCCTGCAGGTGCCGGCGGAATGGGCATGATGTAATACGCAGGAAGAGGAAGTATCTTCTGGTGATGGATAGAAACGAATCAGCAGTAATATAAGATAATACAGAGATAGTGCAGGAATTTCCTCCTGCACTATCTTTTTGATTCCTTGGGAGAGAATGCACCCTATGCATACGGCAGAGGTTGCACGATGACAACTTGAGACAGCGTAAAAAGTCCGCAAATGCATTCTTTATTTTAGAGATATTGTAAAAGATGTATTATTGAAGTATTCTGAAAAGAAAGTGTTTATAATGATAAATTTGTTAAAATAAGTTGAAAAAGCTGAATTGTAACTATTAATATTGACTATATATGTAAATTGAGCTAATATAATATGGAAAGGAATAATATGGGCGGGGAGGCGATGAATTGAAGAACTATAATATAAGGATCGGTATCCTATCCTTTATAATATTGGCATTGCTTTCTGGCTGCCAGAGGCAAAGCGAAGAAATTTATCGGTATTACACAAGTGAAACGGAAAATATGATGAAAAACATAGAAACCTCAGATGCAGACACTGCAGGGGAGGATGAGCCGGAGGTGATTGACGAGACCACGGGGGAGCTGACTGTCTATGTCTGGCATCCTCAAAGAGTTAGTTTCTTCGGATGGATAATTAAGGAGTTCAATAAAAAGTATCCCAATATACAGGTTTCTGTGAACGGGCAGATGGAATACTACCCTACAGCATCTGATTATCCGGCAAAGGTTTCGGTTGATTTAATGAGTGGAACAGCAGGAGACATTATTGATTTGGCTGACCTTCCTTATATTCGGTATGCCAGGAATAATCTTTTAGAGGATTTATATCCTTATATGGAAGAGGATCCAAATTTTCAGCAGGAGGATTATTACACCAACATATTTGAGGCAATTGAGTACAAGGATGAGCTATATGGAATACCAATGAGCTTTTTTAATAAGAGTGTACGATTTAGCCAAACTTTGCTGGAGAAAAACCGAATAGAAATAGCAGAAATGAAATCAATCAATTATAAGGATATCCTTAACATTTATCATAGGATTGCTCCCGGTAATGACAAACTCATTCTGACGCATTACTTTGATCGCCTCATTCTTGAGGAAAGTGAATATTGCAGGTTTTTAGATGAAAGGAACGGAACAGCTGATTTCAATTCCCAGGAATACATAGAGTTTTTAAATGAAACAAAAAGTATTCAGTGGCCCTCGGAGGAAGAGCGGAAAAGACTATTCATTTCCATGGAAGAGGCTTGGGCTAGCTTGGATGAGAATGATCTCTGTGTTTTTGTTGCTTCTTTGTATCAAAAGGAGCGAAATTCCAGGTTGTTTTATGAGCATCCGTCGAATCTAACTCTTCCGATCCCCTTATCTTCGACAAATGGCGACAAGGAATTTATGTCTCCGGATAGGGTTTTGTCAATATCCTCCTCCTCAAAAAATAAAGACCTGGCTTGGAAGTTTATCCGATTTTGTATTGAGGAAAAGCCAGCAGAAGTTCTGAATGGCAACGATAACTGGCTGTTAAGCGGATATCCGATCAACAGAAGGAATACCTTGAAGATGTTGGAAAGCGCATTTGGAGAAGGAAAAGAAGAAGCAATTCAAATGATTGACCAATGGAATTCAGAAAGAAATGAAGCAAACTTCCTGAGCCATAGCTATGTGTTGTATGATGAAATCAGAAAAATTACGGATGAATTTTATGGAGGAAGAATGACAGCGGAGGAGTGTGCCAGACAGGCACAGGAGAGGGCGGAGATTTATCTGAAGGAATAAGGCTAAAGGCATTTTTATATGTAAAATTATTGTACAATGGGGTGATTGCTTGAAGATAAGATTTAAAGCTGTTTCCATAATACTATGTCTGATATTAGTATTCCTTACCAGCTGTCAGAGGCAAAATGAAGAGATCTATCAACTCTATACAAGCGAGCCGGAAAATCTAATGCGAAATGCTGACGGCTCCGGTATTGAGGATACCGGAAGGGATGAACAGGGGGAGATTGATGAGATAGAGGGAGAACTGATGTTTTATGCTCATCCCCTGATGTATGACTGGTTGGTTCAAGCATTTAACAAGAAGTATCCTAATGTCAAGGTAACTTTTAGCCATGGATCAAACAGTGAGAATGCATTGTATTTGGAGTATGCAATGAATGTACCTGTTGATTTAATGAGTGGAACGGCAGGAGATGTTATTGATCCGAGCGGATTACCATACAGAAAATATGGGGAAAATAATCTTTTAGAAGACCTATACCCTTTTATGGAAAACGACCCGGAGTTTCGGAAAGAGGACTATTATACCAATATCTTTGAAGGAATGGAACAGGATGGCAAGCTGTGGGTAATGCCGGGAAGCTTTCTCGAATACCTAGTCCGCTTCAATAAAACATTGCTGGAGGACCATCAAATAAAAGAGCCGCAGGGGGCTTCTGTGAATTATAAGGAACTCACGGATCTGTTTCATAAAATCGCCCCCAATAATGATAAGCTGATCATGGCACAGTATCGTTGTTTGATGAACTTAGAAGGAGCAGAATATACAAGGTATTTTGATGTGAAACATGGCAGGGTAAGCTTTCAGTCACCGGAGTTTGTTGAGTTTCTGAATGAGATGAAAAGAATTGATTGGCCCTCGGAACGGGAGGTAGAGATTGCAGGAAGTCGTTTTTATGGATGGGATTATTGGGACAGGGCAGAGGAAAATGATCTTTGCCTTCTGATCGCTTCTGATTACACCAATAAAGAGAATGTGAAGGTATTTTATGAACATCCATCCAATCTCACGTCCCCGATACCGTTGTCTGTTTCCAATGGGGATTATTATTATCTCCCTTATAAAGCCTTAGCAATTCCATCCACCTCGAAGAATAAGGAATTAGCATGGAAATTTATTCGCTTTTCTATTGAAGAGAAGCCTTTGGAACTACTGCAGGATTCAGGAGCCTGGAAGATCATAGGAATGCCCATTAATAGAAATAATACACTAAAATGCTTAGAGAGTGTATTTGGCGATGGGCGGGAAGAGGCTGTCCATACGATTGACGGATGGAATTCTAAATTAAATACAATAGGTTTTTTTGGTGAATCTTCTTTGCTTTATGAAGAAATCAAAAAAATTACAGCTGAATTTTATGGTGGAAGAATGACTGCGGAGGAGTGTGCCAAACAGATACAGGAGAGGGCGGAGATTTATTTGAAGGAGTAAAAGAAATACCTTTGCAGATGATATTAATTCAAGAAATCCATTAAAAAAAGAATATGTACAAAAGGAATGGGGTGCTCGATTGAGAATAAACTTCAAGGTTGTTTTAACGTTCATCTATCCTAAGGGGGAGTACAAAATGAAACGAAAATCGTCGTATCTGTATTGGCTATTCTTGTTACCCAGCTTAACTGGGGTAATGCTTTTTTATTGTATCCCATTTCTTTATTCTTTTTATTATTCGCTAATCGATAACCTGGGCAGCAGAAACTTTGTGGGCCTTGATAATTTTGTCGCTGCGCTGAAGAACGACCTGTTCCTGAAAGCGTCGGGTAATACCGTAAGGTTTATCGGAATGGCGGTGCCCTTGGGAATGATAGTTGCGCTGCTTGTGGCTATCTGTCTTCAGAAACTGACGAGGGGAAGAATGATGGCAACGATTATCATTTTACTTCCTCTTATTGTTCCGTCGGGCACTATCGTATTTTTCTGGAAGGTTTTGTTTGAAAATAACGGACTCTGGAATGAGCTTTTACTGAGGCTCGGGCTGTCCTATCAGTGGACGGCAGATCATCAATGGAAGATGGGAATATTGGTTGTAATATTCCTCTGGAAGAATGTCAGCTATAATGTGGTGCTTTTCTGGTCGGGATTGAACTGGATTCCCAGAAGCTATTATGAATTGATGGAGATAGAAGGCGGAGGTGCGATATCCAAGTTCTTCCGTGTTACATTAATTTATCTTTCTCCCACTACCTTTGTTGTTCTTTTGATGTCCATCGTTAATTCCTTTCGTGTATTTAAGGAAGTGTACATATTATATGGAGGATATCCCTCCACGGAGATTTATATGCTCCAGCACTATATGAACAATCAGTTCCTTTCGCTGAGTATGCAAAAGCTTGCCAGTGCGGCATATCTCATGTTCCTGGTGATCGGTATCGTACTTTTGGTTCTATACCGGATCCAGAAGAAGCTGACGGACAATTACCAATAGGAGGGGGAAGGAATGAAGAGAAAGCTGGTAAAAGCACTAATTATAATCATTGTTGTATTGGCTGCGTTGACAGCAGTATTCCCGGTATTCTTTACCCTGGTCAATTCCTTTATGCCCGGAGAGGAGATTGTCAACCGGTATACCAATGAGATTACGGAAAACAATTCCTCGGATTTTACAGCCAATGGTCTGCATTATGTGAGGCTTGGACTGATTCCGGACCGGTTTACACTGGAGCAGTATCATCAATTGCTGACTCAGGGCCCGGAATATTTCAGATTGTTCTGGAACTCTGTTATTCTGATTATTCCCATCCTGCTGGGACAATGCCTGATTGCTCCGCTCACCGCATATGCCTTTGAGGGAATGCGCTGGAAGGGAAAGGAGGTCATATTCTTCCTCTATCTGATCGTAATGCTCATGCCGACCCAGATATTGCTGGTGCCTAATTTTATCGTGGCAGGGTGGCTGGGGATCAGGAACAGCTATCTGGCAATCATTCTCCCTGCGATGTTCCATCCCCTGGGTGTATTCCTGGTGCGTCAGCAGCTAAAAGCCTTTCCGAAGGAATGCAATGAGGCGGCAAGGATTGACGGTGCAGGTGAGTGGTCCGTATACAACAAGATTGTCAGGCCGAACTTGAATTCCGTGGTAGCAGCTTTCTTTGTGCTGCTTTTTGCGGATAATTGGAATATTATTGACCAGGCGGTGGTCTTTATAGAGGGAACCTATAGGAATCCTCTGTCCGTATTCTTTGGAAATGTTGCGCTGCAAAGTCCGGGGATCTTCTTCGCAGTCTCAGTATTCTATATGATCCCTGCCCTGCTGGTTTTTGCCTTTGGGCAGGATTATCTGGCCCAGGGAATTGGCCTATCCAGTTTGAAATAAGGAGGAGGAATCAAAATGAAGATAAGCAGAAAAATAGTTCTTATCTTTGCTGCGGTCTATCTGCTCCTTGTTGGGGCGGCAACCCTGTATTGTATCAATAACTATTATAAAAATCTCCCCATCGCCTATCTGTCAAAGCCCGCCCCGGCCCGAATTGATTATGACGGCAAGAAGCTGAAGGGCTTTGCGGGGGAAGGAGAGAATGTATATAATATGACTCTGTCCCGAACCTGTCTTTATGATGATGGCACAGAGAAGATGAAGGTGAATATGGTGGCTGAGGAGGAAGGACCTTGGGGAAAGCGTTACCGGATCAAGCAGACGGAGGTGGCGTATTGGCCTATGGACAGCGATTCGGAGAATATTATCGTGTTGTGGAGAATGGATGACAGCCTGCCTATTGCTGCGGATATCGACAGTGAGTATATATATGAAGGGCTGGAAGTGCAGCTAAGGCTGAGGTAAATCAGAGATGGGGAATTAATTCATGAAAAGAATAGTAACTATAATGTTGACTTTACTGTTATTAAGCAATTTACTCGCCTGTCATAGGAGGGACACGGTGGATTTCAATGATCCCGTTGGCAATAGGGACGCACTTACCGGAGAACTGACGATTGACACTATATTTTGGCCTGATTACATGAAGAAAATAACGGATCATTTCATGCTGGAACACCCTGATGTTAAGGTAAATATAAGAAGTTCGGAGCAAGTATTTCATAATATTGCTGAACTTGGAGAAATGACGGATGCGATGCTTACAGAGCTTATGAGCGGGGGCGGAGCAGATATTTATTCCATCGAAATGATTTCCGCATATAGATATGCTGACAGTGGGCTATTTGAGGATTTATATACTTATATGAAGGGGGATCCTTCCTTTTCCCTGGAGGACTACTATACCAATATTCTTTGTGAATATGAATATAAAGGGCAGTTATTCTGGCTGCCTCAAGCCTTTACCTATTATTTATTCCTTATGAATATGGAAGTAGTCGACGGATTATCCATTGAGTTGTTGGAGGGTATGAGCTATACAGATATAAAGAATATTTATGACCGGGCTATGGAAAGTAACCTTCTTAATGAAACAAGCGTTTTGGATCAATCTCCGCTTTCAGAGATTGCTTTTAACGAATATGAGAATGGAATATATCTGGATACGGATGCAATGACAGCTTCCCTGGATTCCGAAGGATTTGTGCGTTTTTTAAAGGATAGAAAGGCACTTCCTTTTACTGATAGGGGTGGCGGTATTATACCGCCTACGGAGCCCTTTGAATTTGTTGGAGCAGAATCGCTCATTCATATGCTCAGAGCGACTTTCCTGGATTGGGATTTCATCTCTGCATCCAGCGTGGCGGCATCAAAACCTATTATATTACTCTCCAGTGATGGTAAAAATACCTTTTCCGGAATAGGAATAAACATGGCGATTTCCTCTGCCTCTGAAAAAAAAGACCTTGCATGGGAATTTTTAAAGTTTTTAATTGGCGAAAAACAGTATGAGTTCCAAGAGAAACAATCCCCAAGTTACTTTGAAAATTTCCCGTATTATTATGCCATGCCTATTAACCGTAAAAACTTTATGAAACTGGCAGATTATTATGCTCATGGGGATAAAGGATTCATATCTTCCATGGATGCGATAAATAGAAGCTTAAATAAGAAGAGCTTCTATGATGTACAATTAGATATGGCATTAAGTCATATCTTGGAGGACTATAACAAAGATCTGATTTCCGCCGAGGAGTGTGCCCGGCAGATGCAAGACCGGGCATATATCTTTTTTAATGAGTAGTTAATATTTGAGGCATCACTTTTTTTTGTAATAATCATCGATACCGTCGCAGATTCCCTGTACCAGCTTATCCTGATATTTCTCCGTTTGCATTAGTTTATCTTCTTTTTTATTGGACATATAGCCCATCTCAATGATACTTACAGGAATGGTGCACCAATTGATTCCGCTCATATCATCCCTGGCGATGGCGCCTCGGTTCTTGGCTTTCGTGCGTTTGCACATGGCATCAACAATGGATTTGGATAGAGTATAGCTGTCCTTGCTCAACTGGGGCACATAGGGATTATCCTTGGAGGGGTAGAGGGTGCTGGTTCCGCTGACACTGGAATTCTCGGAACCGTCTGCGTGGATGCGGATGAACAGGTCTGCACCACTTTCATTGGCCATCTCGGCACGCTCCTTATTACTTAGGTTCACATCATGGGTTTCCCGGATCATGAATACATCATATCCGCGGTTGAGCAGCTCCTCCTTTACCTTAAGGGCAATCACAAGAGTCAGCTTGTATTCCGGAACGCCCGTAGCGACGCCCTGTGTTCCTGAGGTGACCTTCGCTTTTGTTACCCGGGAACCCGGACCGATGGGTTCCTTTTTGCTGTTACCCTTGCCCTGGTGTCCGGCATCGATGGCAATGATCCGCGTGGCTGATTTATCGATCTTATCTGAGTTTGCTCCCTTTTTCGGAGTCTTCTCTGCTTTGGGGGTAGGGGTAATAATGTCTGACTTATCTGATTTTGAAACTGCATTTTTCTCTTTGGGGAGGTCGGTCGGCGTCGGTGCCGTTTCCGGTTTGATTGGTGCCTTTGACTTTATTGGTTCGCTATTCTTCTCGGCAGGTAAAGTAGGAGAAATGATTGTGTCGGCAGAAGTCTTGGCCTCAGCATTTTCCGGACCAAATACTGTTTTGACCGTCTCCTTTTTCCCCAGGCAGGAAGTCAGGGAAAGGACTGCTAACAACAGAGCACAAAGTATCATCAGTATTTTATAATTATATTTCATCGTATCAATCATCCTCCATGTTTTTATACTTTATCATTACAGATCTGAGATCAAAAAGCCATCATCTTCATTCACTATATTTATGGTTATAGTAAGAGTATAATAAAAGAAAACGTCAAAAACAAGTCTAAAAAATCTATTGACAGTCCCTTTATTATTGGATATGATTAGGCAGTACAATTAATATCATTTTATTAAATGCTAGGGGAGCCCAGGGCTGAGAGGCGTGTCCGAATACACGCTGACCCTCACTACTTGATCCGGATAATACCGGCGGAAGGAAGCAATCAAGTGGCCCCCTCCGATGCAATGAAAAGGAGGATTTTTTTATGTTTCAAAAGGTATTTGATTTTCTCGTGTTAACGGATGCGGAGTCCGGAAGTTACTCTCCGACAACAGCAGGGAATCTGACGTTGTTTCTGGTAATTGCGTTGTTGTTCCTTGCTATGTTTGTTTTTAGCGGAGGCGGCAAGAAAAAGCCGGATGCCAAGCAGCTGGCCTTTGCCGCAATGGCAGTGGCCCTGTCGGTAATCACATCGGTATTTACAGTGATTAACTTTCCCTTCGGCGGATCAGTTACGCTGTTTCGGATGTTCTTTATCTGTTATATCGGCTATCTCTACGGCACCAGGACGGGTGTATTAACCGGAATTGCCTGCGGCTTGCTGGATCTGATTCTGAAGCCCTATGTGGTACATCCGGTTCAATTGCTGTTGGATTATCCCGTTGCCTTTGGATGCTTGGGCTTATCCGGTGCGTTCGCGAAATCCAAGTTTGGACTCGTCAAGGGTTATATCCTGGGAGTGGCGGGAAGGTATCTGTGCCATGTACTTACCGGTGTCATTTTCTTTGCAATCTATGCAGGAGGGCAGAACCCCCTAATCTATTCTTTGGGTTATAATGCATCTTATATTGTACCGGAAGCGGCTGCAACATTGGTGCTGCTGTTCGTTCCTCCGGTTCGGGAAGCTTTGAATATGGTAAAGCGTCAGTTGACATAAAGAGGAGTAAAACGAGGATAAATATTTTTTAGCAGAGAAGCCTTGAACGGCACTGTATGATAGGATCAGAAGAGAACAATATGTTCTTTTCCTGGTCATATGGAATACAGCCGTCCAAGGCTTTACTACTAATCTGCTATTCTGCGATTCGGGATACGGCAACATAGATAGCTGAAATTTTGTACCAGGTTGCCATATCCACGATTCCGGTCTGGGGAAGATCAAAGGTCTGCTGGAACAGCCGTACGGCATCCGCTGTCTGCTGATTGTATTGTCCGT
>JAFAGA010000085.1 GCA_023423045.1 Bacillota bacterium | reverse complement strand
TTGACTAGTCATCTTAATTCTACTACAAAAAGTAAAGGGATTCTTTGTTTTTGGGCATTTTCTTAAAGTTGTTTATTACAATACCCATGAAATAAGGGTACTGTGGATAAAACTACGGAAACTCAAGCGGAGGTGACATTGACAGGTCTGAGCGGATAGAATACAATAATATAATGCAGAACGGCAGTGCACCGTTCTCAAATGAGGCGGATTGTTCGATGCACTGACATAGAGTCCATAAAAGAAGGAGAACGATAATGATAGAAAAGGAATTATGGAAGCCCGGAAACATGCTGTATCCCATACCTGCCGTTATGGTCAGCTGCGGCAGTCCGAAGCATAGGGCCAATATCATAACCATCGCCTGGGCGGGAACAGTATGCAGCAATCCGGCGATGGTTTCCATATCCATCCGCAAGGAGCGGCATTCTTACGATATAATTAAAGAAAGCGGGGAATTTGTCATTAATCTGGTCACAAAGGAACTGGTGAAGAAGGCGGATTACTGCGGGGTACGCTCCGGCAGGGATGTGGATAAGTTTCAGGAGATGAAGCTGACCCCTCTCCCCGGAACCAAAGTGGCGGCACCGGGAATTGCCGAAAGTCCGGTGAATCTTGAATGTATGGTAAAACAAATTATTCCTCTGGGAACTCATGATATGTTCCTGGCGGAAGTGGCCGGGGTGACTGTGGACAAGCGCTATATAGATGAGAAGGGACGGTTTCACCTGAATAAATCCGGATTAGTGGTATATTCTCATGGAGAGTACTATAGTCTGGGAGAATTGTTGGGGAAGTTTGGTTACTCGGTTAAAAAGAAAAAGGGATAGAAAGAAAATGCATAAACTCAGGAAAATCAAAGAAGCAGTGTGCAGCTTCTGTATGCCTGAACAGAGATAAGGATTATACGGTTCAGGTATACAGAAAATGCCGCATTACATGCTTAACCCACCGACGTCATTGCCCGGAAATAATCATTAAGGCGTATCGGAGATTCCAAAACCTCACGTCCAACGTACAGGGTGCGGTCCGGCTTTGTCATAACTGCCCATTTAACAAGGGCTATGGTTCCTCCACGGATCTCCAGCGCAGTGATGCATCTTGGATGAACGCAGCTTCCGTCATTAAAATAGGGAACCTCCCCCACCTTTGGGAAAACAGGGCGATGAGTGTGACCGCAGATTAGCATCTGGTTGCGTTCCCTGGCAAAGTCCATCAGGTTTTTCTCCACCGTATTTTTCTTTTTATTATTCTTGGAGGTACTGGTGGGATCCTTGATACCGACCAGCTCTAGAGGCCTCCACAGGTAGCGGACCAGAAAACGGGATATTTTCCACAGGGTATCATTCAGGAAATCTCCCTGATGGCCGTGGGTCAGAAGGATTTGATTATTTGTATGGCGGTATTTAAGAATTAAACCTTCCATAATCTCGATACCTGGAAAAAGCGGTACTTTAGAATCGGTGCTGTCACAATAGAAGGAATTGCATTTTGTTTGAGCGTATTTGGGGTCCCGTTTTACAACATCATGATTGCCATACAGCATGAACAGACGCTGATCCTGATAGAACAGGGACATAAGCCAAAAAGCATCGCTGTGGGCGGAGATAATATCCTCAATATTTCTGTTTTCCCACAGCTCATCACCATCCCCAAGCTCAATATAGGTATAGCCGTTCTCGTAATAATAATATAATGCGGCAAAAAACAGATTTTGATTAGCGGAAAAATTATCTCCCCAGCTGCTGTTTCCCCGATGGCAGTCGCTCATGATTACAATACGGGAGTTTTCATCAAAGGTGATCGTCCTGGACGAGGCCAGAACCTGGGATAAACGTGTTGATGCGGACAAAGCATTCACTTCCTTTTCCATAAAATTGATGGAATTTCAAGAGGAAGAGACTGCCTGACAGTCCCTTCCTCAGATAGGGCAGATAGCTGCCGGCCCAGTCCCCTTCCAGAAAAGACATACCTCTTCCGGCCGAATACTAGTATCGATTCAGGTATCTCCGGATGGTATTGTAGGAATCAAATACGGCCTTCGGCTTGCCAAGGTTCAATATCTGGCCATACATGGAAGGAGATTCCTTGCGCACGATCTCCAGCTTATCCGGTGTATCGCTGTAGGTTTCTGTTAACAGCTGGTAGGAATCGCAAAGAGATTCATTGTTGCGCTGCATAACGAACTCTGTCAGAGCGTTTCTGGTCAGAGGTTGTTTGGTATGGGGCTTGTCAAAGCGGACAATGACCCTATGCCCCTGCACAAGGTATTCATGCTTGCCGTAGCCGGCTTTAGCCAGAGCATCCACAAAGGCGTTAGCCATCCGCCGGTCATATAAATCCAGTGTAATATCCATGGATAGTTCCGAGGGCTTGGAAAACTCACCCAGCTTAAAGCCGGTAAGCCACCAGTGATAGCCGCTCCGGGTAAAAAGGATATTTCCGTTTTTCTTAAAGATATAGGACATGTTGATGCAATCCTCATCCTTAACACAGTAATAAAAAGTTCCGTTAAAGATTCCCGGTATATTTAAATCAGGGCCAGTGGTATAATAGATACCGACTTCTCCTCCGGTGTTCATACCGTACTGTCCCTTCCAAAATTCAATCATCCATCGGCGTCCGTTATACTCAAAACGGATTGGTTCACAATCTATAATCATACTCAAGGTTGCACTTGCTTCGTCATAAAGCCTGCAATAGCCTAATTCTCTCTGCCATGGATACATCAGGGAAAAGAAGATATCCTGGTAGGGGTCATAGGCAAAGCCGAAGGGCTTCAGCTCCTGGTTCAATTCGTGGATGCGTTCCGGAACATTTCCAAGCAGCTCGGATACCGGACGGGTAATTGCGTGTTCTTTTCTTTTTTTCTTTCTTCTTCGTATGCGGAAGAACAGGGATACGAACAGAACAAGAATTAGACCGACGACGGTAAGCAGCACCACATTCTGAGACAGGAAGGTGAGGAAGCCGGCAGCGGAGAGTGTTATATTCACTGTCAATGGAATCTGCATATTATCAGCTCCTTTCCAAAGGTTATATACCATCATATTCAGGGAAGGCCTTGCAGGTTCAGGGAAATAATGATTGACATCTTAACATTTAAGGGTATAATTACAAAGCGAATCAGTTGTTGATAAAACTTTATAGGAAAGGATGAATATAGAATGAGTAGTAGCTGTAACAGTAATTGTAATAGCTGCGCTTCAAAGTGCGCTGACGCAAAGCCGAAGAATGAGTTTGCCGTGGATGCGCATGAGCTGAGCAGTGTAAAAAAGGTGATTGGTGTGGTGAGCGGCAAGGGAGGAGTCGGAAAATCTCTGATTACCTCTTTGATGTCGGTAAATATGAATCGAAAGGGTTATCGGGCTGCCATATTGGATGCGGACATTACCGGCCCGTCCATTCCCAAGGCCTTTGGTCTGAAGGAGAAGGTCATGAGCAATGAGCTGGGAATCCTTCCGGCAAAAACCAATTCCGGTATTGAGGTGATGTCCATTAATTTGCTGCTTGCCAATGAGACGGACCCGGTGGTTTGGCGTGGACCGGTGATCGCGGGGACAGTAAAACAGTTCTGGTCGGAGGTTATCTGGAGTGATGTGGATTTTATGTTCGTGGATATGCCCCCCGGAACAGGAGATGTACCTCTGACGGTATTTCAGTCCCTGCCGGTGGACGGTATTATCATCGTAACTTCCCCTCAGGAGCTGGTATCCATGATCGTTGCAAAGGCAGTGAAAATGGCAAAAATGATGAATGTACCGATTCTTGGACTGGTTGAGAATATGTCCTACTTTGTATGTCCGGATTGTGATAAGCAATATCCGATCTTCGGAGAGAGCCATATTGAAGAGATTGCGGCAGAGCATGAAATTCCGGTATATGCCAGGCTTCCGATCAATCCCAAATTAGCTGCGGCCTGCGACAGGGGGATGATAGAGCTTTACGAAGGGGACTGGCTGGATCAGCTTGCCGACAGTATAGAACATAGATGGGATCAGGAATAGAGGCAGTTTATGAAAATGATTAAGAAGAACGATCTTATTCTGATTGGTGTAATTCTGCTTCTTGGGCTTGCTGTGATTGGTTATCTGAATTTAACCAAGGAAGAGGGCAGCAAGGTGGTAATCACCATGAACGGCGAAGTCTATGATATGCTGTATCTGAAAGAGAATACCACTTATACGGTAAAAGGGAAGGATGGCACCTATAATACCTTTGAAATTAAGGACGGCTATGTGGATATGCTGGATGCCAGCTGTCCGGATAAGCTATGTGTAAACCACAGCAATATCCATTATAACAATGAAACAATCGTATGCCTTCCCAACAAGGTGGTGCTTCAGATTACCGGTGCCGGGGAGAGTGAAGTGGATGCCGTCACTAATTAGAGGCAGGAAGATGCACAGAGGAAGACCTGGCAATAAAGGAGACGTAATGAGATCAAAGAAAATAGCCCTGTACGGCTTGCTTGTGGCACTTGCATTTATTTTAAGTTATATTGAAAGCCTGTTCCCGGTATCCACCGCGATCCCGGGAATTAAGCTTGGCTTGGCGAATCTGGTTGTGATTACGGCCCTGTATAAGATAGGAATCAAGGAGGCCTTTGCCTTGTCTGTTCTGCGTATTATATTGGTGGGATTTACTTTCGGAAGTCCTTCCACGATGCTGTTCAGCCTGGCCGGAGGATTGCTCAGCTGGCTGCTCATGGTGATCTTTCAAAAGACAAAATTATTTAGTATGGTCGGAGTTAGTATTTTGGGCGGAATTGCGCATAATATAGGACAGATCGCCGTTGCGATTCTTGTAGTGGAAAATATAGATATTATCTATTATCTGCCGTTTTTATTGATATCCGGAGTGATTACCGGTACATTAGTAGGGATTTTGTCGGCAATGGTAGTCCAGCGATTGAAAAATATTTAAAATTTAATAATTTAAAAATACTTTAATTGTTTGGCACTCTTGAATAAATTATCCATTTATGATATTATTTCAGTGTAGTGTTTATTCGGAATTTTTGTTATAAAACGAAGATACCGAACAAAATAATCACACCTTAAACAGGGAGGAAAGATTTATGAAAAAAGTTTTATCAGTATTTTTAGTTCTGGCAATGGTATTTGCTTTGGCTGCCTGCGGAACTACAACCGGCAAGGGCGGCAGTGAAATCGCTCTGATCACCGATAAGGGTAATATCGATGACAAATCCTTCAATCAGGGTTCTTGGGAGGGTGTAGTAGAGTTCGCAAAGGCTAATAAGGTCACACATCAGTACATCAAGCCGGAAGAAGCATCCGATGCCGGATATCTTCAGGCGATTGACAATGCGGTTACCAGCGGCGCAAAAGTTGTTGTAACACCCGGTTTCTTATTCGAAGTTCCGATTTTTGAAGCTCAGAAGAAGTATCCTGATGTGAAGTTCATTCTTCTCGACGGTGCTCCACATGATCCGGATTATACCGACTTCGAGATTAGGGACAATGTAGCAAGCGTTATGTATGCGGAAGAGCAGTCCGGTTATCTGGCTGGTTATGCCGCTGTTAAGGATGGCATGACAAAGCTTGGCTTCATGGGTGGTATGGCGGTTCCCGCAGTTCAGGCTTTTGGTTACGGCTTCCTTCAGGGTGCTGAGGCAGCTGCCGCAGAGCTTGGTCTTGCAGATGGAGCAATCACCGTTACTTACCATTATACCGGTGACTTTGCTGAAACAGATACCAATAAGGCAACAGCAAAGACCATGTATCAGGAAGGAGCTCAGGTAATCTTCGCTTGCGGCGGTTCTGTCGGAAAGAGCGTTATGGCTGCAGCTTCTGAGGCAGGTGCAAAGGTAATCGGCGTTGACGTTGACCAGAGATATGACAGTGATACAGTAGTTACTTCCGCAACCAAGGGACTTGGCGCTTCCGTAGTAGCTGTTCTTGAAGCTATTTATAAGACCAATACCTGGGGTACCTATGCTGGAACGACAACCTATTTCAATGCATCCAATGAGGGTGTAGGTCTTCCTACCGCAGTAATCGGTGATGACAAGGCTGACGCTTTCGACAGATTTACATCCTTTGATAAAGCAGCTTATGATGTTGTATTTGATACTCTTGCCAAGGGTTCTGTAACTCCGGTTAGAACCTTTACCGTTGAAGATCCTAACGGTTATGCCACAGCAGAAGAGCTTACCACTAATCTTCACTTGTCTAAGGTTGCTGTTACAACAAGACAGTAAGCATAATAGGATACTATCTGGCATATTGGCCTGAGCCTTATGTAAGCACAAGTATGATCGGGGGGAAAAGGCATCTACCTTTTCCCCCTTTATGTTTCTTTGGATCATTCGAAACTGGTATGTTTTTGTTAAAATATAAGATAACGGTGAGGTAAACGTGGAAAACTATATAATCGAAATGCTTCATATAACAAAAGAATTTCCCGGAATTATTGCCAACGATAATATCACCCTTCAATTAAAAAAGGGAGAGATACACGCTCTTCTGGGGGAGAACGGTGCGGGAAAATCCACTCTGATGAGTGTGCTTTTCGGTCTGTATCAGGCGGAAAAGGGAGAGATTAAAAAGAATGGGGAAACCGTTAGAATCAACAACCCCAATGATGCCAACAGTCTTGGTATCGGTATGGTTCATCAGCACTTTAAGCTGGTAGAAATATTTACAGTGCTGGAAAATATTATCCTTGGTGTGGAACCGAATAAATTAGGTTTTCTTCAGAAACGGGAAGCGAGGGAAAAGCTTTTGTCTCTCAGCAAGCAATACGGCCTCCAGGTAGATCCGGATGCAGTGATTGAAAAAATATCCGTTGGAATGCAGCAGCGTGTAGAAATCCTGAAGATGTTATACCGGGATAACGATATCCTTATATTTGACGAACCGACCGCAGTGCTGACACCTCAGGAAATTGATGAGCTGATGGAGATCATGAGAGGTTTCGCAAAAGAAGGCAAATCCATCCTGTTTATTACCCACAAGTTAAATGAAATCATGTCGGTTGCCGATCGTTGCACCGTGCTTCGTAAAGGAAAATGTATCGGTACTGTTGAAATAAAGGACACCACCAAGGAAGAACTCTCCAAGATGATGGTAGGCAGGGATATCAGCTTTACCGTGGATAAGCAGGACAAGCCTACAGGAGAGGTAGTCTTAAAGGTGAATGATGTTACGGTGCCCTCCCAAACCAGTAAGAAAAATGCAGTCAGGGATGTATCCTTCGAAGTTAAGGCAGGCGAGATCGTATGTCTGGCGGGAATTGAAGGAAATGGCCAAACAGAGCTGATTGCAGCCATAACCGGTCTGGACCGGATGAGTAAGGGAGAGATTACCCTGATGGGCAGGGATATTACCAAGGCCTCCATCCGTAACCGCTCCAAGGCAGGAATGAGCCATATCCCGGAGGATCGGCACAAATATGGTTTGGTGCTGGATTATTCCCTGGAGGACAATATTGTGCTGCAGCGTTATTGGCAGCCCGAGTTCCAGAAGAATGGCTTTGTTAAGCGTCCCGCTGTCCGGGCTTATGCGGAACAGCTGATTGATCAGTATGATGTCAGAAGCGGACAGGGAGCCCTCTCCACCACCAGAAGTATGTCCGGCGGTAACCAGCAGAAGGCGATCATTGCCAGAGAGCTGGACAAGAAGCATGAGCTCCTGGTTGCAGTACAGCCCACCCGCGGACTTGATGTAGGTGCCATTGAATTCATCCATAAGCAGCTGGTCGGCAACCGCGATCAGGGGAAAGCGGTACTTTTGGTGTCCTTGGAATTAGATGAGGTTATGAATGTAAGTGATCGTATTCTCGTGATGTATGAGGGCGAGATCGTGGGTGAACTGGACCCGAAGAATACCACAGTGGAAGAACTGGGACTCTATATGTCCGGTGCAAAACGCAATACAGGAAAGGAGAGCGAACATGCCGAATAATAAGTTTTCTTTCAAAAGCATCACCAAGACAAAGGGCTTCTCCTCCTTTACCGCTGCACTGTTAGCCATTGCCCTGGGTTTGATTTTTGGTTTTATTGTAATGCTCATCGCGCTTCCCGGCAATTCCCTGGCCGGATTTGGAAGGGTATTGTTTGGCGGCTTTTCAAGGCTCGGAGATGTATTCTACTTTGCGACCCCGATCTTGATGACGGGTTTATCCGTCGGCTTTGCCTTTAAGATGGGGCTGTTTAATATCGGCGCTTCCGGCCAATATACCATGGGCATGTTCTTTGCCCTGTATGTGGGCTTTATGTGGCCGATGCCCGCCTCCGTTCACTGGCTGGTATGTGTGCTTGCAGGCCTGGTGGGAGGAGCAATCTGGGGCTTTATTCCAGGTATCTTAAAAGCCCTGTTTAATGTAAATGAGGTTATTACTTCGATTATGTTTAACTACATCGGTATGTATCTTGTGGATATGCTGATCCAGGGAAATGGGACCATGTATGTTTCCACCAAGACCAGAACAGCATATCTCCCTGGGACCGCTCAGCTTCCTTCCCTCGGGATTGAAAACTCCAATGTGAACATTGGAATCATTATCGCCATTGTACTGGCGGTTGTGCTGCATATAATCCTGAACAGAACCACCTTCGGTTATGAGCTGAGAGCAACGGGCTTCAATAAATTCGCCAGCAAATATGCGGGTATGAAAGATAAGAAAAATACCATCCTGACCATGACGATCGCCGGTGCCCTTTCCGGACTTGGCGGTGCATTCTATATTCTCGCGCCTTCCACGATTACAGGAAGCAGTATGACCTACGAACCCATCAGTGTAATTGCCGCCAACGGCTTTAACGGTATTGCGGTAGCGCTGCTTGGATTTTCCAATCCTATCGGCACTATCTTTTCGGCAATATTCATCTCCCATATACAAAGAGGAGGAACCCTGGCCAGCTTGCTGGGATATAAGCCGGAGATTATTGATGTTGTAATTGCTGTAATTATTTATTTCTCTGCTTTTGCATTGATCATGAATGCAGCCCTTGGGAGATTTATTAAGAAGAGAAGAGACAGCCGGCACAAGGAAACGGGAAGTCAGTGAATATAATGGCGCATAGCGCCGTATGGAGGTTACGATGGATACTTTATATTATTTAATTCAAAATATGCTTCCTGTTGCAATTCCTCTGCTGTTGGTCGCTCTGGGCGGTATGTTCAGCGAGCGCAGCGGTATTGTCAACATTGCTCTGGAAGGTATTATGCTGTTCGGTGCGTTCTTTGGCTGTCTGACTGTATTCATTATTCAGGGCAGCGGAATGAACCCTCAGATTATATTGTTAATTAGTATGTTGATTGCCGGAATTGCCGGAGTACTCTATGCAATGCTGCTGGCTTTTGCAGCTGTTAATATGAAGGCGGACCAGACAATATCGGGAACGGCCCTGAATATGTTAATTCCTGCAGTTATTCTGCTTTTCACCAAGATGAAGTTCAACAGCGACGGTATTACAACGAGCGTTAATTTCTATATCCGGCAGATCCCGGGCCTGAGCCAAATTCCTGTAATCGGCGATCTGTTTTTTAAGAATACCTATATCACAATATATATCGGTTTCCTGCTGCTTCTTATTGCGGTAGTTATCTTCTATATGACGAAGTTCGGTCTGCGGCTCCGTGCCTGCGGTGAGCATCCCCATGCTGCGGATTCTGTGGGTATTAATGTTCATCGGATGAGATATTACGGAGTAGGCCTGTCCGGTGTCCTGGGAGGCGTCGGCGGCTTCTTCTATTCGGTAGGAGTAATGGACGGCAATGTGAACGGACATACCGGTGTTGCAGGATTTGGTTTCCTCGCTCTGGCAGTTATGATTTTTGGCCAGTGGAAGCCCTGGAAGATCTTTTTTGCAGCTCTGTTCTTTGCATTTTTACGTACCCTGGCATATTCTGTGGCTTTGATCCCGTTCCTGCACAATTTGCAGCTGAATCAGGCCTTCTATAAGATGCTGCCCTATATCGCCACTATGGTGGTGCTTGTCTTTACCTCGAAGAAATCAAGAGCGCCGAAAGCAGAGGGAATTCCCTACGATAAGAGTACCAGATAACGGATTAGAGAACCGGAATAGCGAATACGACAGACAAGGAAGAGTGGCATGGCAAAATTATATTTTAAATATGGAGTGATGGGCAGTTCCAAAACTGCCCAGGCGCTGATCACTAAGTTTAATTATGAAGAACGTGGGATGAATGTATGGCTTATTAAGCCTCAGATCGACAGCAGGGATGGGGCTGGAATGGTTAAATCCCGGGCCGGCTTATCGGCTCCCGCCTATGTGTTTCCTCCCGAGGAAGATATCTACCGGAGCTTTCAGCAGCTGCTTCAGCGGATGGATGTCATTATCGTCGACGAGTGCCAGTTTTTATCGGAGGATCAGGTGGATCAGCTGTCCATGATCGTGATTGATTACAATATTCCGGTTTTATGCTTTGGGCTCCGTGCGGATTTTCGTACCAGGATGTTCCCGGGGAGCAAGCGGCTGATGGAGATTGCGGATTCCATTACAGAGATTAAAACGATATGCTCCTGCGGCAGGAAGGCGACTGTGAATGTCCGTTTGGATGAGAATGGAAGAATTATCACAGAAGGAGAGCAGATTCTCATCGGGGGTAATGACAGGTATACGGCGATGTGCTATCAATGCTTTATTGAGAAGCAGAAGGAACAGCGTAAAGAATAGTACTTGTTGTATATCTGCATATAAGATTGTGATGAAATGGTACTGTTATAGTTGATTAATTAATATCAAGAGCTCTGTGTCCATGGCGCCGGAAGGCAGATGGGGGCAGGGCTTTTAACTTATAGGAGGTTACAGTTCATCTTATGGCATTCTGAAGCGTAACCAATTCTTTATTTAATGTGATTTTAATGTTTTGTATCTGGTAAAATGGTATAATTATCATACTGGTACCTATTGTTGTGAGCAGAATAGATTACTTAGTGGTAAGGTCGCAGTGATCGAGTAGAAGAAAGGTTGTGAGTGTATGGGACGATGGAAGAAGAGAAAAGCTCCGGAAGAAGAGTCATACAGCCTTGGGGATAAGGTCAAATTTATACTTCGAAAAGTGGCTCTGCACGCTGTCTTCGGTTTGCTTCTGGCTTTGGTCGGGATGGTGGTCGGCCTGCTGATTGCAGGGCATTATGAACAGAATGTGCAGAACGTTATGTTTGTTGAAGGAGTAATACTCGTAATTGTGGGGATTATGGCAAGCATGAAGGGTAATCCTTCCATCGCCGGATTAAAGGGCTTGGATGTGAGGGACGCTACTGTAGTGAATCGGATGAATTTGGAAACAACAGTGATGGAAAGAGATGTCACAAATTATTATAAGAATTTTCGCAAGCAAGCGGTTGTTGAATATGGTTTTGGAAGAATGACCTTAATATTTGGAGGCGTTATTCTTGCAGCAATCGGGATTTTGTTTTTTTGATTTGATTCTTCTTCACGATGTAGCTATAGCTACACATTTATTATCCGGATGACGTTATAATGAAAGCGTAGTGAACATGCTGCAAGCTTGCTTGTAAGCATGCGAGCGGAGCTGAAGATCATGAATACGCTTTTTATTCATGATATAATGAAAGCGTAAATGAACACAGTTTATGGTCAAGATATGATAGTGCAATAGATACGATTACAGGACCAAAGTTCATGTTCCTGTAATCGAGATGCACGGCGCAAGAGCAGTGCCTTTATCGGAAGTTAAAATGCAATTTCCGATAACTTATATTCTGTAATGTCAGAGGAGGATAATAAATGATACGTAAAATTATTAAGATTGATGAAGACTTATGCAATGGCTGCGGCTTATGCGTGAGCGCCTGCCACGAATCTGCAATCGGTCTGGTGGATGGAAAGGCGAAGCTTCTCAGGGATGATTATTGCGATGGTTTGGGCAATTGTTTACCGGTATGCCCAACCAATGCCATAAGCTTTGAAGAGAGGGAAGCATTGGAATATAATGAAGAGGAAGTTAATCAGAACATTGCCAGACAAAAAGCGGAGGAAGCGAAGAGAGCAGCGGAGAATGCCCAGAGAGGGAACCTGCATCAGCCCCATGCAGCACAGCATCCGCACGGAGGATGTCCTGGCTCCAGAGCGATGAATCTCCATAGAAATGAAGCTCCGGCACAAGAAGCGCAGCCGGCAGCACCCTCTGCAACACCATCCATGCTTCGCCAGTGGCCGGTACAAATTCAGCTGGTTCCGCCGAATGCACCTTATTTCCAGAATTCGAATTTACTCATTGCAGCAGATTGTACCGCCTATGCCTTTGGTGATTTCCACCAGTTTATGAAGAATAAGATTACGTTGATCGGCTGCCCGAAGCTGGATGATGTGGATTATTCCATAAAGCTGACGCAGATTCTCAGCATGAATGATATTAAGAGCCTGACAGTAATCCGTATGGAGGTTCCCTGCTGCGGAGGTATTGTACATGCGGTGAAGACAGCTCTGGTAAACAGCGGTGTAATGATACCCTGGAGAGTGGTTACCATCGGAACCGACGGTACAATTTTAGAGGATAACTAATATCGGATATACTTGTGAACCTAATATAGAATAATATACAGTATCAGATAAAGCGCTTAGTATTGAATAAGAAAAGGCAGTTCACCGACGATGTGAACTGTTTTTTTTATCGTACAGGAAATTGCATCCTGATTATAATGCAAACTTTCTCATGGAATAAAAAGCATAAGGCTGTAGCATATCAATTATAGATTCATATCTTGTATTATCAGAAGGTAAAAGCAGCTTCTGATAGCTGATATTAATAAGACATAGAGAAGCATGGAAGTAGGGCAGGGAAAAATGGCCTTAAGCTGAGGGGCTTTCTATGCTTTGATAGGAGGGATCCGATGGAGGTAGATAATTGCAGCCGTATGCCGCTGATTGGGGATATGGCACCGTCATTTCATGCAGTAACAACACAGGGTGAGATTGACTTTCCGGCGGATTATCAGGGCAGCTGGGTGATATTGTTCAGCCACCCGGGTGATTTTACTCCGGTATGCACAACAGAATTCATGACCTTTGCATCCATGATGAATGAATTTAAGGAACTGAATACGGAATTGGTCGGACTGTCAATCGATTCGCTGTATTCCCATATTGCGTGGCTGAGGAAAATCAAAGAGCTGGTGTGGAAGGATATTAAGCATGTGGAGGTTACCTTCCCCTTAATTGCGGATATTTCAATGGATATTGCAAAAAGATACGGTATGCTGCACCCGGGCAGTTCCCAGGTGGCGACGGTCCGGGCAGTGTATATTATAGACCCTGTTGGTATGATACGGACGATTTTATATTATCCTGCATCCACAGGACGAAATATGCAGGAGATGAAGCGGATTATAATAGCTCTTCAGAAAGCGGACAGTGAAAAGATAGCAACTCCGGCGAATTGGCTGCCTTGCGACGATGTGATTCTACCGCCTCCGGGAACCTGCGGTGCAGCAATGGAGAGGGTGGCACAGGTCAGCGAAAACCAGTATTGCCTGGACTGGTTTTTATGTTTCCGGCAGTCCGGGGAAGATTTCTGCGGCCCCCAATATGAAACGAAAGCCTACCGGTATGAACTGGAAGGAGCACCTTATCCGTCGGTTTATCAGAATCCTGTCAGAAGAAGCTATCGTATCCCATAATGGATAGAAATCATACCAAAACCGGAAAAAGCATGGTTTTGGTATTACATATTCTTTTTATCTTTGCATCATTCATGATTGAAGAGCGAAAAAAAGTGTGTTAGAATAGGCAGACGGATGAAGAAGAAGGAAATCACAGAGGAAACAGAAAGGATACATATTAAAATGCAAAAAGAAATATTGCAGCAAAATGAGATATTTCAGCAAAATGAAATATTGCAGCAAAGCGAAGAGGTAAAACAAGATAAAGCATTGCCGCAAAAGTATGGCGTTGTGGCAAAGTTGGCACTTTTCGGAGCTACATTTATCTGGGGAAGCTCTTTTCTTATCGTAAAAAATTCTATAGATGTAATTCAGCCTCATATGCTGCTGGCATTCCGGTTCACAATCGGATGTCTGCTTTTGAGCATCCTGTTCCATAAAAAGCTTAAAAATATAAATAAAGAGTATCTGATCAGGGGAGGAGTCCTTGGAACCCTGCTTTTTGTGGCATATAGCCTCCAGACCATTGGTATTACCGATACCACACCGGGAAAGAATGCTTTTCTTACCGCAATTTACTGCGTTTTAGTGCCATTCTTTTTCTGGCCCATCGATAAAAAAAAGCCGGACACCTTTAATCTGGCGGCGGCTTTTGTAGGTATTATCGGTATTGGTCTGGTATCCTTGAACGGTGATTTTTCTGTTCGCATGGGAGATGCCCTGACCTTGATCAGCGGTATTTTCTATGCTGCGCATATGGTTGCGGTTGCGAAGTTCACAGGTAAAAGGGATCCGATCCTTCTCACCATATTGCAGTTTGGCTTTGCGGCGGTATATTCCTGGGTAATTGGATTGCTGTTCGAGGACATGCCGACGGTATGGGATACAAAATCCATCGCCGCACTCTTGTATCTCTCCGTATTTGCAACTGCAGTTGCTTTATTGATGCAGAATGTGGGGCAGAAATATACCCATCCTGCACCGGCAGCCATTATTATGAGCCTGGAATCCGTGTTCGGTGTATTATTCTCGGTGATCTTTTACCATGAGGTGGTAACCTTGCGGCTGTTCATGGGTTTTGGACTGATCTTTATTGCAATTATCATTTCCGAAACAAAGCTTAATTTTCTGATGAAACCCAAGAGAACGATTATTGTACCAGAAGATATTTGTGAATGATTTCATTTACGCCGTCTTCAATACAGGTGCGCTCGGTTATGGTATCAGCTGCAGCTTTTACTGTTTCCAGCGCATTTTGCATAGCCACTCCTAAACCGGCCATCCGCAGCATGGAAATATCATTCTCGCCGTCTCCGGCAGCTACGGCATGGGAGGAGGATTTTCCCAGGAGCTTGCATATATACTCCATTCCCAGTCCTTTGCTGGCATGAACAGAGGTATATTCCAGAGAGGTTTCGGTAGAATATTCCGCATTCAGGCCGGCTTCTGTCAGAGGCTGCATTTGTTTCTGAAAGGATTCCAGCTTTTCTCTGTCTTGACTGGAGATAAGAATTTTTAAAGGTGGTTCTTCCAGACCCAAATCAGCATTTCCCATATCCACCAGTCTGCAATTACAGCCTGATTTCCGATACCAATCGTAATGCTTGTCATTGTAATTAAAATATACATAATTCTCTGTGCAGACATGGCAGGAGAGGTCCAATTCATAGGATTTAAGAAAGATGAGATAGGTAAGCTGGGTATCAATCGGGATGGTGTGCAGTGTGTCCCCGGTATGGTTGTCAATGATATGGGCTCCGTTCAATGCGACGGTATAAGAAGCGCCATAGTGGTTTAGCTGCAGTTCTTTGACCGTATCCAGAATCAGGTTTCTATTGCGGCCGGAGGCAATGGATATTTTTTTACCGGCCTGGCAGGCGTGCAGGATGGCCGCCTTATTTGCTTCTGAGATACCGTGGGGTTCCTGCTTTAAAGTTCCGTCTACATCGAGGAATAATAAATCGTAGTTCATGAGTCTCCATCCTAATTATAATAGTAAAATGAAAAGTGTACGAATTGTTTCAAAATTATGAATAGCAAATAAAAATTATACTTTATAATTCAATAAAATTCCATTGTTAAATTGACGAAGAATCGGTTGATTTTTGATTTCCTTTCACCACTGTGGCTATATTGACTCTGGATTTGGGAATCTGAGCAGTAATTGTTAATAAAGTAACAAGTCTTTGAAAGCAAACATTGAATTCCTGCAAAGCCTATGATAGTATGGTAATAATGAGTTTGATTAAGAATTACTAAGGAGGTTTTGCCATGAAGATATCGACAAAAGGAAGATATGCCCTGCGTCTTATGTTGGATCTGGCTTTGAATAATACAGGTGAAGTTATTACCATTAAGACCATCGCAGCACGTCAGGAGATATCCGAGAAATACCTGGAGCAGATTATTTCCCTGCTTAACAGGGCAGGTTATGTGAAGAGTATTCGAGGGGCCCAGGGGGGGTACCGTATTGCTAAGGATCCTGCGGAATACACGGTAGGTATGATACTCCGCCTGACAGAGGGAAGCCTTTTACCGATTGATTGCCTGGAGGATGAGGAAGAATGCGGCCGTAGCGGAAGCTGCGTCACAAGAGAGGTGTGGCAGGAGTTGTATGATGCAATCTGCTCCGTGGTGGACCGGATTACGCTGCAGGACCTGGTGGAGCGTCAGAAAAGCATCTTATCATATGATTATTCAATTTAGAACAGATGGGAGAGCTAAAAACTAATACATAATATAAAATGGGAGCTGCACTCTTTGAATTACATTTACAAAAGAGCGGAGGCTCCTTTGTTTTCATCTGGCCATATTTTTAAACTTTTCAAATTATATATTGACAAAAAGCCTTCCGGAAGTATATTATATTAACAATTCATTCAAAGCCTAGTATATTAATATGAATACTATGGAAGAGATTGACGATTAGAGGTTGGTAGTTAAATTATAAAAACGGAGGAAAAATCTATGGCAGGAGAAAAGAAATTACATTTTGAAACCTTACAGCTGCATGCTGGTCAGGAGAAGCCGGACAGTGCTACCGGCGCCAGAAGTGTTCCGATTTATCAGACAACATCCTACGTGTTTGATGACTGTGCCCAGGCAGAGGCAAGATTTAGTCTCAGTGAGGGCGGAAATATCTATACCAGATTAATGAATCCCACCTCAGATGTATTTGAGCAGAGAATTGCGGCCCTGGAAGGGGGAGCGGCAGCACTTGCCACATCTTCCGGAGCGGCGGCAGTCAGCTATGCAATCCAGAATATCGCACATGCGGGAGATCATATCGTATCTGCCCAGACGATCTACGGAGGAACTTATAATTTATTTGCCCATACCCTGCCTGATTTTGGGATCACCACCACTTTTGTGGACAGTGATCTGCCAGAGAATTTTGAACAGGCCATTCAGGAGAATACGAAGGCTATTTTTATTGAAAGCTTGGGAAATCCCAATTCAAGCATCATAGATATCGCTGAAGTAGCCAGGATTGCCCACCGCAATCGCATACCGCTAATTGTCGACAACACCTTTGCAACACCCTACCTGCTGCGGCCCATTGAATACGGTGCGGACATTGTTATTCATTCTGCCACCAAATTTATCGGAGGGCATGGAACTACCCTCGGCGGAGTGGTGATCGACAGCGGAAACTTTGATTGGGAGGGCTCCGGCAAATTCCCTTCCTTAACAAAAGCCAACCCCAGCTACCATGGGGTGCAGTTTACAAAGGCGGTGGGAGCACTCGCATATATTATCAAGCTCAGGGTAACTCTGATGAGAGATACCGGCTCCACCATCAGCCCCTTCCATTCTTTCCTGTTCCTTCAGGGACTGGAGACCCTATCCCTTCGTGTGGAGCGCCATGTGGAGAATGCCCTGAAAGTAGTAGAGTTTCTGCAGAAGCATTCTAAGGTGGAAAGAGTGAATCATCCCTCTCTGCCTGATAACCCTTATCATGCTCTGTATAACGAATATTTCCCTAAGGGCGCGGGATCTATCTTTACTTTTGAAATCAAAGGGGATGCGGCGACGGCAAAGAAATTTATTGATCAGCTCCAGATATTCTCATTACTAGCCAATGTAGCCGATGTAAAATCCCTTGTAATCCATCCGGCCAGCACCACACATTCGCAAATGAATGAGGAGGAGCTGAGGGCCTCCGGAATCAATCCCAATACGATACGCCTGTCCATAGGTACGGAGCATATTGATGATATTCTGGATGATTTGGCGAATGCATTTGAACAAATCTAGGGTATTGGGGAAGTAAAGAAAAACAAGCGGCAAGGAATTCGCTCGTCTTATATTAATATTGAAGGGTATGTTTTAAGGAGCGTTTCTGATGCATATTTGCAGACTGAAACGCTCCCCGTCTGTAATAACAAGGCCCCTAAAGGCGGAGCCTGAGTATGTGTTACCTGGCTTCCGTCAATGAACATGACGGTTGGAAGTTAGATACATTGCCTCTTCATAATCCTTGCGATGGACATAGAGGGTATATTCTACAGATACTTTCGGTTCCGGTGTGAGACTTCCCCGGTAGTAACTGTCCACCAGGTTGAGGCTTGGCTTTTTACGGTCATTTAATTTGAAATCATACTTAATTTTGGAGGCAGCCAGAGAATTCTTAAGCTCGGAAAATTCCTGTACAGAATACCCTTTATATATTTCAACACGATTCCAAAACCACATCTTTATCACTCCTTTATAACAGACAGCGAGTCCTCGCTGCTTTTGACACTGGAATTATATTATAATTGTATTATTAGAACAAAAACCTCGCTCTGATAACTTATATTATACCCTGGACAGCGGCACAATTCAAATTAAGGTTTCATTAGAATAGCGGGCAAAAGAGGAAGCTGCCAAAAATGAAACATTTAACCGCAGTAACATATAATGGAGAAGCAATGCTATGTGCAAGGAGTGGGTGGAATGCCAAAGGTGATACTGGATCCGGGACATGGGGGCAGCGATATCGGAGATTATTACAGACGAAGAAGTGAAAAAAATGATAATCTGAGGCTGGCATTGAGAGTAGGAGAGCTTCTTCAAAATATGGGAGTAGATGTGGAGTATACCAGAACAGCCGATGTCTATCTGCCCATGTTAAGGAGAGTCGACAGGGTAAATCAAATCGGAGGGGACTTGTTGGTATCACTTCACCGCAGCACGGAACGTTCCTTCAATGAATATCCAACGCTGGAGTTGTATGTGGGAAGTGATGATCCCGTGGGGGTGGAAGCGGCGGATAATATAAGGGAGAGTCTTGCCGAAAGCGGTTTCCGCAATTATAAACTTGTTGAACGAAGAGATCTTCCCTTACTGAACGATACGAATATGCCGTCTGTTATGTTGGCCATCGGCTATTTTCGGTCCGATGAGGATAATCGCTATTTCGATGAGAATCTATCGAAAATCGCCGACGGCATTGCAGAAGGTATCTATAAGACTCTTCAGCAGGAAGATATAATCGGTATGCAGGAGGAAAACCGCCATTTGGCAGGGGCGGATTGCAGATACTGTATCCTAACAGGCCCCTATTCCAGCTATGCGTTGGCCATGGAAGCCCAGATGAGGCTGCATTCCCAGGGATACGACACACAGATTGATCAGAAGAGAAGCCTTTATGTAATTTATATCGGAAAATATGCCGATTTGGACGAAGCTGCCAGTATGGAGCTTCTGCTGAGAAAATGCGGCTATGATGCGCAGGTAATCCATTTTTAAAAAAACAATCCTTGCCTGCATATTGACTTGTTTTCGTATTTCATTTATAATAAATTGAATATAATAATATCAGGTTATGGTTGGACGCTGCGTTGCAATCATTACAAAACATGAAAGAGTGTGTATCTATGTTAAGGAGTATGACAGGCTTTGGGCGTTGCGAAATAGCCGGAGTAGACCGCAAAATTACTGTTGAAATGAAAGCGGTAAATCACAGATATTGCGACATATCAATTAAGATGCCGAAGAAGCTCAGCTTTTTTGAAGCAGGTATCCGCAATGTATTGAAGCAATATATCGGCAGAGGCAAGATTGATGTCTACATTACATACGAGGATTATACGGAGAATAACGTATGTGTTAAATATAATGCAGAGCTTGCCCGAGAGTACTACCAGGCCCTGGAAAAGATGGGCAAGGAATTTGGGATTGAGAATGATGTCCGAGTCTCGGGTCTTTCAAGATATCCGGAGGTACTGACGCTGGAGGAGCAGACGATTGACGAGAAAGAGCTATGGGAGCTGGTGGAAGAGGCAGTCAGAACTGCGGCCGGCCGGTTCGTAGATACACGTATTCAAGAAGGAGAGCACCTGAAGCAGGACATTGTAGCAAAACTGGATGGAATGCTGGTATTGGTGGACTTCATTGAGAAGCGCTCACCGGAGATTGTAGCGGAATACCGCAATAAACTCATGGCAAAAGTGACCGAACTATTGGGTGATACCAGAGTGGAGGAGAGCATACTTGTAACTGAGCTTACCGTATTCGCCGACAAGATCTGTGTCGATGAGGAGACGGTAAGACTGCGTTCCCATATCATTAATATGAAGGATGCGTTGGGAGAAAGCGATAATGTGGGAAGAAAGCTTGACTTTATCGCCCAGGAGATGAACAGGGAAGCCAATACCATTCTCTCTAAGGCCAACGACCTTGAGGTTACCAATAAGGCGATTGATTTAAAGACTGAAATCGAAAAGGTAAGAGAACAGATTCAAAATATTGAATAGAAGCTGCAGAAATGAGGAATAACTTTGAATAAGTTAGTGAATGTTGGCTTTGGTAATGTTGTGAATTCCAGTAAAATTATCAGTATCATCAGTCCGGAGGCGGCACCGGTTAAACGAATGGTGCAGAGTGCCAAGGACACGGGGATGGCCATTGATGCCACCTGCGGCAGACGGACCAAGGCGGTAATTGTAACGGAGAGCGGACATCTGATTTTATCCTCCCTGCTTCCCGATACCATTGCAGGAAGAGTGAATCAGAAAGAGCTGCCCGATAGCCCGGAGACTTTGGAGTGATACGAAGATAAGCATATACTCATAGTAGTAAGGACAACCAGGAAGGAGATATAATTTATGTTGCATCCATCATATACGGATTTAATGAGAGTAGTAAACAGTGAGGTAGAGCCGGGGGAGCAGCCGGTGGTTAACAGTCGTTATTCCATCGTTATTGCTACCGCCAGAAGAGCCAGACAGATTATCGACGGCGCTATGCCCCTTGTTGATGTTACCTATCCCAAGCCCTTATCAATCGCAGTTGAGGAACTAAATCGCTCAAAAGTAAAAATTGTCGGTGATGATGAAACAACCAATGACAGTAATCAATAACAACGAGAAGCGATAAGCCGCTTCTCTTATGTTGATAAACCGATATGAAAGCATGACTGCGGCAAGGAGTATTTCCATAACAAATTCATCAGCACTTTCATATGATATCAATATGAAGGTGCTTTATCGTTTGCGGCGGCATCAGGAATGAGTGGAAAGGAAGATTAACCGTGTCTTATGTGTCCCAGGGTAGTTAAGACAGAGGCGGATCGTGGAAAGCTTATGGAAGCGATAGATAATAAGGATTATCAGGAAGACACAAATTATAGCAAAAGTATGGAAACGGCGGATGGAGCAGGCTCAAAAGAGACTGACATTTCATCTCAGGAAGACACGCAGGAGAGTAAGGGGAAGGCCGGAACCAGGGGCTTTTTATATGATCTTATTTTTTATGCGGTATTGATTTTTGTATGTATTTATATTCTTCCGAACTTTGTGATACAGAGAACGATTGTTGACGGCTCCTCTATGGCGAATACGCTTCAGAACGGCGAGCATTTATATGTAGAAAAGCTGTCCTACCGATTTGATGCGCTGGACCGTTTTGATATCATTGTATTTTACCCTTACGGCAGGGAGAATGAAGAATATTATGTAAAACGTATTATTGGCATGCCGGGTGAGACCGTACAGATTATTGGAAGTGAAATCTATATTAATGGTAAATTGCTGGAAGAGCATTACGGAAAGGACCCAATTGCAGATCCTGGCCGGGCTGCAGTTCCAATTACCCTGGGCGAAGATGAATACTTTGTTATGGGGGACAACAGAAGCATAAGCAAGGATAGCCGTTCGGAAGAGGTTGGCAATGTCAAGAAAGAAAATATCGGCGGACGTGCGATTTTTCGTATCAAGCCTCTGAGCCGGTTTGGCACCATTGATTAATTGGAGAAAGAAAAAAATTTTATTACTTGCATTTTACATAAGAATTCGTTAGAATAGATAATGTTCACGCGAAGCAGATCAGTCATTCGTGAGGAAAGTATATGAAGAACATCAAGGAGCATATCAAATCAGGAAGCTTCAAGAAATTTTATCTTCTCTATGGCAGTGAAGATTATCTTAAGAAGCTGTATCGGGATAAACTAAAAGCAGCGGCCCTTTCAGACGGAGATGAGATGAATTACTCCTATTATGAAGGAAAAGATGTTGAGCCAAGACGGGTATATGAAGAAGCGCAGACCCTGCCTTTCTTCAGCGACAGGCGTCTGATTATTATTGAGAACAGCGGGCTGTTTAAGGCTCAGAGCGAGTTAAGTGAGCTGCTGTCAAGCACTCCGGACAGCACGATGATTGTATTCGTAGAAGCTGAGATTGATAAACGCGGTAAACTGTATAAGTTTGTGAAGGACCAGGGAACCGTATCGGAGATGAATGGTCTGGACGAACGAAATCTTAAGCTCTTTGTAGCCTCTCTGCTGGAGCAGGAGGGAAAGAAGATTACAGAAGCCTCCATCACACACTTCCTGGACAAAACCGGAACGGATATGGTGAATATCTGTAATGAGGTGGAGAAACTGGTCAGTTATACCTATGGAAGAGATATTGTCAGGAATGAAGATATTGACGCGGTTATTACGACACAGATCACAGGGAAGATATTTCTTATGATCGATGCCATCGGCGCAAAGCAGCAGAGAAAGGCTCTGGAATTGTATTACGATCTGCTTTCAGTAAGAGAGAAGCCGATGTCAATTCTTTTCCTGATCACAAGGCATTTTAATCTATTGCTTCAGGCGAAGAGCCTGCAAGCACTGAACCATCCTTCTTCTGCCATCGGTGAGAAGCTTGGGGTTCCGCCCTTTGCGGTGAGCAAATATCTGGGGCAGGCCAGGAATTTCTCTATGGCTCGCTTGAAGGAAGCCCTGGAGTTTGGCACGGATATTGAAGAGCAGGTGAAGACAGGTAGAATGCCGGAGAAGATAGGTGTTGAGCTGTTTATCATTACCTTTAGTAAGCAGAATAATTGAGTTAATTATCTATGGATTTTTCATAGTAATTATATATATGGAAGCGTATCGAAGTGGTCATAACGGCCCTGACTCGAAATCCACTCGGTCAGTTGCCTTGAAAATGCAGGAAACCCTTGAGTTTATGCGGTTTTGCGGGATTTCAAAAAATTAGCTTTTTAGCGATTTCTACGGTTTTTCTACACTTTGCCTTGACTTCTACGCGGGGCTTGGTGTATTAAAATAAATATGGAGGCGTATCGAAGTGGTCATAACGAGCCTGACTCGAAATCAGGTTGTCCTCACGGGCACGTGAGTTCGAATCTCACCGCCTCCGCCAGGGGCCTGTTTGCGGTCAATGTCCGCAACAGGCCCTCCATTTTTTTGCCTTTTCTACGCTCTCTTTTGAGGGCGTTTTTTTGTTTGTGTAGAAAACGGATATGCCTGAGCCCTTGCCCTATAAGGCTTTTCCGTATTCCCATAAGGCAGTCCGTAGAAAATTAGTTGATTGCTGCAAGTCCAGTAGGTTCTGCCACTCGGTTTCTTTCAAACATCCCATCCATAACCAATCCGGATTCGATCTGTGCGTGGAAGTCCAGGTGAGAATAAATGTCTGCTGTGGTCGAAAAGGTGCTATGCCCCAGCCATATCTGGATTTGTTTCATTGATATCCCATTTGCAAGCAGTAAGCTGGCGCAGGAATGTCTTAAATCGTGGAAACGGATTTTTTTGAGGTCGGTTTTTTCAAGCACCCAGCTAAAGTGATCCGTTACATAATTAGGGCGCATGAGCTTCCCTGTTTGGTCGAGGCAGATGTAGTCGAGATAATCCCGGCAGTAAGAGCGTTTGAATAGCTTTCTGTACATTTCCTGCTTTTCCTTTTCTGCAAGCAGTAGCTTTTCCACCGATGGCAGCAACGGAAGGGTGCGGAAGCTGGATTTGGTTTTCAGTACATCTTCCCCGACCGTTATGGTTTTGCCATCTACCGTGTCCTCAATCACCTTGTGCTTGATGGAGATGGTTTTTTGTTCGAGGTTGATCGCATCCCACTTTAATCCGAGAACTTCGCTTCGGCGTAAACCATAGTAAGCTGCCAGCTTCACACAAATCTCCAAGGGATCATCTGATATCGCATCAAACAGTGCCATCATTTCCTCTGCGGAATAAAACTGAGCCTGATATATATTCTTTTTTGGTCTGTCTACCCGGTCAGCAGGGTTACTGTCGATGATCTCCTTTTTCACCGCATTCTGTAGTGCTCTGCGGAGGACTGCGTGATAATGGATAACCGTGTTCGGTGTGTGGCCCTCATCAAAAATTGATTGATGGAAGTCCTGAATATGCTGTGGGGTAACCTCCCCCAAGGTGATGTCCAGCTCGATAAAGTACCGATTGATTCGACCATCCAGCATGGTTTGATAGCCTTTAAATGTTGTTTTGGCTATCGTCGGCTTTGCTTGAATCAGCCATTTTTGAAGGTAGTCGGTAAACAATACATCCGCTTGAGGATTTCGTTTGCCCTCGATCAGTTCTTTGGCTCGTTCCTCGGCTTCGCGACGCTCCTTTTCTTCCTGCTCCTGTTCATACTCCAACCGGATTTGGTCAAAGGCTTTCTTAGCTTTCCTGTCGCTGGTTCCCGCTACCGGCAGTCCGGTGGGAATCCACTTGGTTTTTCTTTTTCCGTCTACTTTGATATAAAGGACGGCGTAATAAGTATTGTTCTTTTGCTGTAGGCAGCCTGTTATCATTGTTATCCTCCTTTGAAATAACAGCGTATTTGCCTACCATTGACAACATCACAATACCACAGAAGGCATAGGATAGCTACTGTTTTACGCGGAAGCAATCCAACGGATTTTTCTACGGTTTTGGGTCAATAATAAGCAAAAAACCATATCAACCAATCTTGATATGGCACATTTCTTCACTCAGCAAATATTCAATGACGCATGCTTTGGGAATCTTATAGGTTCGTCCAATGCGAACACTATGTATCTCTTTTTCCGAAAGCAATTTATAAGCCAGTTTCCGGCTGATGCCGCCGAGCATTTCTCGTAATTGATTTACCTCGACTACGTCGGGGTATTTTTCAAACATGATTGTTTTGTTGTTCATAAAAATTCCCCCTCATAATAAAAGCGCCGGACTTAGTCCGACGCTGATAGAAAGTGCTTGGTTGATTTCTTCCATAGCCTGTTCATCCAACCTGCCGATCCAGCCCCGAAGCCGTGTCCGATCAATGGTGCGTATCTGCTCCAGAAGTGCAAAGGACTCTCTGGACAATCTGCCCGCTCCAGTAATAGTTGCATGGGTGGGCAGAGGTTTTTTGGGTCTGCCGGTGATGGCACAGACGATGGTGGTGGGACTGTGGCGGTTGCCTATGTCATTTTGCAATATAAGTACGGGACGGATGCCCCCTTGCTCACAGCCCACAACAGGGCTTAAATCGGCGTAGTAAATATCGCCGCGGCTGATTCCTTGTTTTATCATGTTCAAATTTTGCACCTCCTTGGTTTGAGTTTCCTCTGCTTTTCTTAATGGCACAAATATAGGGATCGCTCTACTGTGAGCTTTTCCGCTGGCAGAGCGATCCCCATCGCTTCTGACATTAAGTCTTTTTTCTGTAATAACGGTGCTTAATTCGACACTACTCCCCAAGCACTCTGTACAGAGCATATGGTGCTTTGCACAATAAAGGCGACGGCCTGAACTGCGGCTGGCTTCACCGCATCATGGGAATCTCACCCCCGCCAGGATCTCTGCCGGCTGCCCTCATTGCGTGATCCCCCGGTCAGGGGGGCTGTGACTGGACAGAAGTATCAATATAGGCTGACGGAGTCATTGCGAGACAGGCTGCCACAGCCTGTTTTCCGGTCGGATGGGTACCGCTCTGCACCTTATTTGGCCGTCTTTGATAGGAGCAGAAAGAAACGAGCGAACAAAAAAATAAGTGATTTCACTTTTCTTGCTGCCTGCCTACAGGTGGTCTTGGCGCATCCTCCGGGGTCGCTTTTCCCTTTCAGGGTCCGTCAGCTAATGTATTCAGGTCATCGGATATGAAATTTTCAAAGTACGATTGAGGGAATGGGAAAAACCCCCTCACTACTAATCCGGTTTCGTGAGGGGGTCTACAAAAAATATTTTTACTTTTCCATCATTTTTTTTAGCTTCAGCCGAATCTGACGGTCCCGATAGCTGATGGTCTGCTGCTTGATTCCGGTTTCTCTCTCCAGCTCCATCTGCGTTTTTCCTTGATAATACAGGGAAAAAATCAGATTCTGTTCCTCTTTGGAAAGTTGTGCTATGCATTGACGAAGCCGCTGTGACATGAGCTTGTCCACTACCATATCCTCCACACGGGGCGAAAGCAAATCAGGGATTGCATCCTCACCGTTGGTTTCCTCCGTATCCAAGGCACTATAATAAAACACGCCATGTGCTGTGTCTTTTTCCTCCAGATGTAGTTCACGGCGCTTCATGCGGTAATAGGTTAGATAGATTTCCTCGGTGACAGGGACGAGCTGCCCCTGCACCTTGATTCGATATTCCTTCTTTTCTGCCATATGGCTTGTCCTCCGTTTTCTGAGATTTTGATGGTGAGTCAAAATGTCAGAAGCGGAGGAGAACGGCAGTGCGGGTTCGACACGCTTATATATAAAACAACTCCCAAATCCCCTTTATTTGGAAAATTCAGTCGTTGTATGAGTTTTTTTGTCGAAAGAAAAAAGTCAGTACGTTGCCCTTGGCAAAATACTGACTTTTTTAGAACAGGCTTATAAAATTGTACGAGTGGAGGGTGATATGTACGGATTGCACCGTCTTTAGTTCCACCTCCTATAAAAGGGAATGCAGATAATGCCCATACGGATACCCCCCTTCACCACGGCGTATAGCGAAAGCCGGTATCCTGATACCCCAAAAAGCCATAAAAGATGGCAAGGGCCTGCCCTCTTGGGAGAGGGCAGACCCTTTGCGGTTTTGGCAGCCAGACTATCATAGCGCATAAGCGCCTTAGATCCTCAGCTTTGCGTCCCCGGCTTTTGCCGGGTTTGCCCTTGGCCGTATTTATTTTGTAGCTACTATTTTGTTTTTCTGGCGCCTGCGGAGTAGAAGTAATACCACTTGCCAACAATCTGGAGCCACTTGCCTGATACCAGAACACCGTCTGAGGTGAAATAGTATGTGGCATCGTCCTTTGTAAGCCAACCAGTCGCTACCTTACCGTTTTCGTTGGCAAAGACAAACATTATCGGTAGATATCCATTCGTCAAAAGCCTTGTCGTTTGGAGCTGTACCTGCGGTAATCGCCACAACAACGGTTCATAATTGTTCGTTTGCTACCCAAATATTTATCTTTGATCACCTAAATACCGTTTTAGGTAGATACCCGTAACGGACTGTTTGCAGTTAAGTAATTCTTGCGGGGTGCCTTCAAAAATAATTTTTCCGCCTTGCTCACCAGCTCCGGGACCTAAATCAATTAACCAATCCCCATGACAAATCATCTCCAAGTTGTGTTCAATCACAATTAAGGTACTGCCATGATTTAATAGTTCCTCAAATGCGGCCAACAAGGTTTGTATATCAGAAAAATGAAGTCCGGTTGTTGGTTCGTCAAATACATATACTTGTCCACGTTGCTCTAATTCAGCAGCTAATTTTAATCGTTGTAACTCACCTCCTGATAATGTGGTAAGTGGTTGTCCTAAACTTATATATCCCAATCCCACTTTTTTTAGCTGACTCAATCTGTTGGTAATGGACGGTTCTGAAAAAAAAGCAACTGCCTCATCAACATTTAAATTAAGTATTTCACTGATGTCTTTACCATGATATGAATATTTAAGCATTTGCTGAGTAAACCGTTTACCATTACAGACCTCACATACATCAGTGACGCTTTCCATAAAAGCTAAGTCCAGTTCAACTAAGCCAAGCCCTTTACAATTCGGACAGGCTCCTTTGGAATTAAAGCTGAAACATGAACTATTCACACGATTCTCTTTCGCAAATAACTCTCGGATATTATCAAAAATACCCGTAAATGTAGCAATATTTGATCGACGATTTGTTGTAATAGGTTTTTGATTTATAACAATGCAGTCGGGATAGTGTTTCGGCAATACTTTATTGAATAAGGTACTCTTTCCAGAACCCGCAACCCCTGTAACAATCGTCATGACACCTTTCGGTATTCGCACATTTACGTTGTGGAGATTAAACATGGAAGCATTTTTTATTTCCAGCCAACCACTTTCTTTTCTGTTTCTGTTTTCTATTTTGTGTTTTTGTAATATATATTTCGATGTTAATGTTGGCGTTGCATAAAAAGTTTTAATATCTCCTTGAAAAACAACTTCTCCACCGTTTTTTCCCGAACGTGGCCCCATTTCTATGATGTTATCTGAAATTTGAATAACATCGGGATCATGCTCCACAATCAAAATTGTGTTTCCCTTATCACGAAGTTTGACAAACAGTTTATTGATTTTGTGAATATCAGCCGGGTGAAGTCCTATGCTCGGCTCGTCAAAAATGTAAATCAGTCCGTTAAGGCTGCTCCCCAGTTGCCGAATCATTTTGATACGTTGGGATTCTCCACCTGACAAAGTTGATGTAGCCCGATTTAATGTCAAATATCCCAACCCTACATCTTTAGCAAAAGCGAGTTGCTGTAAAATAGCTTGTGTTACGGTGTCCACTTGGTGAGCATGAATGGTTTCTATAAAATCAATTAGTTCCATGATTGTCATATTGGTACAATCAGTAATATTTTTTTCATTGATTTTGCAGTTTGATACTTTAGGATTTAATCGGCTTCCATGACATACTGGGCAATCTTTTTCTATCACAATCCTATCTATATCCTTTTGATATAATTTTGCATCACGGCAGTTTTTTGATAAAAATGTTCTTTTGATACGCGGGATAACTCCCTCATACATAGAAGTGGGGGGCCATTCGCTTGTTGGGTTTTGAGGCTTGAATCCCGATTTATATAGTAAGGTATCTAATTCGTCTGGCGAATAATCTTTTAGCTTTTTATCATTGTCGAAAAGGCCAGTATGGATATAACGCTTCCAACGTACACCACCGGGGTAAAAGGTTGGAAATTGAATAGTACCCTCATTGAGAGACTTTTCCTTATCCAGTAACTGCTCAATATCAAAACCTTGTACTACACCGAGACCTTGACACTCTTTACACATTCCCTGCGGATTATTAAATGAAAAAACATCGGAATAGCCTACAAATGGAGTGCCTACCCTTGAAAATAAAAGCCGTAGCAGACTATAAATATCTGTAACTGTACCAACAGTAGACCGAACATTATCCCCAAGCCGTTTTTGATTGATAATGATAGAAACGGATAAATTTTGTATTGACTCTACATCAGGTTTTCCATAGTGGGGCAAGCGGCTCCTAATAAAGCTGGTGTATGTTTCATTCAACTGTCTTTGTGATTCCGCGGCGATAGTATCAAATACTAATGCCGATTTTCCAGAGCCGGAAACGCCGACAACGGATGTGATCTTGTTTTTATGGATAGTTACAGTTGCACTCTTTAAGTTCTTTTCTTTTGCTCCTGTAATAATAAGTTCATTCATCAAAATAACATGGCCTCCAATCTTGAATTATTCGTAAATGTATTATATAATAAAACCATGACAAAACCTGTCATGGTTTTATTAGAAAGAGGTAGAAAATGAGTAAAACAACGAAATTATTTGATTTGTTGCTTTATGTAAATACAAAACGATATTTTACAGCAAATGATGTTGCTGAAGAGTTTGATATTTCTGTCAGAACAGCACATAGATATTTGTTAGAATTAGAAGAAATGGGCGTACCTTTATATACAGAGCCGGGCAGAAATGGAGGGTATCGCATTATATCCAGCAGGGTCTTACCCCCAATCATTTTTAATGAAGATGAAGCACTTGCTATCTTTTTTTCATTTCAATCGCTCAAATACTTTAAGTCCCTGCCTTTTGAAGTAGATATTGAATCTGCGTCCAGAAAGCTATTTATGCAACTGCCAGAGGATGTAAAAAAGCAAGTGGAAAATTTAGAATCTACTTTGCTGTTTTGGAATCACAAACGAGATACGGATACACCACTTCTAAAAACAGCCATTCAAAAGGCATCTCAAAAAAAGACAATCGAAATAAAGTATCAATCAAAGAGAGAAATTACATTCAGAACAATAATCCCTATTGGCGTATACGCAAATCATGGAAAATGGTATATGCCTGCGTATGACTGTCAAATTGGAGAAATGCGTATATTTAGAGTAGACAGGGTTTTAGAGATTAACGATTCAGAAAAGGAGTTCTCTCCCCCCGATACAACGCTGTATGACATATTGCATTCGTATGTAATAAAGGAACCTATCCACATATATGTGAAACTTTCAGATGAAGGAATGATTGCCTGCAAAGACAATCCATATTTTGAAACAAGCATTTGCAATAATTCTGATGGTGTTGGTGGGTTTATCGACCAAACAATAGACCGTTCAGATTTTGATTATGTCAGTCATTTTTTTATGGGGTTAGGTATAGAAGCGGAAGTTATACTGCCTTTGGAAATGCGAGATAATATACGCAAGATGGCGCAGAATACACAAGAACAATATAAATAAATTACCTATGTTCACTCCATCTTAGCCACAATAATTTGTAGTTTACAAATATAATAGGCATCGTAGAAGCTGCCCTCATATTCTTTTGTCGTGCCGAAATGTTCGGCAATCACCTCGGCGGCGCGGCTTCGTGTAATCCCGGTCATTTCAATTTCAATCCCGAAATTCTGACCCTGTATCTCCATGTACCCACCGCCTTTACCACATCCTGTGCTGCAGGGTAAGGTCTTTTTCCTGTGACAGCCCCGCTGTTTCCGCAGCAGAGTTGATGAATCCACACAGCCGTTCCCTGCGCCAGGTATGTTTTTGATGTACTTGAACCGCATGACCCAAGCCGTAAGGATAATTACCCGAAAGCCGTTGGATTGGCTAAGTTTGCAGAGAAACACGGAGAGCATTTCGGACGTATTCAATTGATCCGCAAGGTAAAGGGTGCGGATAGGCGAGATCATTTCTATCGCTTGGATATGGGAAAACTGAGCGTGAGGAATAGGGTGCGCGGTGTGACATCTAATGCCGAACTCGACAGAATTTTTGATGAGGATGCAAAAACGGAGGAATAGGCTTCAAAAAGGAGGAAACATCGTGGCTAATTGTGAATATCGATATCCGGCGCTGACCGTAGAAAGAAAGCATGGTGACGAGTGTTTCCTGAACGGCGGCTGCTCCGCTCATCTTGTAGACTTTTGGAGATGGGCATACTCCGACCTAATGGGAAATACGGAGCGAGGCAAACTCGCCGAGTACATTGTTTCTCTGGCGATGCACTGTGCCGATGGTGTTAGTAAGGGTTGGAGAGCCTTTGACGTGTTGTCACCCGAAGGTATAAAGATTGAAGTGAAAACCTCAGCCTATTTACAGAGTTGGGCGCAAAAGAAAATCTCCGACATTCGTTTCAGCGTTCGGGAGACATTGGCTTGGGATTCAGCCACTAATGCTTATGCCGAAATCGCTATGCGCCAAGCGGACGTTTATGTGTTTTGTGTTGAAAACTGCAAAGAACAGAAAGCGGTAAACCCGCTTGACTTAGCACAGTGGGATTTTTACCCCATTGCCACAGGAATTCTGGACACTGCCGTTAGCAATCAAAAATCAATTGGGTTAAATGCGCTGTTGGCCCTTGGTGCAAAGAAGTGTTCTTTTGCCAAATTGCGAGACATAGTGATCGCATTGGCAGAGGCGCCTATTGCAAGAAAATCAGAAACTAAATAATAGACCAATAAGATTATTTGGAGGTACTCTATGGCTTTTCAAACTGCACTAACAATCAAGGAAACGATTGCTAACATTCATAGCAAAAAATATTTACTGCCGTCTATTCAACGGGAGTTTGTCTGGGATGTAGACCAAATAACCCAGCTATTTGACAGCCTTATGCTTGGCTATCCTATAGGCTCCTTTCTGTTTTGGGAGGTTAGCCCTGCTAACGTGAAGGAATTCGTTTTTTACGAATTTCTCCGCAATTATCACGAACGGGATTGTCGGCACAATCCGAAAGCAAGTATTATCGGCAGCGAGACCGTCACTGCTATCCTTGATGGCCAGCAACGATTGACCTCGCTTTATTTAGGGTTAATGGGGACATATGCCTATAAAAAGCCGTATATGCGATACGACAATCCCAAAGCGTACCCACTGAGAAAACTTTATCTGAACTTGCTGAAAAAATCGGATGATGATGACTGGTTTTATGATTTTGCATTCCTTACTTCTGATGAGTGTAAAAATGACGATAGCCACTACTGGTTTTTTGTCGGGGATATATTGGGTTTTGACAAGCTGTCCGATGCGATGAAGTACCTCCAGAAAGTCAACAGCTATCTTGTTAAAATCGGGCAAGGCTCATATGACGAGGATAAAGCTGAGTTTGCTACCGAAACACTTAGTAAGCTGTGGCAAGCGATTCACGCTGATGGAACGATTGGCTACTATCTTGAAAAGAGCGATAAGCTGGACAAAGTCCTTAATATCTTTATTCGTGTGAACAGCGGCGGAACACCGCTCAGTTACTCCGATCTTCTTCTTTCTATTGCTTCCGCGCAATGGGACGACCTGGATGCCCGGGAGGAAATCCACAGCGCCGTTGACGAGATAAATGCCATCGGCAGAGGGTTCAATGTCAACAAGGATTTTATACTCAAAGCCTGTTTGGTTCTGTGCGATTTCCCTGACATAGCATTCAAAATCGATAACTTTAATCACACTAATATGATGAAGATACAGTCGGAATGGTCGAATATTATGGCTGCCCTGCGAGAAGCGGTAACCCTTGCTGCCAGATTGGGTTTTAACAGAGATAACCTGACATCAAATAACCTGTTCATACCTATCGCCTATTATATTAAACACATAGGCTTACCGGCAAATTTTGCGGCATCGCCCAAAAATGCTGAAAACGTAAGGATAATTAAAAAATGGTTTGTAAGTGCCATGCTGAAGCGTGTATTCAGCTCCCAGCCAGATGGTGTCCTGCGTCCCATCAGGGAGATAATCGCTAAAAGTGATGGTTCGATCTTTCCGCTTGAACAGATTATCGAGCGGTTTAAGGGAACAAACAGAACGCATGAATTCACTGATGCTGACATTGAAAATCTGCTGTATCTCAAATATGGACAAGGTGATACGCTGACAGTAATGTCGGTTCTCTATCCTTGGGCGGACTTGCACAATCTATTTCATATTGATCACATTTTCCCCAAAGCAGAATTCACAGAGCGCAAGCTTCGCAAGATGGGAATTTCTTCAGATGGAATTTCGGATTTCTTGGAAAACTTCAATTACATAGGCAACCTTCAATTACTTGAGGGGCTGGACAATACATCAAAGACCAACAAGGATTTCAAGAAGTGGTTTGAGGATAATTTGCCTGCGGAAGAGGCAAAGACTGCATATCGTCAAAAACATCTGATACCCGATGGTGTTGATCTTGCGTTTACAAACTTCCCGGAATTTTTAGAAGCCCGTGAGGCTTTAATAATAGATAGGTTAAAAAAGGAACTGCAAAGATAGTATGTGAGAAAAGGATGGATGATGAAACTGAAAATTGAGGAGTTGTGGTATTCTACCTGCCAAGAAGATTGGCTGATTGCTGAGGATTGTTATTGGAATCAGGTTTCTGACGCCAATAGAAATCTGGAAAAATCGCTTGAGGCATTAAATCCAGATGATATAAATCAAATGAAGGTTGAGGCATTTTATGTCTTTCTCCACGATACTTACTTCGTCTGGAAATATACTGCAAAAAATCGGCTTGCAACCACTCGTATGCAGTTAAAGAGGCATTTGATTGATATCACGGCACTGGCTGAGATACAGAAAGAGTTGTTTTCTTTTGATAAGGCGCAAATTCGCACTGGACTTGAGGTCGCAAGCAGAATCCGAGGTTTGGGTATCGCCGGAGCGTCAGGATTACTTTCAGTTTTATTTCCTGATTATTTTGGAACTGTTGACCAGTTTGTAGTGAAGTCCTTGTTGTGTATCGACGAGTTAAATGAGCGTAAAAGCATTGTTCGGATGCGCCCAGAGGCACTGACGCTTGCAGATGGCGTAGTGCTTGAACAACTATTGCGTGCAAAGGCAGACGAATTGAATCGGATATTCCAGACTTGTACATGGACACCAAGGAAAATTGATAAAATCCTCTGGGCCTATCGTGAAAAGGGTGAAAATCTGCCCCATATCGATGAAAAGCCGAATCTGAAACGGCATAGCGAAAATCGGATTTAAGCTCGCTTTTGCTGGAAAGAGGAATATTAGAAAAAATTATTGCAGGATAAAGTAAAAGGAGTGCTAATCATGAAAATCGTATCAAATTTTAATGAGTTAATCACAAACAGCCAAACTTTAGATGGATACCTCCGTTCTCAAGTTGACCCGGAATATGATTTTGCTCTTAACTTAATCAAAAAAGGAACTTGCTTTGTTGCGGTGGGAGTTTCCGGTGCTTATAAATTTTATCCCAGTCGGTTCATTGGTTACGCTGACAATTCAATGGATGCTCATTTGAACAACGTGGAGAAAGACGGGAAAGAAACTAACCCGGCTATATCAAAAATTTTGGGCGCTAAACCTTTGATTAATTCCATCTTAAATCAGGAATATGCAAGATACTGCGAAGCATTGGGCTTTGTGCCACGAGATAAAGGCGCATTTGGAACCGAAAGAAAGTTCTGGGTAATAGAAAAATGATTAACAGGAGCCAACACTATGTACGACTTAGATAAAATACTGGATGAAGTGCGCACGAAGTACTATGCGTCGAAGATTTTACCGCGCCCTAATATCTTATGGTCTGATGAACATGGACAGCCATCAACGGCAAATACGATTTGTATAATAACCAGATCACTGTCAGCCGGGCATTTAATAGTAATGATATTTCTTATGAAGCCTTAGCGTCCGTCGTTTATCACGAAAGCCTGCACCAAGATTTTGCAGATCATGACCGCAAATTTATGCTGAGGGCAAATAGATTCCCTAACTACAAGACATATGCAAAAGAACTGGATGAATATCTTAGCGATTACTCACTTAACTTGAAATATGACAAAATAATAGCTGATTATTCAAAAGGTAAAAACGAGGTGGCTTTTGTTATCATTCCTTATCTGGAAGATTTTCAAAACGCCTTTACTTTTTATGATGGGAATATTTATATTGACACAGAAGCGCAGGTTTCAAATGTTTCAAAAAGCAACTTGACAATCTTTCTGATAGACAACGGGAAAAAATACCACATCGTTGCTTGGGCGGAGAATGCAGAGTTTTTTAAGGAGCAAAAGCAGATACTTCATGGCGATTTCGGAGGGCTTGACTTTTCTTATAGGATTTCGACTTTGAGGGACAATGTAAAAATTCTTTTTGATACAACGTGTACCTATGCGATTTGGAAAAATGCGTTTCCTGCTTCTTTAGAGACTGATAAGTTTTGCGTCTATAATATTGGAGCGGATCTAATACAAGAAGATATAAAATATATCAACTCATATTGCGAGGGCTTTTATGAATTGGGGATGGCTCCTTTCGCAATAGGGATAGCCGCTCCATATGAGCAGCTTCCGTACAAAGAATTATATGAGATAGCTGTCAATGAAGCTGGGTTTCGGGGAATATGGGCAGCAAATGCGCTTTGCAAAATAGATTTGAATTACGATACGCTCTTTAATAGAGCTGATGCTCTGAGGGATAGCGGACTTATTACATTGGCTTATAATGAAATGAAAAAGGCGTATTCCCTGGCAAATAAAAATCCTAACTGTACCGCAGAATTAATTAAATTATGTGCGATGGTGTCAGATTTCTCTCTCGGCAATCAGTTGATTAAAGAACTCTCCGGTTCAATTGCTGTAGATGAATATCTTGCCAACAGTATTGCCCACCTTCAGAAGTAAAGGCATCATATAATTCAGCGAAGTTAAAGAAGTAAATGAATAATCGCTGATGACAAAAGAGGAGGTGTGTTAATGCCATTTACTATTGTCCGCCAAGATATAACGAAGCTGAAAGTTGACGCCATCGTCAACGCAGTCAACACCGAATTGCAAATGGGCGGCGGGGTCTGCGGAGCGATATTTAAAGCGGCGGGAGCGACACAGCTTCAAGTTGCCTGCGATAAACTCGCACCGATTAAGACTGGTGAAGCCGTTATTACGCCGGGGTTTAACCTTTCGGCGAAGTTTGTCATTCATGCCGCGGGTCCGGTTTATCGACATTGGAATGAGGAGCAGAATGAGAAGTACCTCCGTGCCGCATACACGAATTCGCTGAAACGAGCCGTTGAAAATAATTGCGAAAGCATAGCCTTTCCACTGATTTAGCCACTTTGGTAGCGATGTTAGCGATAAGTGAACTTGACAAATCCAGTGTTCATAAGGTAACATAAGAAAAGCACTAAAAGGAGATTAATTACTATGCGGCAAGGTATTCTTAAATAACAATCAACTGAATGATGGTAGGTACGAATGATTTGGCCTTATTACATCTGTTGTAATGGGTTTGGTTTTTGTACCTTAATTTAAGAATACTTTCATATTTTATGGATCCGCCATGCTGTAGAATTCTCTTTCTAACAGCTTTTAATGTCGTACTCATAATTGTTATGATAGCAGTCCCCTGTGATGAAAGTATTTCAATCACAGGGGACTTTTATCTTTTAACGATTATATGAGGTGTGACTTATGAAAATAATGAATATTGGCATCTTGGCTCATGTAGATGCTGGAAAAACAACATTAACAGAAAGTATGCTCTATGCCAGCGGTACAATTGCTGAGTCCGGGCGTGTTGACAGGGGTTCAACGATTACAGATTCTATGGCACTTGAAAAGCAAAGGGGCATTACAATTCAGGCATCCATAGCATCTTATCAATGGAGCCATTTCAAAATCAATTTGATTGATACGCCTGGACATATCGATTTTTATTCAGAGGTAGAGCGCTCATTGAATGTGTTGGATGGCGCTATCTTGCTGATCTCTGCCAAAGACGGCATTCAGGCACAAACACGTATCCTTTTCGATGCAATACGAAAAAGGAAACTTCCTGCTTTGATTTTTATTAATAAGATCGATCAACCGGATATTGATCTTGATTCCCTCTATGAGGATATCAGAGCTAAATTGTCCTCTCATATCCTTATCATGCAGAGCATTACAAATGGAATCTCTCTTTTGCCCAAAACTCTGAATCCGTTGTCTGAAGAATTTAAAGACACGATTATTGAAACGGATGATGCTTTGCTAAAAAAATATGTCATGGATCAGCCTATTACGGCGGAGGAACTGTTAGAGAGCAGAAGAAAAAATATAAATGACGGTACTCTTTTGCCTGTTTATCACGGCAGCGCTCTGAAACATATTGGCACGAAAGAACTCATGGATGCGATTCTCATGGAATTCACTCCATTTATGTCCCCACCCAACTCTAATCTTGCTGCATTGGTATACAAAGTTGAAAGAGATGATAATCGAAACAAACGCACATATATGCGCATTTTTGGAGGTTCCATTAAATCACGTGACGTACTAACCCTGCAAGATCATTCTGACAATATAAAAATTAAAAAATTAGAGACCTCAAGCAATGGAAAAATGGTAGAAACCGAAAAAGTCGAATGCGGTGATATTGCTATTTTTCCAAATGAAATGCGACTAAAGATTGGGGACTCCATAGGAACAATTCCTGAAAGGAATTTGATTCTACACAACAATAATCTGATCATGCAGGCGAACATTTCCCCTGTCCTTTCTTCCGACAGAACTTTTCTGTTAGAAGCCTTATCGGAACTGGCGGAAACAGATCCTCTTTTGCAATATAAATTGGATTCCAGAAGCAACGATATTATTATGGAGTTCCTCGGAAAAGTACAAATGGAAGTCATCGTTTCTTTGCTACAAAACCGATACCATCTTCAGGTCAAAATCGAGAATGTAACAACTATTTATAAAGAACGGCCTTTGAAAAAGGCAGACTTTACTGCCCATATTGAGGTCACCCCTAATCCTTTTTGGGCATCCATAGGATTGTCAATCGAACCGCTTCCCATTGGAACTGGACTGCGCTATGAAAGCAAAGTGTCCTATGGATATTTAAATAAATCATTTCAGAACGCCGTTGAAGAAGGTGTTCGATATGGTTGTGAGCAGGGGTTATATGGATGGGAAGTAACAGATCTCAAAGTCTGTTTTGAATATGGCGTATACTACAGTCCGGTAAGTACCCCTGCTGACTTTCGGCATTTAGCTCCTATTGTATTTGAGCAAGCCCTAAAACAGTCAGGTACGGAGTTGTTAGAGCCCTGCCTGTCATTTGAGCTTTATGTCCCCCAAGATTGCAATGCGCGTGTTTACAATGATCTGAAAAAATTTCATGCAGATATTGTATCAATAAAGACACAGCACAACGAAATCGTAGTATCAGGAAAAATTCCGGCTCGCACATCACAATTTTATAAAGAGCAGCTTTCGGAGCTTACAAAAGGTCGCGGAGTCTTTTTAACAGAACGGGCAGGGTATCAGCAAAACACCGGTGAAATCTTTACTCAGGCCAGAAAACCGGATGATCGATTGGATAAAACTCGTCACTTGTTTGATAAGGCGTATGACGAGATAGGCAATGAGGGACATCAATCTGGCATGAAATTCATGTAGCCAAAGGAGGAGAGAGAAAGTGGATAACTTAAGGCTGACCATAAAATATTTAGTCAAGTCTTCCTCGGGAAGTACAATAATCAGCGCGGATTTTTCATTGCGAATTTCTCGGTATCAATGGTTGTTTCAATGCAGAGGATTTGCTCCATTTTCGAGTCAAGAAAGGCATTTAAATGGGACAACACGGTGGAGAGCACCGACACCATGGCCTGCTCCGCGGAGTTGAGAGCGGTTCCCGCAAACCAGCGGGCCTTGTGGTCGGGCGGTAGCTTTTCCATGAGGAGCTGGAACTGGCTTTTGCCCTTTACCTTGCTGGGGGTCAGCCAATCCCGCACCAGCTTGAGCACGCTGATGATATGGCGGCAGTACACCTTATGCCCATCTTTTTCGGTGGGCGGCAGATATTACGCAAACGGCTTAGTTCCCTCCGTAACCCTGTATCATTGAAATGGTCTACGGAGCGTGGATTGTTCTATATATCATATCCTTTTACAATAAGTAAGAGGAGGTAAATGATTATGGATAATTCAAAAATAACCATGACAACAGAACAAAAGTGGAAATTACCATTTTTTCTGATTGTTATTGGGCAGTCTATTTCACTAATTGGGAGTTCCGCTGTTCAGTTTGCATTAATTTGGTGGATTACCAGCGAAACAAATTCCGCATTGCTCTTGGGGTTATCTGGTATGGTAGCTTATGTTCCTGTAGTTTTATTCAGCCCAGCTGCCGGGGTTATAGCTGACCGGTATAATCGAAAGGTCATTTGTATTTGTGCTGACCTGTTTGTAGGACTGTCTGCCGCTGTATTTGCGCTTTTATTGTGGCTTTATGAGATGCCAATTTGGATTTCGTTGCTTGTACTTTTAATGCGAGCGATTGGGAATACATTCCATTGCCCGTCTATTCGTTCAATTATTCCGCAAATGGTTCCTGCGGAGCAGCTTGTACAGGCAAACAGCTGGAATCAGATGATGCAGTCTGGTTCCTATATACTTGGGCCTATTTTAGGTGCAGCCATGTATGCAGCTTTCCCCATAAATGCCATATTGCTTACTGATCTTACGGGAGCTATTGTGGCTTGTTGTTTATTAGGTGTAGTAAAAGTTCCGAAGCTGATAGCAAAAAACAAAGTAAAGCAAAGCTTTAAAGACGATTTCAAGGAAGGATTATCGGTGTACGCCGCAGATAGAAAACTGCTTGTTATCATTATAGCCGAAACTTTGTGTTTGATTTTCTATATGCCTTTGACAACTTTTTTCCCGCTAATGATCAGCAGCCATTTTCACGCGGGTGCATGGTATGCCAGTGCAGGGTCTTTGAGCTGTGCGCTGGGTATGATGGCAAGTGCCATACTACTTAGCAGCAGATTGAGAGTAAAGAACAAACTGAAAACGGCTTATGTTGGTCTTGGGATTATGGGAATTGCTGTTCTGTTCTGTGGCTTACTGCCATCATCGCTTATAGCGTGCTGGCTTTTCATTTTTGCCTGTGCTTTTATTGGCGGAGGTGGTAATATCCATACCATACCATTAACGGCTTATATGCACGAAACCATTTCGCGCGAAAAAATGGGCAGAGCATTTTCTTTGCTATCAGTAACTTCATCTGTGACAATGCCGATTGGACTTGCCATAGCAAGCCCGGTGGCCGAAATTATCGGTATTAGTAAGTGGTTTTTCATTTCAGGCATTGGGATTTGCCTTATTACTTCAATTGCACTGCTTTTCCAAAAAAAGATCAAATGGGACTTTTGAATAACCCGCGCTCTGTTTTGTCTACGGAGCGTGGATTATTTTTTAGAGCATATAAGTGTATACTAAAGTCGAGGTGAAAACAATGGATATAAAAAGAAAAAAAAAACTTTTGGAATCCTATAAAAACAGGCATCCGGAAATGGGTGTAATTTCTTACTGCTGTAAAGAAACCGGCGAAATATTCTTAGGTATTTCCAAAGATACAAAGGCGGATTTTAACGGCACTAATATGAAATTGTCAGCCAACTGGCACCCTAATAAAAAATTACAGGAACTTTGGAACAAATATGGCCCGGAAGGCTTTGAACTATCAGTTATCAAAGTGCTAAAGTATGATGACCCAAGCGAAGATCATACAGCAAAATTAGAAAGTTTAAGAGAGCAGTGTCTCGCTGCTAATCCAAATGCAAGGAGGATATGGCGATGAATGAAAAAATTGTTATGGTGTCGAACGATTATGACCTCATAGACGGTAGAAACGCTTATCAATCTGACATCAAAAGCTTAACATTAGGTGAACCTATGCTGGATGAAAATAAAAAAATGCAGATTGCCGCACAGATCTGGAAAACCGGTAAAGATGGCGAATTGTTTTTGGCACAGGAGCTACCTATCCATCAAGTATTTGACTTGATGATCTTTTTATCCAGAACATTGCTTTATTTTAAAGAGGCTTACCGGCTTCCGCTTTTATATGACCCGGAAAAACCCACAGTGGAACGAGTTGGGGTACAAGGTGGGGTATTACCTGTAGAAGTTTGTGTAGATAATCAAAACATCAATGAGGACATTAAAGCATTTGCCCAAAGTCTGAATGATTTAGGGGAATTGGTTGGAGAACGTAAGCGGGTCCTTAGCCGCATTTTAGAAGAATTGGAGTTATATTAATATGAAACAGACTTGTGTTTTGTCACCTGCCAGACAGCTGACAGAAGAGGAGCAATCCCTTGTCTGGCAAAAACCTCCTTCGCATATTGAAAGTGAAGCAGAAAAACGTATATATCAAGAAGTAGTAAGGAATTGGAACCGCGGTGAAATGAAAATCAGTACAGTTTTACTGGAGGGCGATGCAGGATCGGGGAAAACCCAGCTTGCCAAAGCCCTCTCTGCTGATTTTAACCTGCCTTATACGAAAATAACCTGTTTTGCAGATATGGATAAATCCGATGTGTTGGGCTCTATTTTACCGGTATTATCTGAAAAGGATAAATCAGATACGGTTGAATATTGCTATTATCCATCAGAAATTGTCCGCGCTTATGAAAATGGATGGCTCTTGGAGATTCAGGAACCGACAGTCATCCGGGACGCCGCTGTTTTAATGGCTCTAAATTCTGCACTGGAACCGGATGGTAGTCTAAACTTACCCACCCGTATCGCACATAGGCATCCGGATTTTATTGCTGTTATTACAACAAACCGCGGCTACAATGGCTACCGCCCTTTAAATGAGGCTTTGCGTGATAGAGTGCAACATGCAGAAAAACTGGATTTACCACCCAAAGAAGTTATGATGGAACGGGCCGAAGCTAAGACCGGTTATCGATCTGAAAATGTTCTTTCTCTTTTAGCCGAAACAATTATGCTGCTGGATGAAACAGCTCGGGCTAATGCAATTAAAGGTGTGGCTGGGATGCGCTCCTATATCTTTTGGGTTGATGCTGTCGCAAGTGGTGCACCAGTGCGAAGTACCCTATATCATAAGGTGCTCTATAAAATTACCACTGACCCACAGGAGCTTGCCATTTTAGAGCAGGCACTGGTAAGCCACGGTTTGACAGATAAGCTTGAAGAATTAGATATTATCTGTCATTCTCATCCGGATGGGGAGAATTCGGAAGTAATGGAACTTCATATTTCAGGAAACGGAGAATACTCTGCAGAAACAGATAAAGCTGATAAAAATGCAATCCGTCTGAGAAAATCAGCAGACAGTGAGGGGCATTCGGATACGAGCAGCGATAAGAATTCTGATGTGTCAAGCAATGATAATGGAGAAAATGGCACTCCAGTTTACCATGAGCTGGATAAACCCGTTTCAAATGAACAAAAAAGGGAATTTCGCAAACAATTAAACAAAGAAGCCCGGCAAAGTGTTCAAGGCAGCTGCCATGAAGATATTAAGCTTATTGTCCACCGCCCGGAAGCTGCCGCTCAGGACAGAGAAGAATATAACAGCATGATTGCAACTTTGATGCCAGTTATTCGGGAACTAATCCGAAAAACAAACCCGCTTTTAGAGCATGAAGTTTCCGCTGAATTTGCTAAATCTCAGCTTTATGGCACAAAATTCTGTGCGGATCAGGCTGCTTCTTTGGATTTCCGCGTATTTGCCCGCAAGCGCCCACCTGAGGAAGAACCCTCCCTTGCAGTTGCTCTCAGAATTGATGAATCAGCATCAATGTCAGCCTTTGGCCGTTTAGATGCAGCAAAACAGGCCGCAGTCGCTTTATATGAATTCTGCACCGGGTGCGGCATTCCGATCATGGTTTACGGGGATACAGCAGACCGCTCCAAGCTGGAGCAAATGTCCGTCTATGCCTATGTAGACTTTGAAAGCAAAGATGCAGATGAAAAATATGCTCTTATGAACATTCAGGCTCGCAGCAACAATCGGGATGGTATGGCACTACGGATTATTTCCGATAGGTTGTTTAAGGCACCGCAAAGAACCAAAGTAATAATCAGCATCAGCGACGGTCAGCCTAAGGCTATGCCCGATTATACAGGTGAAAAAGCAGCTCGTGATATGAAAGATACTTTGCAGGAATATAGGCGAAAAGGCATCCAGTTCCTTGCTGCAGCTATTGGGCAGGATAAAGAGGCTATCCGTGAACTTTACGGTGCTGAAAACACATTGGATATTACCGATTTGAAGCAGCTCCCGGCAAGATTGGTACAAGTAATCGCAAGGTTCCTGTAGTATGGTATACTAAGCAGAAATGGAGGTGGTGGCATGGATTGTGTGAAAATAGGCAATTTAATAGCCAAGCTGCGAAAAGAAAAAAACCTTACTCAGAAAAATATTGCAGATGCGTTGGGTATTCAAAATAAAACGGTTTCTAAATGGGAATGTGGTTTAGGGTGTCCTGATCTATCGCTGTGGCCGGAACTGTCTGCTATTTTGGGCGTTGATATGAAACCGATGATGGAGGGTGAAATTACATCAAACAAGCCAGATAGCGGCAACATTGATAAAATACGTTTTTATGTATGTCCTTCCTGCGGAAATATTCTGGTTAGCACAGGAAGTGCCTCTATTTTCTGTTGCGGAAGAAAATTAGAACGCATCCTCCCTACGGATGCGACTATTGCACCCAAAATCACAGTGGAGGAAATGGATACGGATTACTTTATCACCTTTGACCATCCAATGACCAAAGAACATTATATTTCCTTTATGGCCTTTGTTAAAAGTGACAGAGTATTTCTGAATCGCTTGTACCCGGAACAAAGTCCAAGTTGTAGGTTTCCTATAATTACTGGCGGTAAACTATATGTTTATTGTAATAAGCATGGATTGTTAGTATATGCAGATTACCTAACAAATTGAAAGACTCTGCAAGGAACAGCTGACATGGAGTGAGCAACTACCTCCGGTCATCGAAGAAATAATGCTTGGAAGCAAAACTAACTTGAGGATAACTCGTTCGCAACAAGTCGCCAGTTGATGAATGTGTACGGAAAGCCCGAAAAGCGGTATGAAGTCCGCAGCGAGGATAACGCCGTAGACGTATAGATTCACGATTGAGAGGTTCACTTTTAACCATTACCCACTATCTTTTAACGGTTACTCTGAAAAATGCACCGCTACCCTGAAATTTAACGATTACTTTTGTGTATCGGTCGAGGTGTTCCACACCAAGCCCCGAAATGCCCGATGTACTAAAACGCAAAAGGTCGTGAGAACCCAGTAATACTGGACTCTCACGGCTTTTTTATGAACACAAAAAACGGCAGCAGTGCTGACGTTACCGCCACACTACCGCCGCCTAAAACTCACACGCCATGTGAATCTTTTTTTACGAAGATTTTAAACCATTATATGCACTGAGTTGCAATTTGCTCATAAAAAGACATTGAAAAAGGCATTCCAATTGTAATTACTCTGTGATAAAATACTATATGTATGACTATGCACGATGAAGGAGGGGCTGAAAGTGCCAGACAAAAAACCGATAGAACCGATGGAACATCACAATATTGGTGATTTCTTGAAAGGTCAGTCATCCAAGATACTGACCGCAATAGCTGACGGAGATAAAACTGCATTCGTTCTCAAGAATGGCAAGCCCATCGTGGTTGTTATGTCTAACGAGCGCTACGCAAGGCTGCTTAAAGCCGGGATTGATATCAATGATTATTAATATGGAGGCCTTCAGAATGGCTAAAGAATGAATTACCGACGTTGTGATGGATGACGCCAGCATTAGTGTCAGCAAAGAAGTCGATCTTGTATTCTCTATTGCTAACAGTTTGAGGGGTCAGGTTAGATGTCAGAAGTTTACGAGTATCGGTTTTGATGTTTTTTTGATTTTTACAGGGTTGTGTGGTCAGGTTGGATAAGGAGAAAATACTTGTGAATCAATATAGTCAAAATAATTGGAAACGAAACTTTCTTACCATTGCCGGAGGGCAGACAGTGTCGCTGATAGGCAGTGCCGCTGTGCAGTTTTCTCTAATATGGTGGCTGGCAAGTGAAACGGGATCCCCTATTATGATGTCCATCGCGGGCGTGTTCGCCTTTTTACCTCAACTTATTCTCGGTCCTTTTGTGGGAGTATGGGTTGACCGACTTAGCCGTAAAACCGTCATCATAGCAGCAGACCTTTTCATTGGATTAGTAGCCCTTGTTTTTGCTCTGGTATTTTTGTTTGATACACCACCCTATTGGTCGGTTTGTGTGGTGCTGGGTATTAGAGCTATAGGCAATGTTTTTCACAGTCCAGCCATCCAGGCAGCGGTACCCATGCTGGTGCCGCAACAGGAGCTGGTGCGTGCCAACGGATGGAGTCAGTTTATGCAGTCGGGTGCTTTCCTGCTGGGGCCTGTACTTGGCGCAGCCATGTATGCTGCCCTACCCCTTTGGATCATTTTATTGTCTGATTTGGCAGGCGCGCTTGTAGCCAGTGCTACTGTGGCACTTGTAAAAATACTTGATCCGGAGAGGAAAACACAACAAATTCCGCATTTTTTCCATGAAATGAAGGAAGGTGCGGCAGCCATATGGCAGGATAGAAAGCTCTTTATCGTGACATCGGCCACCATGCTCGGCATGGTGTTTTACGCACCTTTATCCACCTACTATCCGCTTATGACAAGTGATTACTTCAAAGCTGACGCATGGCATGCGAGTATGGTCAACTTCGGTTACGCAGGCGGGATGATGCTCTGCGCGATAATCCTTGGAAAATTCGGTACCATCAAAAATAAATTTCCGGTTATCCATCTGGGACTTTTAGGTATGGGAACATCTTCGTTGCTCTGCGGTCTATTGCCTGCAGAGATGTTCTGGTTTTGGATATTTGCAGCATTATGCACACTACTTGGGGCAAGCAGTAACTTGTATAATATCCCCTATATCGCCTATATGCAGGAAACCATCCCGCCTGAACGAATGGGGCGTGCCTTTTCCTTGATTGGAAGCCTCAGCTCAGCTACTATGCCTTTGGGATTGCTCATAGCAGGCCCAATTACCGAAAATCGCGGAGTATCGTTGTGGTTTTTTGTATCCGGAATCGCGCTCCTTATACTTACGCTGATAAGTGCCCTGTTCGTTCTTCCACGAAAGTAGGATAAAGTAAAAGTCGATTGTTGTAACAATAAATTGGAATATAACGTTAGGATAAAACACTTTGCAGTATAGTATGAAAATGTGAATTTTTTCAACAATAAAAAGTTATTTGGGCAAGGAAATTTTATGAATAACAATGAAACAACAAGTAAAGAAAACCTATTTGGAACGGGTAAACTTATTAGGGATAAATAGAAACTTATCATACAATTAAAACGAGGTATTTACAATGTATAACAGTATGGAACAAATGCTTTATAATGAATATGGAATACAAGTGCAGTCATTACAGCAGATTCCTGCGGGCTGGTCAGCATCTGCATGGAAAGTTCATTCTGAGTGTGGCGATTATTTTTTGAAAGTTTATGACAAGCATAAGCCCTCCACAAGAAACTGGATTGCGCGAATCGACAGCTATATGCCGGTCGTTCTGTGGTTACATGAGAACACAAAACTTCAAAAGAAAATGACCGCACCGATTCTAACCAGAGATAGAACTTATAAAAAGGAAGATTCATCTTTTTTATACATGGTATTTCCCTTTATAGAAGGCTCAACCATATGCGATGAAAAATTGAAGCCGGAGCAAATACGGGAAGTTGCGCAAATAATTTCCGAACTGCATTTTCATGGTGCTGAAATACCTGCATCGACAAACAGCTTAATTGAAACCTTTGATGTTTCATTTTGTACGACTTTGTCCAATCGGCTTGGGAATATACATGCTTCCGCTTCCTTACAAGAGGTACTAAAACCCTATATGACATTACTTGCCCAAGCGACAGAAGCGCTTCAAAGCATGGGGCTCTTACTGCAAAATTCTAAAATGCGTTATGTCATGTGCCATACAGATCTTCACGGCTGGAATCTGATACAATCTAAAAACCTTATCCTTATTGATTGGGAGGGATTGAAGCTTGCACCTGTTGAAGCCGACCTCTTTTCATTTACCGGAACATTCTTTTTTGATTACGCATGGGAGGATTTCATGTCCATTTACCAAACCACACACAAGGACTATCAGATTAATGTCGAGGCGATGCGTTTTTACAGGCTGCGGCGCAGATTGGAAGATATCCATGAGTTTGTCGAAAGCATCCTGTTTGACAAGCTCACACAGGATGATATGAACCAATCACTTCGTTATCTCAAACAAGAATGTGAATTACTGCATGCCGTGTGTTGAAAAGAACAGCTTGCCTTACAAATGCCTGTTTATATGTAGGTTTTGTATGCCTAAAATTAACAATAAAAAAACCTTTGAGAAAGGAGATTTTATGAATAACAATGAAACAACAAGTAAAGAAAACCTATTTGATGTTTTAAATCTGTTAGAAGATTTAAATATAAAATATTGGATTGATGGTGGTTGGGGTGTTGATATCCTGACCGGAAAGCAAAATAGGGATCATAGAGATATAGACGTTGATTTCGATGGGGAATCTGAGGAAACCTTATTGGCTGAACTAAAAGATAAGGGATATAAAATCACGACTGATTGGAGTCCTGCACGCATTGAGCTGCATCACCCGGAACTTGGCTATATAGATATACACCCTTTAATAATAGATGAAGATGGAAGTGCCAGGCAGGCTGATCTGCAAGGCGGCTGGTATCATTTTGAAGCAAAATGGTTTTCTTCTTCAATATTTGAAGGTAGAGTGATTCCATGTATTTCGGCAGAGGCTCAGAAAATTTTTCATAGTGGATATGAATTGAGGGAAGTTGATCATATCGATCTGAAAAATCTTGAAGCGCTGAAGAGAGCAATCTATTTAATCACCGGGGTTATGGCGTCCGGAAAATCTACAGTCGCTCAATTACTTGCCTTAAAAATGGAAAAAGGAGTGCATCTGCGGGGCGATATATTTCGTAAAATGATTGTTGCCGGACGGGCTGACATGTCCGTACAGCCCTCCGAAGAAGCTATCCGACAACTGCATCTGCGTTACCGCTTGGCAGCTGAAACGGCAAAAACCTATTATGACAGCGGTTTTTCCGTTGTTTTGCAGGACAACTACTATGGTGAGGAACTGCTCCGCATGTTGAAGATGTTAGAGAATTACCCTGTTCATGTAATCGTATTGTGTCCAGATGTGGAGACTGTAAAAAAGCGTGAAAAGATGCGAGGAAAAACTGGCTATACCGGTTTTTCACTAGAAGCTCTGCATGCGGATTTCATGAGAAAAACCCCAAGAATCGGATTCTGGCTGGACAACTCAGAGCTGACGCCGGAACAATCCGCTCGGGATATTCTATTGCACTTCGGTGAATAACGGTGAATAAGTCACATTAGATTGAACACTATTGATAATTTTAATGTCCGAAAGGGAGTAACATAAATGAATAATATACTGATTGTTTATTATTCACTTTTTCATAATACGGCGAATTTAGCATTGGAAATAGCAGTACAGACAGGTGGAACATTAAGAGAATTGATTCCCGATACGAATTATTCCTTTGAATATAATACTGCTGCTAAAGAATTAAGGGATCAGATTTCTCGAGGCTTTTGTCCAAAATTAATATCTGGAAATGAACCAATAGACGGTTATGAAACAGTATTTATAGGATCACCCAACTGGTTCAAAACTTTAGCTCCGCCAGTTATGAGTTTCCTTAGACTGAATGATTTTACGGGTAAAACAATAATACCCTTTTGCACACACGGTGGTGGAGGATTCGGCCAAATTGCAAATGATATAGCAAAAGAGTGCCCGAAGTCAATAATACTACCCGGCATTGCTGTAAATGGCACTGTCATATCGGAAGAGGTCATGAATTGGCTTAAGATGATAGAATATGAATTATAAAATCCCATTTTAAGGAGGTATCTTATATGCAATATGGTCCCGACCCTAACGCCTTTTATCCAAATGAAACAATAAAAAGCGTATGCTATATCAAGAATGTTATAACTCGCTCCAATATCATCGTCGGCGATTACACGTATTACGACGACATTAACGGAGCGGGGCGGTTTGAAGAGCACGTTACGCATCATTATGAGTTTTTAGGCGACAAACTCATAATCGGAAAATTCTGCGCCATTGCCAAAGGTATCGAGTTTGTAATGAACGGTGCCAATCACAGGATGTGCAGTGTCACCACCTACCCATTTAACATCATGGGCCACGGTTGGGAAAAGGTGACACCGACGCTGGAAGAACTACCGTTCAAAGGCGATACCGTTGTCGGAAATGATGTGTGGATTGGGCAGAATGTCACGATTATGCCCGGAGTGCATATTGGGGATGGGGCGATCATTGCAGCTAATTCCGTTGTAACAAAGGACATACCACCTTATTATATCGCCGGAGGCAATCCAATCAGAATCATTCGGAAGCGGTTTGATGACAACCTCATCCGCTATCTGCTGAAGCTGAAATGGTGGGATTGGTCTGCTCAAAAGGTTTTCGAGAATCTTGAAATCCTATGCAGTGATGATCTGACAAAAATAAAGGAAATCAAGTAACCTATTATGATAACGCAATAAATCACACTTTTTAGGAGACAATTTAATCATGGATATAAAGAAGATTACGGCTAACGGCAATGAAATAGCTATTGTAAACAGCGATGAGGTTTGTATTTCAGATGTGCAGTCCGCACTGGATTTCATGATGTCTGTAAATTATGAAACAGGAAGCCATTCCATTATATTGAACAAAGATGCGGTGACCCCGGACTTTTTTGTTTTGAGTACGAAGATTGCCGGTGAGATTTTACAAAAGTTTATCAATTACCAATTTAAGTTTGCGATTGTTGGCGACTTTTCCGGCTATACAAGCAAGCCGCTGAAAGATTTTATATATGAAAGCAATAAAGGAAGAGATATCTTCTTTGTGTCTTCCGAAGAAGATGCTATTGAGAAATTGAGCAGAACATAATCCGTTTCATATCTTGAGATTGCAGTTAAAATATAGTATAATAATTCAAAGTAAAAGCGGGGTAGAAATATGTATTTGATATTCATGTAATTTAGTTTTTAAGCACTGCCCTTTTTAGGGTTTATTTGTTGTGCTTAAAGACATATTTACATGAGTATATCCTCGCTTTTGAAGATCTCCTTGTAAAATTATGCCTTTCTGCACGAACAACGCTTAGGCAGTTGTTCGTTTTTAATTTATATAAGGAGATTTCTATAATGAACAGAATAAAAAATTGGAAGAAACAATTTGTTGTAATATACACAGGACAGGCTTTTTCAATCTTGGGTTCTGCCGCAGTGCAGTTCGCTGTTATCTGGTGGCTGACCATCCAGACTGAATCCGCAATCACCTTGACGATTGCATCCTTAGTTGCCTTTCTCCCCAATATGTTAATCGGACCCTTTGCCGGTGTATGGATCGACCGATACAACCGCCGAACAGTAATGATTTTAGCTGACGGTCTGGTAGCTGTATCCAGCATCATCCTTGGTGCAGCATTTTTACTTGTGGAAACACCCCCTATTTGGTTTATCTACATTGTTTTATTTTTGCGTGGATTGGGGAATACCTTTCACGGTCCAGCTATGCAAGCGGCGATACCCATGTTTGTGCCAGCAGATATGTTGACCAAAGCAGGGGGCTGGGGAAATATGATCCAATCAATATCCAACATGATGGGGCCTGTGTTGGGTGCTGCGCTTATGTCATTTCTACCTATTTCCTCCATTATGATTGTGGATATACTGGGAGCCGCTTTTGCGATAGTTTGCCTCCTATTTGTTATAATTCCGGACATTCCGCAAACCAATGAGAAGATGAGTGTATTGTCTGACATGAAGCAGGGCTTTATCGCAATGAAAGCAAATAAGCCTTTAATGGCTGTGTTTTTCCCCATGCTGCTGATGACCATACTTTATATGCCCTTAGGTTCTCTGTTCCCTCTGCTGGTACGCAGCCACTTTATGGGCGAAGCATGGCACAATAGCATTGTGGAATTTGTCTTTGCAACCGGATTGCTTCTTTCATCTTTGGTTATTGGTGTATGGGGCGGCATGAAAAGGAGGTTTTTCATGGCATCCTTAGCTATTGGCTTAATGGGTCTGGCTACACTGATTAGCGGAGCGTTACCGACAAGCGGTTTTTGGATTTTTGCTATATGCTGCTTCTTCTTGGGTGCCTCTGGCACATTTATGAATGTTCCTGTTATGGCCTATGTTCAAGAAAGCATTGCACCTGAAATGATGGGCAAGGTGTTTTCCCTTTTGATGACAGCCATGACTCTTTCTATGCCGATAGGCTTACTTGTTGCGGGTCCGGTTGTTGAGGTTATAGGTGTAAACACATGGTTTTTCTGGTCAGGCGTCGTGCTGATGGCAGACGCTATTCTCTGCCGCCTTCTGACACGGCGCTATGACAAAGAAACTATGAGACCACAAGCGGATTGAAAAGAGGACGTAGTTGACGATAATTTATAGTGATGGGCTTCTTGGAGTGCAAAACAAAATGCTCAAAGTTGCTGGGTTCACAGCATTTAACAGTATTAATCTCAGGTTATAATAATCTTTCTATTATAGTAAAGGAGAATATCTATGACACCTAATAGCGAAAATAAACGAGTATGGTTTATTACCGGAGCAAGCAAGGGGCTTGGCTATGCTTTTACATGCGCCGCCTTGAAAGCCGGGGATAAAGTTGTTGCAGTCGCAAGGACGATTGATAATTTGGCGAAACTAAAAGAAACATATCCAGAAACCTTGCTGCCATTAAGCCTCGATGTTACAGATAGGGAGGCTGTTTTTTCTACGGTTGAAACAGCAGTTAAACATTTCGGCAGGCTTGATATTGTTGTTAATAATGCGGGTATCATGACTATGGGTATGATTGAAGAACTAAACGAATCCGATGCTCGGAAACTAATGGACACAAACTTTTTTGGAGCTCTTTGGGTCTGTCAGGCAGTGATGCCCTATTTGAGGTCGCAGCGTTCTGGACATATCATACAGATTACAAGCATTGGCGCTATTATCTCGGGTCCGATGTCTGGTATTTACAGTGCAAGTAAATTTGCGCTGGAAGGAATGAGTGAAGCCTTAGCAAAAGAAGCGGAACATTTCGGAGTGAAACTCACTATGGTGGAACCAGGAGGATACTGGACAGATTTATACACTTCGATGAGTTACAGCAATCCATTAGATTCATACGGTACACTTCGCGATGAGCTGGCGAAACAGTATTCCGAAGATTCGATCGATAGTGATCCTTCCTTGGCAGCGGAAGCCCTTATGAAATTAGTAGCCAGCAATAATCCGCCTTTGCGGCTTATCCTTGGTAGCATGGTTTACGATTTGGCACTGGATACCTTAAAAGCACGGATGGCTACTTGGGAAGAATGGGAAGCTCTTAGCCGTGCATCAGAAAAGGCTATTCCTGCACCGGAGAGATATGGAGTATAATACCAAACAGGGGTTTTGAGGCAAGGACGAAACTATACGGATGGCAGTTATTTGCGTCCGATTTTTACATTCGGCAAGTATTTTGAACAGGATGGAAAGACACTATTACCCCTTTCAGTGCAAGTCCACCATGCAGTTTGTGACGGTTTCCATGCAAGTCGTTTTATAGATGAGTTCCAGGAATTAGCGAATGACGATGGCCTATGGAGGCTGTAGGTAAATGAAGCTAACTATGAAACGAGGAAGTGATCATATGCCATCAAAACAAGATAGTAACAGCTCCATGCCTACAACCGATGAAGAACTGCAAAAGAACATGGTTGGAGAGCTGAAACCGCATAACGCCCCTATCACCCTTGCCGAATATGATCTAAGTTGGCCTGAACTCCCGGCATTGGAAGCAGCCGGCTACACGTTGCGGATTCGGGAGTCTGACTGGTTCGAGCATCGTCTGTTTAAAGGACCCGATACCGACATCAACCTGCATGTGTTCAGTTCGGGTACATCTGAGATTAATAGAATGTTGCGCTTTCGAGATTGGTTACGGTCCAATGAAACCGACCGGGAGAAATATGCGCAAGTCAAGCGAAGCTTGGCAGAAAATAAGTGGCGGCATGTTCAGCACTATGCGAATGCCAAAACATCAATAGTACAGGAAATCATGGAACGAGCGAATGGTAATAACACTTAAGGAGACTAATGAATGATTAATAATTTAGAGATAAAAAAGTTAAGGTTGGAAAATGGAGAAACATTGGCTTATAGAGAGGCCGGGAATGGGGATAACATTTTGATTCTGGTACATGGAAATATGTGCTCGGGACTACATTTGCTTCCCATAGCTGAAAGACTGCCTCCAAATTTTAAAGCCTATATCGTGGATTTGAGAGGATTTGGGGATAGCACTTATAATAATAGAATAGATTCTATAAAAGACCTTTCTGACGACCTATATGCATTTGTGAATTATTTAGGACTAAAGAATTTCACAATGCTAGGGTGGTCTGCTGGAGGAAGTGTGTGCTTGCAATTTGGTGCCGATTATCCAGATATAGTAAAAAAATCGTACTGATAGAGTCTGTAGGTTACACTGGAAGTCCGCTGTTTAAAAAAGATGCTCAAGGAGAAATACTAATGGGGCAAACTTATGAAGACAGGACAGAAATGGCCAAAGATCCGGAAGTTGCTCCTTGCCTTCGTGCAATTGAAAATAAGGATTTTGACTCTATGAGTATTTTATGGAATAGAGCCATTTATTCAAATCGTAAACCCTTACCCGAAGATAATAAACTGTATATCAATGCAACCTTAAAACAGAGGAACTTGGTAGATATTTATTGGGCGTTGGCCTTATTTAACATGTCAAATAAACATAATGGATATTCAGCGGGTGATTGCAGAATAAATGAAATAGAGGCTCCGGTACTGAGCTTTTGGAGTGAAAAGGATATAATAATACCAGAAGCTACAGTAAGAGAAACTGTTGAAGCTTTGGGAGACAAAGCTGAGTTGATGATTATTAAAGATAGTGGACACTCTCCTTTAGTTGATTGCCCTGATTTGCTGATGAAAAAGATCAGCAATTTCATAATATAATTCGGCTCAGGCATATATGAAATTGCTAGAGCCTGTACCAAATTATTTATGGGGCTTGGTGTAGAAGTTGAAGTTATAAAGCCTTTGTAAATGCGGGAAAATATACGCAAGATGCAGAATATACAAGAACAATATAAATAAATTACCTATATTCACTCCATCTTGTCCACAATAATTTGTAGTTTACAAATATAGCGTTTCTTGTGTTACACAAGAATATATAAAGCAACACTTTATTCTTTTTCTGTAATAAAATTTGTTAGAGTGAGAGGTTCTGGTGGGTTCACGGTGAACCGCACCTGGGTTCAGCAGAAGAACGGAATACCTCCCTGGCGGGAAATCCGCCCTTTTGCTTTACCATCCCCTGCTATTTTCTTAAAATGAGACGGTTGGAGCTGTTGCTTCCATTCTCCCGGTAGCGCGGCTCCTTTTCGATCAGCTCAGCTCTGACCAGATCATGGATTGCGCGTTTAACGGTACTGCGGGAAAGCTGCAAGTCGGAGGCAATCGTTTTTACCGCAGGCCAGCAGTCCTTACCTTTTCCTGCCCGGTCACAAAGGTATAGATAGACAGCTCTCGCCCGATGGGGAAGCTCATCGGGCGAGGCTGTATAAATGTGGTTGAAGTAGCTCATGGGAACCTCCTTTACGTTTTGAGCACATTGCGGCGGCGCATGGTGTTTTCAGACGGTTCTGCCACCGGGGTATGAAGGGTTCCTCTTCCGGTGGTTGGTTCCAGCATCTCCCCGGTTTCTTCGTCCACCATAAGGCAGGTCGTGTGCTTGCGGACGATGTTTTCCTCCAGCATCTGCTTATCGGCGTAGACCACCTTTCGGTGCGCTTTTTCCTCCACGGTATAGGGCTCTCCGAAACGGATACCCCAATCAAGGAACAGCCGCAGCTTTGTCCTCATGGGATGGGTGCCGGTTTTCATCACAACAAAGTTACCCTTGGGAATGGATTTGAGTTCGTCAGGCGTCATGAGGGGACGCTCCATCATCTGCAAGGACTGGCTGGGATCATTCTTTCCCCTGCTTACGCTGCCGCTCATGACGGTGCGGCTGCCCAATGCCTTACTCAGCACTTCGGCGGTCTGACTGTTGGGAGCGAAGCCGCCGAAGATGGTGTCCTGGCAGTTGTCCACGATGATTTCCGAACCCTCTTTGCCGTAATTCTTTTCGAGCTGACCGAAGGACTGTATGATCGGTACCATCGCAAGCCGGCGTGAGCGTGAGGCACTGAAAATTAATTCGAGCGATTCAATGGCCGGAAGCGTTCCGAGCTCATCGCAGTAAAACATCACGCGGTTTTTCAGCTTGCCGCCGTTTTCATCCGCAACCGCGAGGATCTCCCGGTAGAGCTGCTGGATCATAAGACTGACCATAAAATACTTGGTCAAATCTTCTTCGGGGAGCACGATAAACAGTGCGGATTTTTCATTACAGAATTTCTCCGCATCAATAGCTGTTTCAAAGCAGAGTATCTGCTCCATTTCGGAGTCGAGAAAAGCATTCAGACGGGACAGCACGGTGGAGAGCACCGATGCCATGGCCTGCTCCGCAGAGTTGAGAGCGGCTCCTGCAAACCAGCGGGCCTTGTGGTCGGACGGGAGCTTATCCATGAGGAGCTGGAACTGACTTTTTCCCTTTACCTTGCTGGGGGCCAGCAAGTCCTGCACTAATTTGAACACACTGATGATATGACGGCAGTCTACCTTTTTCCCATCTATCTCAGTAGGAGGAAGATACTCGGCAATCAGCAGAATCACCGAGGACAGGAGTCCTTCAGCGGCATCATAAAAAAACTGATTTTGTCCGTAATTCTCCCCACTGGCGTTGATGATGGTTTTGGAGATAATCTTGGCGTATTTCTCTGCTTTCGCCTTTGCTACAAGGTTATTTTCGTCGGCAAGGTACGCATCCATGTAGGTGTTCACCAGATGGAGCATATTGTTGCCGTCTGAGCGGGTGGGGTTTCGAAGGTCGATGACCGCCACATGGTAGCCGTAGTGGTCGCGGGCAATGGCGCCGTAGTTGCGGTAAAGATCGCCTTTCGTGTCGGTGGTCAGAAAACTCATGCCGGAGGCACAGGCATACTCCAGATTCGGGTACAGGAAAAATGCCGTCTTGCCCACGCCGGATGCGCCGATCATAAGGCAGTGGATGTCGTCGGTATCCACCAGCGCCGTGACCTTGTTCTTCGCACCTATACTGCCGAGGATGATACCCTGATCTGAAACAGCGGGGCGGGTTTCTCCCTTCCGCCACAGCTCCGGCTGAAAGGGGATGTGCTTATAGATGCTTTTTATTTCCTGCTTGGTGGAAAACCGCGCCGTACCATGCTGTCCGTCACCCACCGTGCGGGACTTGATTCCGTTGAGGGTGTAATAATGGGCCAAAAGAGAAAGACCGCCGATGACGAGAAACATCACGGCGGCCGCAGCGATTAGGGTATAGACTTGAGATGACATGGAAGACTCCTTTCTTTTCGGTCAATTTGGTGGTAAAATGGTTAAACGGTTGTAGCTTGTTGAAGCATATAGAGCAGCAATAAATAAGAATTTGAAGTGTAGTTTTTTTATATGACATTTAAGCAAAGAAGAACTATTCAAAGGAGGTTTAAAATGAGTGTATTTTTTTATGGCTGCATTACTATGGATGGCTATCTTGCTGACAAAAATCATAACCTGGACTGGCTTTACCAAACTGGTGCAATAGAAGAAACCGGTTATGAAAACTTTTATAAAAGCATGGATATTACTATAATGGGCAAAAGAACATTTAATGAAATTAAAAACACAGGGAATATAGGCAGTCTTTATTCGACTACTAAAAATTACGTTTTTACACATGCTGAAAGATTATCAGTCAGCGAATTTATTCCTATAAATTGTGATGTTGTCAAATTTGTAAAACAAATAGAAAATGATAAAAATATTTGGATTATTGGAGGAAACACGATATTAGCCCCACTGTTAGATAATGACATGGTAGATAATATGACAATACAAATTGCCCCTGTGTTATTAGGGAAGGGAATACCGTTGTTTTCACAAAAAGAAGTATTGAGGCGATTTTATTTGAAAGAAGTTAAATAATACGGACAATTTGCAGAATTAATTTATAGTAAAATATAGTTTGTTACAGCTTTTCAAAATCCATTGCCTTTACCATAGTCTGGTCATATGAACTGCGATCTGGTGAGCAAGCCAAATTTTCATAATCAGCATAGCTGCCAAGTGCAACTTTTTCTGTAAGTGTCAGACTTTTTAGGAGCAGTCAATACTCTTGACTGCTCCTTTTTGCTATGCCATCCGCATTTCAAAGCCACTCGACTTTTGCTGTATCGCTTCTATCAAATCGTCATTCCAGTCCTTCCCCTGTGAAGTGAGCCGCTCGGATGTATACCCCTGTTCCGCAAGCTGCTGTTTCAGCCGTTCGCTTGCTTTGTGTCCGGCTTCATCGTTATCCAAGCATAGCGAGACCTGCCGGAGCTGCGGGTACTGTTCCAGCATCCACAGCATTGCCTGATCGCCGACGCCGCAGAGGGACACATAGCTGTGCCGCTGCCAGTCCTGTGGGTGCAGGGTGATAAACGACAGCATATCCACCGGCGCTTCAAAAACATACAGATGCTCACTTTCGCCAAGCCAGTGAAAGCTGTGCCGGGGATCGCAGCCGTCCACATTTCCTTTAAACGCCTGCCCCAAGGTGTAAATTCCGCGCTTGTGCGCATGACGGGCAACTCCGTTTTCATCCAAGCCCACAAACACGGCGTTATGGTATTCCTTCATGCCATCCTTCGATTTTTCGCAGCTTTCATAGAGGAGCTTCTTCTTTGCAAAGAAGCTGACCACCTCCCGGCCGATGTGCCGGGTTTTTACCAGATAGGCATAGGCTCGGCGCATATCCGTATGCGCCGGTGGGAGCGCAAAGGGCTTTTTCGGCTCCTGCTTCTTTTCCTGCGCCGGTCTGTAAATCTCGCCCTGCTCACCGCCCAGCAGTAGAGTGACGGCTTCGGGATAAGAGCATTCGTAGAACTTCCGCACGAAATCAATGGCATACCCGCCGCTCTCTGCGGAGTGATCGTACCACTCGTTTCCCCGGACAGTGATACTGCGGTCAGAAGCCAGCCGCTTATCCCGACCGCTGGAGATCAGCTTCTCGCCCTGCCGCTGGAGAAAGTCCACAAGGTCCACATTATTGGCACGGTATTTCTGGTCATCCGTAAAATGCACATATACACCCATGGGCGTACCTCCTATCTATGGCGAGTGCCGATTCTATGAAAAAAAGCCGCCCTTTTTACAGGACGGCATTGGCTTTGGAGCAATTTTCCCTTGATGGGTGGCTGTTTGATTTTCTTTTTCTGTTTCTTCACGGTTATCCTCCAATCGTTATAATGACATGGTTTGCTCATGGTCATCCCTCGCATGGCCCTGCGCCTGCTTTTTCTCACGAAGCTTGCGGAGGAGCTTGCGGTCGGTTCGCTGACCGGGCGGTTTCAGCGGCGGAGCGTTGTCCGCAAAAACACGGCTCATGTGATGCAGGAGCCGTGTTCCCGCCAGCAGGACAGAGGGGTCTTTGAAATCGTCCATATGGTCGAGGAAAAACTGAGCGTAAATGTTGCCCTGCTCTGCCGATAAGGTAAACCAGCGGACAGCAGTTTCCTTGTCCTTCGGAACATCCTTTCCCATCAGATACAGCTTGCCGAGGGTGTATTGCGCATACTGATTTCCCTGTTCAGCGGCAGCCGTCAGAAATTGCAGGGCAGTCTGAATATCCTTTGGCATATCCTCGCCCATAAGATAAATCTTGCCCAGCCGGTACTGTGCAAACTGATTACCCTGACCGGCAGACCGTTTCAGGTATTCCAGAGCTTTGGGGACATCCTTCGGAACATCCTCCCCCTTGAAGTAGAGGACGCCGAGGGCATATTCAGCAAATTGGTTCTTTCTGTCGGCGGCAAAGGTCAGCCAGAGAATGGCGGACTCCACATCCTTCAGCACGCCCTCACCGCCAAGATACAGCTTGCCGAGCCGGTATGCAGCAAAGTCATTGTCCTGTTCTGCCGACATTGTATAGAGCCGTACCGCCTCGGCAGTATTCTGCGGAACATGCTGTCCCTTTTCGTAGAGCTTGCCGAGAAAATATGCGGCATAGGGATTCTCAGCAGCCACCGCTTCCCGGAGATAGCCGAGGGCTTTCTCCACCTCCTGCGGCTGTGCCTTTTCATCCGAGAGGATGAGCTTGGCAAGCTGGTAGCAGGCAAAGGGGTTTCCTACGGATGCCGCCTTTTCATAGTATTCCTTTGCCCTGGCTTCATCCTTGTCTGTACCAATGCCATTCAGAAGCATCCAGCCCAAACGGTACTGGAGCTTATCGTCATGGCCCTGTTCCTCCAGAGACACAAAGCCGAGAAAGGCTTCCTTGAAGCGGCGGTCAGAATCCTGCTGATTTTTCACACAGCCGATTCCGTCCCGCGACATTTTACCAAGCTCGAAGCTGGCATAGGGAAAGCTCTGATTGGCCGAGCGGGTATAGAGGGCAAAGGCAGATTCATGATCCTGATCCATGCCTTTGCCATGGTAATACAGGCCGCCAAGGGAATACAGGCCGCCAAGGGAATACTGTGCGTACTTGTAATTCTCATTCGCAGACAGGGTGAGCCAATCCGCCGCCTGCAGATAGTCCTGCTCTGTGCCAAGTCCGGCGGCATACATTTTGCCGATACGGTACTCGGTGTACTTCCAAGGCTTTTCTTCCTCGGCAGCATGGAAAACAGCAAGGGCCTTTTCGTACCAGCGATATGCTTCATCGGCGTCCGCTTCGCATCCAAGACCATCGGCGGACATTCGACCAAGGTCATAGAGTGCAAGGGGATTATCTTCATCCGCTTCTGCGAGGAAAAGTTCACGAGCCTTGTGAAAGTCCTGCGAGATTCCAGCATCCTCATCGCCGTACAAATATTGCTTTGCCTGTTTGTAGCCATCCGTCCACCATGAGGCGGAGGATTCCTTATCGGCAGAGGCTTCATCGATGGAGGACCGTTCCCCGAAATCATCTGCCGGTTCCTGATCTTCTTCATCCGCCATGTCAGAGAGGGGCATCTCCAGATCGTTCTCCGGCTCCGGCAGGGATGTTTCTACAGATGCCGGTTCCTCAAAGGTCATGTTCCCAATCATTAGGGCTTCCTGAATGACCATGTTGCGGATGGGCTTAAAATCATCACAGCGGGAAAGAGGAGGCCGCTCGGACGGAGTTTCTGTGTAGATGGATTCGATCCTGCCCCTGACTTCCCACCACAGGCGGTAGGCTTTCGAGACACGACTGTCCTTGGCAAGCTCATCCACAATTTCGTCCACCACATTTTTCAGGTCTGCTTTCAGATAGCCGTACTGCTTTTTGCCGCTGACCGTTTGCAGACGTTCGGCAAGGTGCGTGAGGAGCTGCTCCATGCGCTCGCTGACCAAAACGCCGCCATTCATCTGACGGATCAGTTCTCCCATGGCTTCGGCCACCTGTTCCTTCAGGTCATCCCGCCGCTGGGTCTTTTCCCCGTAAAGCGGGATGAGCTCCTGACGGAAAATCTCATTTGCCAGAGAGGACTTCATTTTTTTGATGCCCTGTTTCGTGAGATAGCCCTCTCTTGGATCGGTGCTATAGCAGACCATGTGGATATGAGGGTGGTGGGACTCGTTGTGGAAAGCGGCGTACCATTTCAGATGGTCAGGGTGGATTTTTAAATTCTCCGCAAGCTCCACGGCTTTTTCGGAAAGCAGAGCCTTCCACGTAGGGGCATTGTCATAACCCAACCGTGCGGCATCCTCACGACGGAGAGAAATAATCGGGGTCCACACATTTCCGGTGTGACTGGATACTTCATCAGCAACCTGTGATAAGACCAGCGGCTCACCCCCGGCCGTGAACAGACCATGGCTGTCAAACTTTTCGACACGGGGACGGTTTGCAATGTAGTCCAGATATTTCTCCCGGCTGCCGATTTTATCAAGGCTTTGTTCCAGTGCAATGGTGATAAATTCGGAGGCGTTTCCCCGGTTGGGGTTTTTGAGGTAATCCTCATACTCAAATAAATCCCGGGCATCAGGAAACTCCCGGAGTATCTGTGCAATCAATTCCTTTTGTTTTTTTGTGGAGTGCCAGAGCTTATGACCGCTTTCCATTTTTTCTACACCGTCACGGGTGGCAATATATTTGACGAGGTTGTTCAGATGAGCGGCAGTCTTTTCTCCTCCTTTGAGGTAGGGGCACTTGAGAATGATGCGGGCCATTATTCTTCCGTCTCAGGGCTGCTCTGGAAATCCACCGCATCGTCCAGACGGATTTTTCCTCTGGTCCGTTTTACCTCGGCAACGCACCGGCCGCGGAGCCGGTGCAGTTCCTCATCGGTAATCTCCAACGTAGTTGCCAGCAGATGCATCATCATGCTGATTTCCACAGAAAGCCGAAACAGATTGTTTGCCACCCGGTTTTCGGTCTTTTGCAGTGTGCCCTGGATGGATGCAAGCAGAGCTTTTGAGAGGTAGGAGGAGATGTCCTCCGTCCCAAGGTAGCCCATGTAAAAGCTGAGTGCCTTTTCAATAAACTCGCTGCGGCTCTTGCAGTTGTCCTTTGGCAGCCAGCCATCCAGCCGTTCCATGGTTTCGGGGTACAGCCAGACCGCTGTCCGTTCCTTATTATTTTTCATATGAAATCCGACCTTTCTTGGGTGTCGACCTATGAGGTGACCGTGCAAATTCCTTTGTTTCTTCACGTTTTCGTGGATTCCGACCACCTCGGCTGTGACAAAGCCGTAATCCGACCACCTCATAGGAAGGTGCGAAAAACGCCCAGCACTGCTGGGCGAAGTGGGCGGCGGTAGGGCGCTTGCGACCACCCGCCTTTATCCTGCTCTTTTTTCGACCGCAGAGGGTGCATGAGATTTCGGTATCTTTGGCTGAGAGCCGGTTTCCTGACACCTCCGCACAAAGCCCTCATAATCGGTTTTAGTCGGTGCTGTGGGTAAACCTGTCGCCCAGCCCTGCAAAAGCCCACACAGGGGCGGACAGGGGGCAACGCTGGTGGACGGGTGCGAGTCTTAAGGTGTTGCATTTACCGAATCGCTATCGACAGCGGTTGATGCTTTGTTTTTCTCTTTCTGTTTTTTAACTGAAGTTGTAGCAGCAGGGGTATCATCGCACCCCTCGTCAATGTATTCCCGGACGGAAGCAGGAACGTATTTTTCATAGAGCTTTTGTAATGAGTCGCCAAGCTCCTGTTCCAAGTCCGCATCTTTCTTCTCCATGTAGCGTTTGACTGCACGGAGTTTTTCGGCATCCATTTGTATGGTGATGGCTTCTTTTTTCATATTGAGTGTCCTCCCTTTGATTTTTTATGGGTGTTAGCGCCGCAAAACAGAAAGAAAAAATCAGCCGGTTTACGGCAAATAGTTTCTCGGATTCTTCTGCACACCGCCCACTCTCACCTCGAAGTGCAGATGGTTACCGGTGCTTCGCCCGGTGGAACCCACCTTTGCAATGGTTTCCCCGGCCTTGACCGTCTGTCCCTCACGGACGAGGATTTGGGAGCAGTGTCCGTATAAGGTGACCATTCCATTTCCGTGGTCAATGGTCAGATAATAACCATAGCCCGTGCTTCCATAGATCACCGTTTTCACCGTTCCCGCCTTTGCCGAGCGGATAGTGGTACCCTTGGAGGCGCCAAGGTCAAGGCCGGTATGTCCCGCCCATTCCCCTGTGAGGGGGTCTGTCCTGCCGCCGAATTCGGAGGTCACCATGGAGCGCCATCCATTCCCCAGCGGTGAAACAAATCCGCTGGCAGAGGATTTTTGTGTGTCTGCATAGGGCCTGCCGTACAGAACCTGTTTGCCGGAATCGAATAAATCCCGGTAGACGACCTGTCCTCTGGAGGACGAAGCGTCCACCACCTTGCCGTCCCCGGCGTAGATTCCCACATGAGTGATATTCATAAAACGGCCGTTGGGCTTGTGGCTCCAGAACACCAAATCACCGGGAGCAAGGCTTGATTTAGGAATGGTCAGCCCATTGTCCACACAATATTTGCCCTGCGCCGCAGCCGTACCGGGGAGGTTTACCCCCAGTTTTTTGTACACCCACTGTACAAGATAGCTGCAGTCGGTGTAACTTCCTTGTCCGCGCAGCTCTTGGGAGTAGGGATCTCCAAGGCGGGAAAGACCGAGGCGGACAGCTTCAGCGCCCACCTCACCTACAGGCAAGTCAGAAAAGAAACCGCCAAGCTGGTCTGGAGTCCAATTCTCCCACATGGTGGAATCGTCATCCTCGGCGGGCGCACCGATGCCGTATAAAGCACGGTAATAGATTTCGTTGGCATTGGCTTGATCGTCATAAGTGATGGCCCTGCCGAACAGTGACCTGATGTTGTTGTAGATGGCAGGCAGAGAGGAAATGGGAACAGCCACGGTATAAGTTTCCTCCGAGGTTGTTCCGTCATCGTTTTCCACGGTACGGGTGCGTTCCTCGTAAGTGACGAAGCAGTCCACATATCGCCGGTGTTCCAAGCGGGAGGGAGACTCCGCACCGAAAAACAGAGAATAAAAAATAGCCTTGACTCGGTAATCGTCAAGGCTGTGGCCGTCCTCCATCTCTGTGTTCACTGTGGATATGGCACCGTCTATTAGGGTGAAGCTCTGCCGCATATCCCCGATGTGCCCTCTGTAATCCGCAGGCATACTCCCTGGAATCACACCGCCATGAAAGCACAGCTCTACGGCTGTGTTGTTGTGGTTTGTGGTGCCGGAGAGCAGGGAGCAGACCAGTACGATAACTAAAATGAGCGGGGACAGGACGGCGGCAATGATCCAGCCGATGGTTTTTCGGATTCGTTCATCCGAGAGTGCGGCAGCGGCGGCTTTTGCAATAGCTGTAATGGTAGCGGGATCTGCCATGCCATCACCACCATTTCAAGCCGCCAAAGCCGAACAGGTTTTGCTGTTCCGGTTCCGGCTCACCTTCCATGAGCTGCTCGGTATAATCGATTGCCTGCTCCAAAACAGCGGTATCAAACCCCGCGGTTTCGTAGCCGTCATGGATGGTATTATAATAATAATCGGAGGGATAGCCCAGCCGGTGTCCCGGAGTCATGACATAGACCATGGCTGAAACAGTCTTTCCGTCCAGCGGGAGTTCTATGGTTTCTTTGTCGTAAAATCGGGGAAACCCTTCATAAATGTCGAGAGCCGCCTCATCCTTCGGGGTGATCTTCCACAGCAAAACAGGGACAGAAGAGCCCTCACAAGGTTCAATGGTAGCCACCGCACCGTGCCTACCGCCCCGAAACACAAGGGCATAATCCTTGATCTCGGAAGCCCCAACCACCTTGGCGGTGGGGCATCTTTGCGCCATCTGCGGCAGATTGAGGTTACTGCCATAGGCAATATACAGTTTGTTTTTCATACGATCTCCTTTACATTGACATAGTAAAAGCGGAGGACTGTTCATCCTCCGCTTCCATTACAGTTTCCGGCATAGCTTCTTCCGGTGGCCTCTGCTCCTGTAACCGCTCCGCTTCACGCTTCTGCCGCAGCCGTTCTTTTTGCCTTTGGGCCTGTGCCGGGTCTTTCCATGCGATGCAGCCCTCCAAGTGATCCAGCAGATGCTTGCGGGCCGTTTTAAATTCATCCCCAATCATACCGAGGCGCAAAAGCCACACCCGGAAGGTATATTTTTCATTGGTGGATTGCGTTTTTGCCGGGCTTGCCGACCGCTGGTTGAGTGCCTGTGCAGTCATGGCCAGACAGAACTGTACATACGCTTTTATTTTTCCTGCATGGAGGTCACCGTTGAAAGCACGGAATTCCACCGTGCCTTTCTGGAACACGCTGTGCAGATTCAGGCAGTGGTAGCGGCTGTGGTGATAATGCTCACGGCTGCCATCATTGCCGTTGTACCAGATACGTTTCAGTTGGTCGAGGGTAGTGGGTTTCTGCCGATTAATCCGCTCTAAAAAGGCAGGGTCAATCTTTTGGCAGTAGCTGTTTTCCCTGCCCCTGGAAACCTTTAATGCCTTATAAATCATATCCTCCTTGGCCGCCATGATATTGACCAGATTGCGGAGTTTTGGAGCATCAAAGGGGGCGGCATTGATGTGGATATGGATACCGCAGGAGGAATTCACAAATGCTCCGGCTTCCCGGAGCTTACGAATCAATTCCTGCACAGTTTCGATATCCTGGTACTGGCAGATGGGACTGACCAGCTCCACGCTGTAATTCCTGTCGGCGCTGATTTTTCTGCGGCCGTCTTTCTTTTGGCAGTCAATACTGCCGTCACTCATGACCTTCCATTTGCGCCGCTGGCTGTCACAGGCATAATAGGCATCGTAGAAGCTGCCCTCATATTCTTTTGTCGTGCCGAAATGTTCGGCAATCACCTCGGCGGCGCGGCTTCGTGTAATCCCGGTCATTTCAATTTCAATCCCGAAATTCTGACCTTGTATCTCCATTTACCCACCGCCTTTACCACATCCTGTGCTGCAGGGTAAGGTCTTTTTCCTGTGACAGCCCCGCTGTTTGGGCAGCAGAGTTG
>JAFAGA010000004.1 GCA_023423045.1 Bacillota bacterium | reverse complement strand
TCCGAAGATAATGCGAACAATTTCAGCGGAGTCGTTCCGGATTCAGAGTTGGTTGTAGTAAAGCTCAAACCCATGAAGCAGGCATTGAGGGAGTTTTATATAATACCGCCGGGAGTTCCTGCTTATCAGGAAAATGATATTATGTGGGGAGTTCAATATACAATTGAAGTAGCACGCAGGCTCGGGCGTCCTATTGCGATTTGCCTGGGGCTGGGCAGCTCTCAGGGATCACATGACGGATTTGGAGGATTAGGCACTTTCTTATATCTTACCGCGGATTTTCCGGGAGTAGCCATAACTGTGTCGGGAGGAAATGAAGGGACGATGCGCAGGCATTTCTTCAGCCAGGTGGATGCTCAGATCGGATACAGCACCGTGGAGCTGAATGTAGGTGAGGATGAGCCCGGATTTACAATGGAACTGTGGGGAAGAGCGCCCAATACTTATTCCATCGATATCCTCTCACCCACCGGAGAATATATTCCAAGAATATCAGAACGGCTTATCGTGAGCCGCGAGGTCAGCTTTGTCTTTGAGAGGACCAGAATCTTTATTGATTATCAGATGATAGAAACCCGAACCGGGGATCAGGTGATCATAATGCGATTTGTTGCCCCTACTTCGGGGATATGGAGATTTCAGGTATATACCAGAGGAGACCTGGAGGGAAGCTTTAACATATGGCTTCCAATGGATGGGTTTCTCTCGGAGAATACCTATTTTGTACAGCCGGATCCTTACACGACAATTACGAATCCTGGCAATACTTCCACACCCATCACTGTGACAGCCTACAGCCCCCTGAATAACAATCTGTATCAGAGAGCCAGCAGGGGATATACCAGAACCGGAGGAATTAAACCGGACCTTGCAGCTCCGGGGGTGAATATCATGGCGCCGACGCTGGAGCAGGGCTATACAGAAGTATCGGGAACCGGAGCAGCAGCAGCCCATGCCGCCGGTGTTGCTGCCATCCTGCTGGAATGGGGAGGTGTACGAAATAATTATCCCGGCATTAACTCGGTTGAAGTAAAGAAATTCTTAATCAGGGGGGCCAATCGAAGTCCCACACTGACGTACCCCAACCGAGACTGGGGATATGGTATGATCGATATCTATAATGTATTCGATATGTTAAGAGCGAATATAGCCGGAAGCTAATCTGCCAGCAGACCCAAAGCAGAAGTGATAGGAAGGGAGATGCAGATGCCCCGTCCTTCTGTGGTAATACCGGCTGTCTTGGTGATGCTTTCCATTACCTGCTGTTTGATTTTGTGAGAGACGATGATTAGCAGCACATCCTTTTCCGGCTGTATTGTGATGCCGAGAAACCGGGAGGTCTCTTCGGAGGCAAGGCCCCGGGCATGCATCAGGGTTCCGCCTCTCGCCCCGGCAGAGCGCACCGCTTCTATGATTTGATCATAATAGCCATTATTCACAATAGTAAGGATTAAATCGTAGCCTTCCGTGTGTGACATATATTTATCCTCGCTTTCTATCTGCTTATTCTTATCGGACATCATGCATAACTGGTTCAAGGCATTGCTGGCGGCATTGATGGGAATTGTGAAGGCGATTCCCTTGCCGGGCTTCTCCAGATGAAGATCGGTCGCAAGCTTTCTTAACAGCTGCTGGGCCATATTCTCAGTTATAATACTGATGAATATGGCTTTTTTATGTTCCCCAAAACCAAGGATATCATAGAGCTCCTGTTTGGCTGCACCATATCCGTGGGTTACGATATTGATAGGAATACCATAGTCACGATAATGTCCTTCTGCAATTTCAATATGGCTGTAATTAATGATAGTCACAAGCACTTGTAATTTACAACTCACCTGTTGGCTCTCCATAAGTATCCTCCTGTAGGCTGTTATTTTGGTTAACGGCTGCATTATCCTGATTATACTCTATGACCGGGGTATAAGGCAAGTCTGTCGGAGTAATAATTGCATCAACAGAGTCTGAGGAATAATCCAGAATAAAATCCTCCGATACAGGGCTGATATTTTCTTGCTTTTTGGATTTTATCCGATATACAATGCCAAGACACTGGATCGTAATCAAAGGGGTCATTGCTACCATGGCGACGATACCGAAGGCATCCGTCAGAACATTTCCCCCGATGGCCGTAGTCGCTCCCATGGAAAAAGGGAGGAGAAAGGTTGCCGTCATTGGTCCTGAAGCAACACCGCCGGAATCAAAAGCGATGGAGGTAAACAGGGATGGAGAAAAAAAAGTAAGGGCAAGAGCCAGAGCATAGCCGGGAAGAATCAGGTACCATATGGAGATGCCTGTGATTACACGCAGCATAGCCAGACCGACGGAGATGCCGACTCCTATGGATAGGCTGAGGCCCATGGCCCGGCCTGTAATATTGCCGTCGGTGATATTCTCTACCTGCTCCTTCAGAACATGAACGGCAGGTTCTGCCGCTACAATAAAGTATCCTATCACAATTCCCAGCGGAATAAGAAGGGATTGGAGGGAATTTTCGACGATCTGGATTCCCAAAAGATAACCGACAGGCATGAAGCCTATGTTAACTCCGGTAAGAAACAGAACCAGTCCCAGAAAAGTATAAACGATACCGGAGCTCAGCTTTAACAAGGTGCGTCTTTTCAAGTGAAGTGCAAAAATCTGGAATATTATAAAAAACACCAGAATGGGCAGCAAAGCAATTAATACCTCATGGCAGTATTCCGGAAATGCGTGAAGAAAAGCAGTAAACACTTCGGAAAGGCTGTTGACCTCGGGGGTGGCGATGGAAGAGTAATTGCCCGAAGAGGATTGAAAAAAGATTCCCAGGATTAATACTGTAATAATGGGCCCGACGGAGCAGAGTCCAACCAGGCCAAAACTGTCCTCAGAAGCTGTTTTGTCTCCCCGTACATAAGCCAGACCGATACCGAGAGCCATGATAAAGGGGACGGTAATAGGACCGGTAGTCACACCGCCGGAATCGAAAGCGACAGCCAGAAAATTCTCATGGGTAAAAGCGGCAAGTATAAATACGAAAATATACAAGCCGATCAGAAGATAGGAGAGCTTTATACGGTAAAAGATTCTTAAAAAAGATATTACTAGAAAAATACCTACCCCTATGGCCACGGCAATGATGAGGAATGCGTCCGGCACGGCAGGGGTTTGTTTGGCCAGTACCTTTAGATCCGGCTCTGCAATTGTTATAAACATACCGATGATAAAGGTAGCAATGATAATCAGGGGAAGTTTGCGGGAGCGGGTAAGATGTGCACCCATCTTCTCGCCCATTACCATCATTGAAAGGTCAGCGCCAAGAGTAAAGAGAGCCATTCCCAGAATTAGCATGAGTGAACCGACGAGAAATAGTGCCAGAGTATAAAAGGGAACGGGGGCAATTGTAAGCGTAAGCAATAGTACGATTACAGTGATTGGAAGCACGGAGAAGAGGGCTTCCTTAAGCTTGGATAATAATGGGTTGTTCAAAAAATCACCTCGTAGCTTTCTGTTGCATGTTGACAGGAATCAGACGGAGTGGTGTTCCGATATAATAAGTTTACTAAAAAAAAATAGTGATTACAATCCTAAATCTAAACTTTGTTAAAATGTACTAAAGGATAGAAGGGTGAAATATTCATGTAAAAATGAAGTTTTTATTGAATTAAATCGTTATATAAAGTAGGATGATTATGATAAGTTCAATCCAATATTACACAGTGTTATTAACGGGGAGGATGGAATATGAGAGGTAAATCTTCAAATGTTTTGTGGGGACTGTTTTTTATTATCATCGGAGTGATCATTGCCGGTAATGTGGTGGAATTCTGGGATGTGAAATTATTCTTTGACGGATGGTGGACTTTGTTCATTATCATACCCTGCTTCATCAGCATCATTCAGAATGGCTTCTCTGCAGGCCCTGCCTTTGGAGTTGTTATCGGCCTGCTGTTGCTTGCGAATTACTATCTGGATTTAGATTTTGATATCTGGAAGCTTCTTCTGCCGGTTGTCTTAATCTTTATCGGTGCCCGGATTATGTTTCAGGGAGGCTTTCGAAGAAGAAACTCCGGCAATCAGGGATACAATGCGGGCGTCAATACGCGGGGAAATTATACCGATGAGAATAGAGCAGAGTATACAGCCGTTTTTTCCAGTAAATATGTTCGCCTCTCGGATGAATTCTTCGGAACGGCCCTGAGCGCTGTCTTCGGCGCAGTGGTTCTTGATCTGAGGGATGCCGCAATTACAGGAGATGTTGAAATTAATGCAACTGCCACCTTTGGAGGGATTGATATCTATCTGCCGGACGGAGTGAATGTCAGGGTAAGTAACCTGCCCATCTTCGGCGGAGTGAGCGGCAAGCATCTTCCGTCGGATGATCCGGCAGCACCGACCATCTATCTGAAGTCCACCTGTATCTTTGGAGGGATTGATTTTAAGTAATCAGCGCAAGCTGCTAATCATTGATTTGGCAAAAACAGTTGCATTCTTCGAATACAAATATTAAAATAAGAGAGAATAGTAATGGGGACGTTAATAGTGCAAATTAGTAACGTCCCCATTAGACTGAACGAGTGCCAATATCATGAACATAGTTTTTGTTCATGATATAATGAAAGCGTAGTGAGCATGCTGCAAGCTTGTTTGCAAGTATGCGATCGGAGCTGGAGATCATGAACGGAGTTCATGATATAATAACATTGAGGAGAAGGCAATGAATAGAAAGAATTTGCTGGGATTACTATTATTCGCGTGTCTGGTTACAGCAGGTCTCTTCGCAGGAGTAAGTTATCTGACCGGTCTGGAGAGCGGTGTTTCCACAAAGCAGGAACATTTGCAGGACATACAAAATGATAGCACGAAGGATACGGCGCAGCAAGATACAGCGGCGAAGGCACAATCCGGTACGCTGGGCTTTGATGCAGGTGATGAGGCAGAGACAGAGACAGAGAATATTGAGACCCGGGAACCCTGGTTAAATACGAATCCGACGGATAATGGAACTGCAGCAGGCCAAACGGCTGATATTGCGGGAGGAGAAACAGCGCAGGATCAGACAGCGGGTACCGCGGGAGAAGGAACAGCACAGGTCCAGACAGTCGGGACGGCAGATAAAGAGATAGCACAGAGCCAGGCGCAGTCTATGGGAATTGATTCCACCTTCAGCACTTCCGTAGATACGGCGGAGGCACCTCCGTTGATTCGCAACTCTGCCGAGATAGATTATATGTCGTATATTCCTGATATGGTGATGGACAGCCAGCTGGAAGCAGCTCTGGACATCTCCAATCCAAAGATTGATGTGGATGCCACGGCCGCCATATTATTTGATGCCGGGACGAAGAAGGTTCTTTATTATAAGAATGCCGTGCAGGCAGTCTTTCCTGCGAGCACGGCGAAACTGCTCACTGCTTTGGTTGCATTGGACTGGTGCAATGAGGATGAGGAGGTGACCGTTGGCGAAGAGAGAACCATGGTCGCTTCGGATTCTACAACTGCAGGCATAAGGCAGGGACAGGTATTAAGCATAGGTAATTTGCTGAACGGATTGCTCCTTCCCTCGGGAAATGATGCGGCCTACACCATTGCGGCATATGTTGGGAGGAAATCCTTAGATAATGCAAGTGTTTCCAAAGAAGGGGCTATCGCTGAGTTTGTACGCCTTATGAATCAGAAGGCAGCGGATTTGGGAGTCAGGAACAGCTGCTTTAAGACACCGGACGGGTATGATGCCATCGGCCAATATACTACGGCCTATGATATGGGGCTAATCGGAATAGCGGCAGCGGATAATGAGAGAATTGTCAAGATCAGCGGTCAGGGAAAATCACGCAATCTCTTTCCCAGCGGTGAGGATGTTACCTGGTATAATACGAACCGGCTGGTAAGAAAGAATTATGCTGAATATTACTCCAATGCCATCGGTCTTAAGACAGGTACCAGCACCATGGCCGGAAGGTGCCTGGTAGCAGCGGCCAGCAAAGACGGACGCAAAGTTATCAGTGTAGTTATGGATTCCAGCTCCGCAGGCAGATGGGAGGATACCTTGGCACTGCTAAAATACGGACTAAATAAATAATCAGGGCAGCAATGCCTGGAACAGGGGGATATATGGATCAGCAAGAAAACAAGAGGTATGAGGAACAGAATATGAATCAACAAATGGGATACGGACAATATGCTCCCTCTCAGGTTCCCGATGGTTATCCTCCTCAAGGGGAAGAATTGACCAAGTCCATGCTGAACAGAATAGCATTTGCTTTGTTTCTGATGGGAGTGGCCGTCCTGGCGGTCCAAATGATTGTGGGAAGCGCTGTTGCTATGTGGAAGCCGGCTCTTTCAGAGAGTCAGTGGTATGTCTGGGTGTTAACTGCCTTCTCTGTCATTGGTGTGGGGCTGCCGGTATTTTATTTTACCTCAAGGAGAATACCGGATTCGCCCAAGGGAGAAGTGATTAAGCTGAAGCCTCTTCAGTTTATTGCAATCTTCTTTATTTGTGCGGCAGCCATGTATATTACTAATTTCTTCAGTGTATTCCTAACCTTTTTTATTGCCTTGCTGAAAGGAAAAAGCCTGCTTGACCTTAATCCGCTGACGGATGTATTTGCCAATACCAATCTGATTCTGGCGATATTATATGCTTCCATTGCTGCACCCATCGCCGAGGAATTGATCTTTCGCGGGATTTTGCTGAACAAACTTCGCAGATACGGGGACATTCCGGCTATCCTGCTGTCCGCTTTTGCTTTTGGATTTTTCCATATGAATATATCCCAGTTCTTTTACGCAACGGCGTTGGGAATTATCTTTGCTTATGTAACCATTAGGACCAATACTTTGCGTTATAGCATATTGCTGCATATTATGATCAATTTCATTGGAACCGCAATTGCACCTCTGGCCGCTGACGGCAATCTGATATTCTCTCTGATTATTGTTGTCTGGGTATTCGCCGCAATCACGGCAGGAGTTATTCTATTCGCTTTGAATATCAGAAAGATTAAGCTCTATGGGGCAGGGAGACCTTTGCAGAAGAAATCAGGATATTTCCTGAATGCAGGTACACTTCTCTATGTCTTGCTGTGCCTGGTGATGATCATTACTCAGATAGCTGCAGTATAGGCGATACAGTTCAGCTATTCTGCAGCTTAGATATTATCATCAGAATATCGACAGAAAGAAAGCAGGGAAAAACGGTCTGTTGCGTATCGATTTTCCCTGTTCTTAATAAGGTATCAGAAAGGTTATCTTAATCGAACGGCTGTCCCTGATGCGGTTACCATCAGCATGCCGTTATTGGTCCCGAGCACCTCATAATCCACATCTACTCCGACGACTGCATCCGCACCCATCTGATGGGCGCGTTGGGACATCTCCTGCATTGCCTGTTCTCTTGCTCTGATTAGTTCCTCCTCATAAGTTCCCGAACGGCCTCCGAAGAAATTGGAGAGCCCGGCGGCGAAATCCTTGACAAAATCAACGCCGGAGATTACTTCTCCGAATACGATACCAAGATAATCCGTGATCTGTTTCCCTTCCACAGAAGGTGTTGTAGTTATAATCATAATAAAAGCTCCTTTCGCTGCCTGATTTCGCCTTGAACCCGGATGGCTAAGGGCAAGAGGCTGTTTTATAGAATCTACAATAATATAGCTTTTTTCCGCTGTCAAGGGAGGAGCGGGGTAAAAACTCTGTTTTAACCGAACTATAATCTCCTGCTTAACCAGGATTAATAGTAGGATCAGCAACAATTAAGAGTACATGAGGCGACAGTCGTCTTTGCTTCCCTGGAAGGATTTGTTTCCCCGGGAAGACGGGCCTTAGTTCAATGCCTGGGAGAGACGGTAGAGGGACCGGTTCTTGAGCATCTTGCGGATTAACTGCAAAAAGGTATCATTGGTATCATCACGATAGAGGATTTCCCGGGCCAACGAAGGATTATCCGTAATAATTGAATCAACCTTCAAGGATTTCATTCGCTCTATGTCCCGGGCTGTATTTACAGTCCAGACATGGAGCTCTTTGCCTGCCCGGTGCACGCTTGCTACTACATTTTCATTCACAAAATTATGCCGGATGCTGAAAAAATCCACATGTTCCTTATCATAGAAATTGCCGTAGACGGCGGAAAGAATAAGACCGGTACGAATATTGCCGTTCAATTCCTTGATTTTCTTCAACGTGTTGTAATTAGAGGAGGACACAATGCATTGATGCTCATATCCATATGCTTCAATCAATGCGACCAGCCGTTCCTCAAAGGTGACATCCCTGACAGAGGTCTTAATTTCAATATTCAGCTTGATCCGGTCCTTGCAATGGATGAGCGCCTCCTCCAGCGTGGGGATTCTGGTATTCAGATAGTCCAGGGAGAACCAGGAGCCAACATCCAGCTCATTTAATTGGGCGTCGGTGAGATCCCAGATGAATTCACTTACACCGGCGGTGCGCTTCAGGCTTTTGTCATGCAGAAGCACCAGGGTTCCGTCCTTATTTTGCCAGACATCGATTTCGGCATAGTCGGAATTGGCTAGAATAGCGCTCTCGAGAGCCGGTATGGTATTCTCCGGAGCAATGTGGGAGTTGCCGCGATGCGAGGAGATGGTAACACCCGTCAGCGCATTGCCAAAGTAGGAGGAATCGTGGTAAATAATAAAGTTTAGATTAAAGATTCCGATGGCAAGAAGCAGCAGAAGGAGGCCGTTCACCGTAATCTTCTGTCTTCTGCTCTGATAGGAAAAACGGTATGCAAAATCCGGATAATCCGGAAAAACGTCCTGCAGAGCCTCCCTCTGATAGGCATGGAACAGGGAGGAGCTCAGATTAATATAGGATGCAAAGGTAATCATACTGTAGAGAAGAGTGGCATAAAGGTTAATTCTGGGGTAGGCGGCAAGAAATACGGTAATGGCCAGGCTTTTGTCGGCAAAGAAATAGGCTCCCAGTGCAGTAATAAGAAGAAGTCCGAAATAAAAGAGGAAAAAACCAAGGGTGAGGAGAATATAATGAATCATTAGAATCCGTAGTGTGCGCATACCCCGCCCGCGCAGCAACTCTCTGGAATATCGCAGGGCTTTGGAAAAGGTCAGATTCTCATTCATAAAGTAGTGCAGGGCAAACAGACTCCGAAAGGAGAAGAAACTGATCATAAGGATGAGAAGAAGCAATAATCCCTTAATTAACAGATCATTTACTGTTCCCTTGGCGAACTCGATATCCGCTAAAAAGATGATGCCGAATAAGACAGGCAGATTCGACAGAATATAAAAGGATAGGGTAAAGAAGAGCGGTGAAAGTCCTTCTCCGCGTATGCGATGGATTGTCTTGAGAAAGCTGAAAACTACAATCTGCAGCAAACGAGGGCGTCGTGGCATTCCCTCGGTATTGCAATAATAGAACAGGGCGGTCAGCTTGATAAGCAGGAACAGCAGAAGCAGAAGGGACAGCATTGCCAGCAGCAAAAAGGCATGGGGCGAGGCCAGGAGGGAAAGAAGATTCTCCTGGGTAATATAGCTGATTTTAGACAGCTTCATGATCAGCTTTATAATAATCCCTGTAAGAGGGAGAAGAAACATCAGGAAGAACAGGTTGTAAAATAGATCTAATAAAAAAAGGGTACGGTTATGGTGGCGAAAATATTTCATTTTGAACTGTAGGGCTTCTTTCATGATCATTCTCCGTTCAGCAATTTAAAAAGGGATGCATCCCATGAATGTATTATGCATGATTCGTGTGGATTAGACAAGAAATTTGTATGTAATTATGACGTATTTTTTTGTATGGGATGAACGGTCTGCTGAGCAGGTGAAAAACTTGACTTTTATTATGCGTATGCTACAATAATTGCATTCTTGTAACTTCTGACAATTTATATTACAGGAACCGAGTGCATGTTCCTGTAATCGGAGTGCTGGAAATAGATTAACTTTATTTTGACAATTTATATTACAGGAACCTAATGCATGTTCCTGTAATCGGAGTGCTGGAAATAGATTAACTTTATTTTGACAATTTATATTACAGGAACCGAGTGCATGTTCCTGTAATCGGAGTGTTGGAAGTAGATTAACTTTATTCTCATAATGTATATTATGTATGAGAGATGGAAGGGGATATGGATTTGACGGAAATCTTAGTGAAATTATTTATCAGGGATTATACAAATATCGAGAACCCCAAGGTACGCACAAACTATGGCATACTGTCCAGCCTGGTGGGGATTGCCTGTAACGCACTGCTTTTTCTGACGAAGCTGTTCATTGGAATGCTCATTAACAGTATCTCCATTATGGCAGACGCGTTCAATAATTTATCCGATGCTGCATCCTCCGTCATTAGCCTTATTGGCGTGAAGCTGGCAGAAAGGCCTGCAGATAAGGAACATCCCTTCGGACATGGCCGCTTCGAGTACATTGCAGCCCTTGCGGTAGCGTTTATTATACTCCAGGTAGGACTAAGCTTGTTTCGAGGGGCTTTGGATAAGGTATTGCATCCCGAGGAGCTGTCCTTTCAACCGGTGTTGGTTGGTATTCTGATCGTATCGGTACTTCTGAAGATATGGATGTCCTTATTCAACCGGAAGCTGGGGAAGCGTATCAATTCTACCATGATGCTGGCAACCTCGGCAGATTCAAGAAATGATGTCATAGTAACCTCTTCCACAATTATTTCAACTCTGATTGTCGGGATAACCGGAGTGAACATTGACGGCTATGTCGGCCTCCTGGTATCTGTCTTTGTCATGATCGCCGGAATTAAGATCGCCAAGGAGACTCTGGAGCCCCTCCTTGGTCAGGCGATTCAGCGGGAGGTATACCAGAAGATAACCAATATGGTGGAGAGCTATGAGGGAATCTGCGGAACCCACGATCTGATCATTCATAATTATGGACCTACCCGCCATATGGCAACGATTCATGCGGAAGTACCCAATGATATCGGCTTTGAACATGCCCACGAGACCATTGATCGTATTGAGAGGGATGTATTGGAGAAGCTGGATATCTTCCTTGTGATTCATATGGATCCCATCGAGGTCAACGACAGCACGGTAACCGAGAAAAAGAAAATGGTTCTCGGCATTATAAAAAGACTGGAAGAGAAAGCATCGATTCATGATTTTCGTATTGTGAACGGAGAGCATCAGATTAATCTGATCTTTGACCTGGTTCTTCCCTATTCCTATACCAAGGCAGAGGAACAGAAGCTCCTGTCCCGAATTATCGATGAGATACGGCAGCAGGACCCCAGATATCAGTGTATTATAACTATGGAAAACAGCTTTGTTGCGGAGGAATAGCCAATGATTTAAGACAGGAGAAAAATAAGAAGGAAAATAATTTGGAAAATTAAAATTTAGTGCTTGAAAAAGATAGAAGGATATGTTAGAATATCATTCGTGGCGGTTGGAACAAGCCATGAAACAGAATAACTATTGGGGTATCGCCAAACGGTAAGGCACTGGACTCTGACTCCAGCATCTCTAGGTTCGAATCCTAGTACCCCAGCTTGAAGCACTTCGTGGAGAAGTGCTTTTTTGTTTACTATCTTATTGTTAATCAGTAGCGAATTTTACTGAATATGTATTCCTCTTTTCCCGAGTTGACCAACTCAAACCATCCGTTTTCGTCTGCCTTCAGCTTTTTACGTAGATTGGCCACATGGACGGCAATGGTACGGGAGGAGCCGGGAGAGTCTCCGCCCCAGGCACGGCGGTAGATTTCATCATAGCTGAGCCTCCGCCCTGCAAATATAACAAAGCAACCCAATAGCTGCAGCTCCTTCTGCGTCAGGCTGATGTGCTCCCCGTCCAGGGTCGCTTCTCCGGATAGAAAATCAATGCTCAGAGGGGGAAGTTCAATCCGCCCCGCTGTCATGACACCCGCCCGGCGAAGCTGGGCGGCTACTCTTGCGTTCAGCACATTTAAATCATAGGGCTTGGTAACATAATCATCTCCGCCCTGTAACAGACCGTTTACCACACTTTCATTCTCACCTCTGCAGGTCAGGAAGATAATGGGGGCATTGGTTTTCTGGCGCACACGGCTGCAAAAGTCAAATCCCGAGCCATCCGGCATCATCACATCCAGCAGAATTAGATCAGGGTTATGCTCCTCCAGAAGAAACCCTGCCTGATTAAGAGTCGCTGCACAGATCACTTCATAGCCCTTGCCTTCAAAGTATTCCCGGTTGATATGAAGAACATCCGCTTCGTCTTCTACCATCAAAATCTTTACTTTTTTCATTTTGCCACCCCTCTTTTATCTTCAATTAGTCTACCATATTTTTGCAAAAAAGGAAACCCCTTCAAAAGTCGGTCTTTGCTGTTAAGATTTCTTAACAATGCTCACAGATTGATTTTTTTTTGCTATTCTTTAGAAAAAGACTCTTACCCATTGATATGGTGGGAATATGAGGTGAATAAGAAGATTGAGAACCATGAAAAAGGAGGTGAAAAAACAAGCAGGGAAGACAGGGCCGCGAACCACCGTGAAAATAATAAGAATCAGGAAAATGTGGAGGTGAATTATGGCAAGAATTGTCCGTGTGGACACACTGGATAACGCTACATTGGATATAGAACTTAGCAACGGCAATTTAATCTTATTCGACATTACGAAGTTGCTGAGGGAGGATAGTTCTTATGCACAGCTAGGCAAGTGGACTCTTCTGCCGCGCCCTTTGACGGATGGAGAGAGAATATTCTGGAAGAATGGACCCAGCCTCAGCTTGGAGGAAATATTCGAAATGCTGGAAAGCAGGGAAGAAAAAAAATGAAGGAGGAAAGATGGAATATGAAGCAAAAAATTAAAAGGAGTGTCAGTTTGCTCCTGATACTTTGTATGGTAATCACATTGATGCCGGGAAAGGTTGTCGCTGCGGCAGAAGGGGATCCGATTAACATAACAGTGCAGCCGGAGCCGGAGGTAGCGGTAGACTATGTGGAAGAGAATGCTGATTATGCAGAGCTTGAAGTGAAGGCAGTATCGGTTTCAGGCAGTGCGTTAAGCTATCAATGGTATATGGTTGTTAAAAGTGCGAATGCGGTCTTCCCTTTAACAGAAGGAAAAAGCAATAAAATAGCTGTTCCGGATGTTCTGGAGGTGGATAATTGGGAAATGTATCCTGGGGAATATGAATTTTATTGCGAAATATCCGATGAAGAAGGTCGTACGGTAACCAGTGCCAGAACAAAGTTCACAGTTAACAAGGGGAACTATACAGGAATTAAATCAGACGAGATACTTGTAAAAAGTAATACGGCAAAAACAGGGATCAAATATGTTCTTTCTGAGGAGATTATAAGAGCCTTTTATAATAGGGGCAGTACAAAAACAGTTATTAATACGGGTGATTTAGTAACGGGAACACCAATATTAGACCCGGTAGTGGGGTGGCCTTGGGATCCTACGGCTCTGACTTTTGATGTGAAGGCGGCAGCAGCGGGAGCTTCGAGTACAATAGAAATAAAGTTTACAAATAGTTTTTTCTACAAGGATACTACATTTACGTTAACTGTAACAGCATCTGATACTGTTCCTGTGAATATTACAGGAATGACCGGTGAAAACAAAGAATACAATGGCACCCCCTGGAAGGGTTATACAGGCAGCCCTGCAGTGGAGGATTATGCAGGGGATTATATTTATCATTACACCGGTACAGCAAATAACGGCAATCCCTATGACAGCTCAGAGGCGCCGACCAATGCCGGGAATTATACACTGACGGTATCTATGCCGGCGGACTCAGGCTATATCGGCTCGACCAGTATTGATTTTTCCATCGCCAGGCGGGAAGTAAGAGTTTTTTGTACCAATTTTACTGTTGGGCGGACGGATGATCTGCCTGATAGTAATTGGAGTGTTCAGTATTCTGGTTTTATAGGAGACGATATAGATCATTGTCTTAAAGTAGATGCCGTACGTAAATATAATGTTAGTGATACGAATACACCGGGATCTTCAGTAATCGATTTTCTCACACAGGCTGAATTAAATGAAGAGGGAAAAGCTAATTATTACCTGACTCATCATAATGGCACGCTTACAGTAATGGAGAAAAGCAATAAGGCAAAAGTATCGCAGATTAATCTTACCTCTGCAGTGATTGATTTGAATGCGTACAAAATTACTGGAACGGTAGCAGCAGGAACGGGCAACCACACAGTCTCAGCTGTGGTCAGTGAAGGAGCAACATGGAAACTCTACCGTGATGCAGCCCTTACCCAGGAAATAGCAGATAATACAGTAAGTCTTATAGAAAAAGAAACCATGGTATATCTTGCAGTAACTTCGGAAAGTGGTGGTGTGCGTATATGGTATACGGTTATCATTACAAAACAGCAGGGGGGAGGACAGACAAGTCCGACACCTCCTTCGGACCCTGCACCTGTGCCAACCTCTGCTCCCTCTCAGAAGCTGGGACTGGATATCAAAGGCATTGACGGACAGGGAAGGATCAGCATTTCCAATAATGAAAAGAATAACACACTTGATATTACCATCGAATTGCCGGCAAAGAGCATCCAGACAGCGGCAGGGGGAGGTCAATCAAAAGATCCTCTGGTGCTTGAGATACCCATAGCCTCTGAGGGTATAATGGAATCGATTCAGAAAAGCGATGCGGCAGAAGTAAAGCTTACACTCACTATACCGCAGAGCCTGTATTCCCAAGAGAATATCAGTATCTCTAATATCAGGCTGGATCAAAAACTCATGGAAGCAGCCAGGGAATCCGGTAAAGATATTACATTGTCGGTAGCAGATGAGAATGGCAGGGAGCTGTATGGCTGGACTTTTGAGGAAAAGAATCTTGCAGCTTCAGTCAACAAGCTTACGGATGTAAATCTGTCACTGACCCTCCAGGCAATTGGGGATTCACAGCTTGGACAATTGTTGAATGAGAATGCCGTGGATGAGACCAAAGGGATGGTAATCCACTTTGGACACGAAGGAATCCTGCCTGCTCAGGCCAGTGTTAGAATCTATGTGGGAAATGAGTATGGGATAGAGCCGGGAGACAAGATTTATCTGTATCACTGCGACCCGGAGACAGGGAAGCTGGAGACCTTGCCTTACAGTTCACGTTATATCGTAGATCAGGATGGTTATATTACCGTCAGTCTGGTGCATTGCTCTGATTATGCGGTATTGCCGAAGGAAGCCGCCGCAAACCAGATCATTTCGTTAAGAAACCAGATTAAAGTGACTGCAGATAAAACAAAGCTTACCGCAGGAAGCGGCAAGAACAGCACAGCTAAAATCGCAGTACAGCTTCCGCCTTCCTTGGAGCTGGTGAAGAATAGTAAGGATAAAACCAGCAATCCGGCCCTTGGAGGGGTTAGTATAACCTTCCGCAGTTCCGACATGAAGGTGGCAATCGTGGACGAAGATGGATTGATCACCGCGAAGGGAAAGGGAACAGCCACGGTTTATGCGACCATTCTCTTATACAGCAAAAAAACAAAGACCTTCACCTTTAGATATACGGTGAAATAAAATAGCGTGCTTGATCGCTGATATTGTCGTGTTAAAAAACAAAACAATAACTATGGGAGGTATTAGTATGGGATATCCTATTTCTGATTTTACAGCAAAAAATCTTGGCCAAAACTCATGGGCAGAGCGCAGAGACGGAATGACAATGAATTCGGAGGTATCGATCAATGGTTCCTTACAATTGCATGATATCATTAAATTTAATGATGGTGGATGTGTATACGGGATAACATTAACGGGTTCGCCAGGATACTTCGACTATGTAGTCAATGTTGACGCGCAGGGTCCGAAAGGGTTTGGCAGCGGGTCAGGTTATCTGGCATTTACAGACAAAAGCGGGGATACGTATAAGTTAAGCATTTATAGCAGCACACGGTCAGTGCATACGGTCAGGTATAACAGTGAAAAGCCTGAAATCGTAAAAATCGAGTGGAATGATCATGCGATAAAGTAATATCATCCGATTTGTTCCTTCATTAAGACAATATCAGCAGGAATAAAAGGGCAGGGTATGTAGAGATACATACTCTGTTCCTATTTGAAACAAGTATTTATTGGTGCTTTATGAGGATTTGTCAAGCTTCTTCTGAATACGGCAGACTGAACTATAATAAAGACATAGGGCAATCTTCCATAGATTGTTGAAAAATTTGGAATTAAGAAATATAATTAGTAAAAAGAGATTCAATCCATCAGAAGGAGGTGCCGTATATTGTCGCGTATCAAACAGTTTGCAAATAGACACCGGCTGCTGTTTATTCTGACCTCATCGCTTATTATGGTGTTTGCTATGACACTGCTGGTCAGACTGCCGGGATTCCAGGAAGGCATGGAAGGCATCACTGTTATCGAGCATAACGGTGTTTATGACTTGACCGGTATTTCGGATTTGGATAAAAGAGTGGTCCATCTGGAGCCCGGCAGCACCTACTATCCCAATCTATACCTAACACCGGAAAATGCTGATACGGCCGTGCCTGAAGGCACGGATCGCTATGGCGAGACCCGTGTAGATTATCTCTCCCAGCGGTTTGTGGTGAAGGTGCCCGACAAGAATGAAGGATATGCCATGACTCTTCGTTTTCTGGGCCGCCACGCCATGAAGGTGTATGTTAACGGCGAATCGGCGGGACAGGCGGGACGCCTTGGAACCACAAAGAGTGACAATGACGTATGGGAGGACCGGCTCTCTCTCCATGCCGCACCTCAGGATGGCAGACTGGATATCATCGTCCAAGCGGCCCGGTTTTACCATTTCCGAGGCGGCGCCCGGCTGGCTGAGATCACCCTGGAAAAAGCCGCCCATACCGTGCTGCCGGTTTCGACAGAACCCATCATGGGCTTTGTTGTTGTGGGTGTGCTTTTATGTGCGGCGGTGCTGCTGCTGGGTGTTTATCTGATGCTCTCCCCTACGAAGGCGACACTGTTTTTTGCGTTAGCCTGTTTGACAATGGCGCTGCGGGAGTGGATTCAAAGCCGGGCATGGACCTACTTCCCTATTTCGGGCAACCTTATCTCCATGCTGGAATATATGAGCGTGGTGCTGCTGACAATTTTCCTGTCTCTCTATCTGGTGCAGTACGCAACCAGCAGGTTTTTGAAAATCACGTTTATAGTGGCCATTAGCGGTTCTCTTGCATATGGTCTGATCCTGCTTCTGACCGACTCACTTTTCTATACGAAAACACTGGTGATTTACCAGCTCCTGCTCATTAGCGTGATTGTGCCCGGCATCGGCGGCCTGTTCTGGACAATCCAGAGTCCGAACAGGGAACAGAGTGCAGCTTTGTTTGGTATCTCGGTGTTCTATATGGCAGCGGTGGGGGACATTCTGATGTCCAGCCATCTCTTCGGCAGCGGCGATCACGCGACCATCTCCGAGCTCGCCATGCTGGTATTTGTGGTGGCGCAGACAGTGTCCCTGTTCCAGATGAACAGCCGGGTGCTGTCGGAAGCAAGGCAAGCGGAGCAGAAACTGGAAGCGGAGAAAATGGCCTTGGAAAGCCTGAATCGGCTGAAAACGGAATTTCTCGGCAACGTAACCCATGAGCTGAAAACACCGCTTACGGTCATGTCCGGTTATGCCCAAACCACAAAGCAGCTTGCCGAGCAGCGGGACACGCTGGAGGCCGGTGAGGTGTCCCGCAGAATGACCCTCATCTCCTCCGAGGCGGAACGGCTTTCCCTGATGGTGGGACAGGTTCTTGAGATTACCCGCATGGAGGAAGGCCGTATGGCGATGGAGCCGGTATGCTGTCATTTAGACGAAATTGTCCATGCTGCCGTGACAACCCATTATCCCATACTTAATAAGAATCAAAATCGTCTGAACATCCGGATAGAAGGGGGGCTGCCCGATGTATATGCCGATCCCGCGCGGATATCCCAGGTGATTGTCAACCTGATCTCCAACTCGGTGCGCTTTACTTCGGAGGGCGTAATTACCATATCCGCCGGACGGCAGGATACTCAGGTTCTTGTCTGTGTGTCGGATACCGGGATTGGCATTGCCGCTGATCGCATTCCCTATCTATTTGAACGGTATTATAAAAAAGAAAAATCCGGAGGTGGTCAGGATACCGGCACCGGATTGGGCTTGTTCATATGCAAGAATATCATAGAACTGCATGATGGAATCATCTGGCTGGAAAGCGAGGAAGGTAAAGGAACCTCCGTCTTTTTTACCCTGCCTATAGCTGTAACAGCTTATATCGAACCTTGTTGATCATTGCATAAGCTGGTATAATGGGGTTAACCTTTTTCGGCTTTAAGAGCCGTATAGCACTCGAAATGAATGGAGGGATTGATATGGAATACAGAAAATTGGGTAATACAGGAATGGAAGCAGGAATTATCGGTCTTGGAGCAGAGCATCTTGATGGAAAAGAATATGCCCTTGTAAAAGAAACCATTGATGCCGCTCTGGAATATGGCATAAACATGATGGATGTTTTTATGCCGGGCAGCGATATCCGCCAAAAGATAGGAAAAGCCATAAAAGGTAACCGCGATAAGTTTATTATTCAAGGCCATATCGGATCAACGGATATAAACCATCAGTATGATATCTCCAGAGATTTGACAACCAACAAAAAATACTTTGAAAATCTTCTGAAGGATTTGGATACCGACTACATAGATTTTGGCATGCTCTTTTTTATTGACAGTGAGCAGCATTTTGATGAAGTTTTTCATTCCGGTATTATACGATATGCGGAGGAATTGAAGCAAAAGGGTGTAATCAGAGGGATTGGCGCCAGCTCTCATAATCCTGTAATTGCGAAGAAAGTGGTGGAAACAGGACTTGTTGACTTGCTGATGTTCAGCATTAATCCTGCATTTGATATGCTTCCCGGCGAAATAGACGCGCTTAGCTGTCTTGATGGTGAATTTGATAAAAGCATTATGCTTAGAATAGATGAAAAACGTCTGGAGCTCTATAGGACTTGCGATAAGCTTAGTATTCCTATTACAGTAATGAAGACTTTGGGCGGAGGCAAGCTGCTTTCCAAGGAGCACACGCCTTTTTCAAAACCGCTTACGGTCAATCAGTGTATCCATTATGCCCTGACAAGACCGGCGGTTGCAAGTACCCTGATCGGGTGCCAGAGCAGGAAACAGGTAGAAGAAGCGGTTTCTTATTTATCAGCAGATCCGGCGGATCTGGAATATATTGATGCGATACGAGATATGAGTAACGACTTTAAAGGAAGCTGTGTCTACTGCAATCACTGCCTGCCATGTCCTGCTGAAATCGATATCGCAGCCGTTACAAAATATCTTGATATTGCTATTATGGACGAAGATGCGGTAAATAAGGGCGTAGGCCAGCATTACAGAGAATTGTCGGCACATGGCTCTGATTGTATTAAATGCGGGAGCTGTGAAAGCAAATGTCCATTTTCCGTTTCCGTAATGGAGAACATGGATAAGGCAGCTGAAATTTTTCAGTTGTAGCATTTACTGATTGTCTGATTTTTAGATTTGGTCACTTCTTAACCGGAGGATATATGCAAGGATATAATTGTATTATGGTGTATAACCAAGATGGAAATAAACTACTATTTTGTAAAAGAACAAAAGATCCATATATGGGTTTATATAATCTGGTAGGCGGAAAAATAGAGAAAGATGAGGATGGATATCAAGCTGCCTATCGGGAATTAAAGGAAGAGACTGGCATTGACCAGCCGGATATTCAGCTTAACCATATGATGGATTTCACTTATTATAATCAAAACTGCTATGTCGAAGTATATGCGGGAAAATTAAGCACCGAGACTTTATTACGCGAGGAGGCGCATCCGCTTGTCTGGTTGGACATTACGGAGAACTTCTTTGATGACAGCAGATTTGCAGGTGAAGGTAATATCGGACATATGGTGGAGCAGGTAAAGATATACGGGATGAAATAACTCCGTTGACCGTTGGAATTCGCCCGAAGGAGCGGAACCGGATACCTGTTTATAAGAAAGAAGGAGAATTCATGGCACGATATGAGGAACAGCGAAAGTTTTTAAAATCCAATTTTTCAGAATTTAATAAATCAAATACAGATAAAGCAAAGGGAATGCCGCAGCCGCTCCCTGTAAAGCCCTGCGAACCCAATGCAGATGTTTTTCCGCTTCCCGAGATCAGCGGCGATATCCTGGAAACATATAACATCCATGAATGTATTCGTCAAAGGCGCAGCACAAGGCTTTATTCAAAGAAATCAATGAGCCTTGAAGAGTTATCCTATCTGTTATGGGCGACACAAGGGGTTTCCAGTATCAGCAGGGCCGGGGCTACCTTAAGAACCGTCCCGTGCAGCGGAGCGACCTATACGTTTGAAACTTACCTGTTCATAATGAATGTGGAAGGACTGCAAAAGGGGGTTTACAGATACCTTCCTATGGATCACAAGCTGGCTTTTTTATTCGAATTGGATGAGATAGACAGTAAGGTAGATTCATTCACCCTGGAGCAGCCATATGTTCCGAATTTCGCCAAGAAAGCAGCGGTACTTTTTGCGTGGAGCACCACCCCGTATCGCTCTGAATGGAAGTTTGATATTACAGCGCATAAAAAGATATTAATCGATGTCGGGCATATCTGCCAGAACCTGTACTTAGCCGGTGAATCTGTGGGAGCAGGAACTTGTGCAATCGGTATATATGATCAGAAGATGCTGGACGAGCTTCTTGGATTGGATGGGGAAGAAGAATTTGTAGTATACCTTGCGGCTGTCGGGAAAAAGCAGGGATCTTCTTCTCTGTAAGGGTTCCGCGATACAAGGCATCGATTGTGCACAGAAAATAACTTCAGGCCATATAAGAGCAGAGCAGGTCAAGCGAAAGAATTGCATCAGTGATATACTGTTCATAGAAGGAGGTGCATATCATGCATGCATGGGAAGCAATACAAAAAACACTGGATTATATTGAAACAAATATTAGTGAGGAGATTGATATCGAGCAGCTTGCTAAAGAAGCCTCACTATCTCTGTTTTATTATCAAAGATTATTCTCCAGGCTCGTCAAAAGGCCGGTGAGGGAATATATCAAGCTGCGGCGTCTGTCACGTGCCTGTGAACTGCTTGATAACAAGCAGCGGCGTATTCTGGACATTGCGTTGGAGCATGGCTTTGGAAGCCATGAAACATTTACAAGGGCTTTCAAAGAAGCCTATGGCATGACACCGGAGCAATACCGTGAACATCCGGTTATGTTAAATCAATTTGACAAACCGGATCTGCTTTTGAAGTACTTCATGATTGACGAGGGTGTTCCGCTGATCAGTGATGGCCTTGTGCTGGAATTTAACCGTAAAACATTGGAGAAGCCGATTCTGTTTATGGGCATGACGGGTATTGTCCCTATTGAAGGCCAAATACCGCTGGGAGAAGCTACCGGGGTAGATATGCCTGGAGAGGTATGGGGAAGGTTTCATAGAGAAAAGCATATGCTTCCCCGAATAACCAATGGCCGTGAACTTGGAGTAGCCTACCTGGGCAATGCTCCGGAAGGATATTTTACCTATTTTGCCGGTGCCGAGGTTGAACAGGAGACAGAGGATGGGCGTTTTGCCAAATGGCAGCTTCCTGCAAGGGAATATACTGTTTGCGGGTTTGAGGCAGAAAATTTCGAACAGCTGGTAACCGTGGCTCTTAATAAAGCCGTGAAATATAGCGGACTATGGCTTGAGAAGCATAATCTTATCATGGATGTTTATTCTCCCGAACTGTATTATGACAGTTCTCCGGACGCTACTTATATGGAATTGTGGATGCCTGTGTCAAGTAATTGCTAATGTCCAATATCACGTTGTTCTTGTTTAATTTGAGAAAGCATTTGCTCTCGATATTGTTGAGGAGCAATCCCAACGTTACGTTTAAAATAGTTATTAAAATATGTTCGGGAATTGAAACCGACAATTTTTGCAATATCTCCTATGTTTAAACTATTGTCCAGCATCAATTCCCTGATTTTTTCGATTTTACATTTCGCAATATAGTCACTAATGGTTGATCCAAAATTATCGGAGAAGAATTTGGATAAATAGGAGGTGCTATATCTGGTAAAATCAGATAAATCGATTAATGATATATCCTCCAATATATGTTCGTGAATATAGCTAACCACATCGTGTATGATATCCTGCGAAGCTCTTTTCTTTGTCTCTTCCTGGAGATCAAAAAGTAAATTAGCTATAATAATGAATTGCTTCTCAATTTCACTCCAGGAGGCTGCAAGCCAGGGGCGAAACAAAATACCCAAACTTGTTTTGAAAGCGAGTTTAGGTGTAAGGTTACGCTGATTAATATAGGATATAAATACAAGGACTGTTGAATAATAGGCTTCCAGTATACGATTATTGTGCCAATTCACATTATGACCAATTTGTTCGCAGACAGAATGTAATAAATCGAGAAACTCGTGACGATTACCGTTTTCCAAGTGCTTCTTCATTGAAGTATATGCAATTGATTTTGGTAAATCCATGGCTTGAAATAAAACCGGAGGAGTGTCTTTGTTATTCGCAGAGACCTTCTCCTCAATTTGATAGGATAATATAAAGTTATCCTTTGTGTGGCCGCTGAGCAGACTCTTACCAATGAAATAGGCTTCAGCAATATCGCTGGCTGTATCAGTAGGAACACTAATAACAAAGGAGGATGAAATCCCAGTAGTTTCAATACAGGACTGCTGTGCGATTTCCAAGGCACCTGTCATTAATGATATAAATCGATTTGCTAAATTATCACTCGGCTGTAAAATCCAGATTGCCTTATCATTATTAATATTGGCTGCATAATGTTTGACATATGGTTCAATAAAATGTTCAATAATAGTTTTAGCTTGAAAGAATTTTAATGTTTCGTTTAGCTGTTCCGGATTTTGAGGGGGCTGCTTCATGTTATTTAACTCTCCGATAAGAAGACAGCAGGAAGAGTTACAATCTTGGAAGCCCAATATATCCGCATACATTTCCAGTTCCTGCTGGTTTAGATAATTACCTCTTATCCACTGAAAAAAGACCTGATGCTTTAATTGTGAAAGTGAATTATTCAGGTTTTTTTGTGTGTCAGCAATGAGCTTCTGCTGGTTCATTTCTATATCGATAAGTCTTAATGCCTTTTTAACTTCATTTAGAATATGGATATCATCTTCTGTTTTTAATATATAACTTAGAACACCTTTTCCGATCGCTTTATGCGCATAATCAAACTCAGCATGAGCTGTCAATAGAATGGATTTACATGATGGCCATAATTCATTTGTCCGTTCGACTAGTTCAAAGCCGCTGAGGTTTGGCATTCGGATATCACTGATTAACAGGTCAATACGGGTACGTTGGATCCATTCCATAGCCTTTATGGCATTGTAGGCCGGATATAAATTAAAGGCATAATCCTTCTGTGATTCTAATAATTCTATAAGCCAATCGACAACAAAAGCTTCATCATCAACGACTAAAACATTATATAATCTCATGATTTTACTCCCTTCTAATATGATTGATAGAGAGATTTTGCAGCAGAATAATGGGCTGGTATAGTTAGCACATTTTCCAATTAAATATAGCATAGAAGATACAATCTAGCAATTAAGATATCTTAGGATAAAACGAATATTTGTAAAATCTAAAAATATGTGAAATAAAATAAAGTGTATCTTAAAATATAGGAATACAATCTTTAATTATTAGAATAGAAACAAAGGAACCAATAAGCTAAAATACAATTTAAAGTGAAGTAAAGCTGCAATGATAGACTAAAGAATTGCTATATACAAGTTCGGCAATTATTTGAATGAGAAAGGGTAGAGTCATGATAAAACGTCTAAAAAACAGAACAGCCAGAATTGGATTTTTTGCAGTGGGCCATGCAATCTATTGGGAACAATTTGATGGATTAAAGGCTAGTATTATGAAATATCATAAAGATGCAAGTAGGATTATTGATGAAAATGAAGTGGAACTGATTGATTATGGTATGGTGGATACTAGTGAAAAAGCATATCAAGTGCTGATGAAAATGAAAGGGGATTCCCTGGATATTATATTTTGTAATATGGTTACCTATGCCACTTCTTCTGTATTTGCTCCGATTATGAGAGACATTAATCTGCCTGTTATTTTGCTTGCACTACAGCCATTAAAGGGACTCGATTATACAAAGGCATCTACCCATATGCAATTAGAAAATGATAATATCTGCTCCGTTCCTGAATTTACCGGAGTAGCAATTCGTCTTGGGAAAAAAGTAGCCGATGTTATCATCGGTACCTTGTATGAGGATGCTCAAGTCCAGAAGGACATAAGTGAATGGTGTGATATTGCCAAAGTATTACACTCTTTAAAGGGTGCAAGAATTGGACTTATGGGGCATGTATTAGAGGCAATGTATGACATGCATACAGATCCAACCGCAATTTCCTCTACATTCGGCATCCATATACCTCTACTTGAAATTGACGATGCGGTTAGAATTTATAGAGAAGTTACTGAGAAAGAAGTTGTGGAGAAAACAAATTTAATTCTCCAGGAATTTGATACTCCGGTACCGGAGAGCGATCCGGTGACCAAACAGCTTACCAAGGAGGATCTTTATCAGGCTGCAAAAAGTGCGGTTACCTTGGACAAGTTGGTACAGAAGTACGATTTAACAGGTTTGGCTTATTATTATGAAGGCGAAGAAAATTCTCTTCAAAGACAGGTAGCAACTTCTTTTATTGTGGGTAACTCCATCTTGAATGCCCAAGGGATACCTATGTGTGGAGAGTTTGACTTAAAAACCTGTGTTGCAATGTTAATGTTGGACCGTTTGAATATCGGGGGGAGCTTTGCGGAATTCCATCCACTTGATTTCAAGGAGGACTTTATTCTGGTGGGTCATGATGGACCGCATCATATTGCAGTTGCAGAAGGGAAACCGGTACTCAGAAGCTTAATAAAGTATCATGGCAAACCGGGAAGTGGGGCCTCGGTAGAATTTAAGCTAAAAGAAGGGCCTATTACAATGCTGGGAATCACTCAAACCGAGAACGGAAAATTCAAGTTTGTAATTGGAGAAGGATATTCAGGGAAAGGACCAATCCCGCCTACCGGTAATACAAATACGAGAGGCTTTTTTGAACCTACAACAAGAGATTTTTTGAAAAAGTGGGTAATGGAAGGTCCAACACATCATTATGCCCTTGGTATTGGGCATCGTGCTGATACCATTAAAAAAATTGCAGATGTTTTAGGAGTTGAGGCAGTTATTGTAAAGGCTTAACTGATTACCAAAAGGCTCTTAATTACTGTGGCCATTTATACTTGAAGCAGAATGAGAATGGGCGAGATCCAGGAGGAAATGCAATGATACCCGATAAAAAGGAGTATTTAAAACAAGAAGGAAATGAACTTAAGAAATTATGGCCCGATAACCAAACCATGAATATTGTATGTCATGGACACAGTATCCCTTGCGGATATACAGCCAATAGTGTAGTCCGGATGCGGGACGCTTACCCCCATCTGATGCATGAAATATTATGCATGAGATACCCGATGGCAGTTACCAATGTTATCATAACTGCTGTCGGTGGAGAAGCAGCCGTATCCGGGGCAAAACGTTTTATAGAGGTTCTAAGCCATAAGCCGTCAATCATAATCATTGATTATGCCAGAAACGATATGTATTATTCCTTGGAGCAGGTGGAAGCAGCATGGAGGAATATGATAGAGGAAGCACTTAAGGAAAATAAAAAGCTGATACTGATAACACCGGCACCGGACAGCGGGCAATTGTATTACGATGTAACGAAACGAAAGAGTGCAGATGATGAGTTGACTTATCTGATATCTCAATTAGCATCGGAATATGAGATTGGTCTTGCGGATGCGGCAGGAGCATTTGCAAAAAAGTTTGCAGCAGGAGCAGTTCCCAGTGATTATATGATCAGTGTAAATCATTTAAACAAAGCTGGTCATGAAATTATTGCAAAGGAAATTGTGCAATGGTTTCCGTTTTAGAAAACGAGGAGGCTGATATGAAACAGTTTAAGAATATAACCTTGGAAATGAGCTTTAAGCCTTTTAAATCAAATGAACAGGCTTATATTGAAGATGTTTGCAGGGAAGTGTTTGACCAATGGAAAGAGCTGCTTGGCAAAACAGATATAGTTTCAGTGCTTTTGTGGACATCGGATGGAACGGAAATTCTGGAGTATAATGGTGATATGGAAGAGACCTTTGAATGGGCGAAATACATCGGTGGCGCCAATCCCAGAATGGGTTGGGACGAGGAACAGGATCCGAATCGGATTAACCTCCATGCAACCTATTATTTATATACAGAGAAACCTCCGACCTTCACCTATGGACAATACAAACAAATGATTGAGACGATAAAGAGAATCGGGTATGAGATTACAGGTAAACCCATACGGGTAGGAGCAACCTTTGATCCTGGCCCTGAATTTGCAAAATCGGATTTTAAGTATAATAGGCATAACGAAATCTGTGTCGGTGAGTCTATGGGAAAATCCAGCATGGTGTGTTGCTACGCCTTACTTCACGAGGATAGGGATAGTTATGCTGGATTTCCTGAGGGAATTCCGGAAGGTACTCCCTTTGGAACCTTTTTTGGAAGACAATCTCAGATTTTTATGGAGGATATGGGGTTTGATTATCTCTGGTTATCCAATGGGTTTGGGTTTGGCACCGAGACCTGGGGGATGATTGGTGCTACTTTTGACCGTGAGCGCTTTCTGGAAGAGAAGATGGCACCGGTACAAGAAAAGATTATGGAATTCTGGAAGTTATTTCGACAAGAGTGTAACTACCGGGTTGAGACCCGTGGTACTAATATGACTTTAGGTATCGATTTAGCATCTGATGCCGTAAATTTAAGAAATATATATCAGGGAGGGTTTGATATCTTACCTCCCTGCAATTCCCCTTGGGCTGCAATTAATGGAGATTATGGGATTGAACTTGCAGGTTATCTGTCCCGTATGGCGGAGCTTCCCCAGGAGGAGGATTACATTTACCGCTTTTATCTTCATGATCCCTGGTGGATGAATAGCCCCTGGCTGGATCGTTACGAGAGACAACCCCATGATATCTACTTGCCATTAGCAACTGCAAGACTTGATAAGAAGGGTGATGTAGCGCTTCCTTCCTACCTCAGTTTTTTAACAATTGATAATTCTCTCGGTGACATGCCAAGTCAGTGTCCCAATGAGATTATTCCTCATATCATGGAGGCCATGAAGACCGCACCGGATGGATTAGCTCCACTGATATGGGTATATCCGTTCAGAGAATATAATGAGATGCTTTCCGGCAGGGCTTCAAAGCCTTTTTTTGAAGATATGTATATCCGTGGAGCAATAAATCATGGACTTCCCTTAAGCATGGTAGTATCCACAGATAACTTTATCCAATCCTTAGAAGCAGAGCCTGATAAATATAGGGGCTCAGTTCTGGTACTTCCAATACCGGTTAATAGAGAGCCGATAAATGACCATATTATATCCATAATAAAACAGGGATATAAGGTATTTTTATATGGCTCCATAGAAGGAGCGGATTTCAGGTTGTTGGAACTGCTCGGGCTTCGTCAGGTAGAACCAATCGAAGGGATAATGGAATTATCCACTGTGCTGACTCGAGATATTAGCCATGATGGACTTAACCCTAAGGAAATTCGCGTAAATAAAGTTCTCTCGGATGGCGGGATGAATGCCGTGCTGAATGGGAACAATGATGGAGGTTCCGAAATTCTGGCAACGGTTAAGCAAAAGGATAAGGAAAGGGTGGCAGGAATCTATAGAGCCTTAGAAGATTGGCAGGGTGGAGCAGTAGTCTGGCTCCGTGGCTCTAACGGAGGTGAATTCAATCCGGGAGGAGCTAATATATCCGATTATAGCACCGTGGAAGTATTTCGTATGGAAAGCCTCGCTCGGTTAGCGATGCAGCGTTTTGGGATTTATATTGGTTATGAAAAGCAGGTCCAGGGAAGCAGAGAGCCTATAACAATGATATCCAGAAATGAAAATGCATTCTATTTTTCCGGGTATTGTCCGGATACTACGGTTCGCATGAAACTAAAGTTCCCTCTGGGAGCGCCTTTATTATTGGGAAGTGAAACCTATCTGGAGAATAAATGCTCCGTGTATACTCATCCCAGAGCATGGCACAAAGAATGCCGTGTCTTTGTGGAACAAGAGGATGGCGGCATCATTTCCTGTAAAGAGATAGCCCCGGTAAGCTACTTTATGTATCGCAGAATTGAAGTTAAGGGATTAAAAAATGCGAAAGTAACAATTCTGCCGCGTAAAGGTTTTGAGAATAATACGGAGATTTTAGTGAATCCGGTTGGGCCTTTGATTGTGGGAGAAATTCACAAGGAGAACAGGATCATGACGATATGGGGAGCGGTAATTCAAGTAGATAATGTAACGGGAACTATTGTAATATCCGATCAACATGTAGCTTATAATGATGGAATGCAAATGTATCCGTAGTACGAAGGGGGCAAATGATTTGAATATCAAAGAGATAATCAGACAGCTTACATTAGAAGAAAAAACAGTATTACTGACCGGAGGAGGCGCTCTTAAAACTGCGGAAAACGAACGCCTAGGGATACCCAAATTAGAAATGAGTGATGGACCTCACGGTATCCGAAGATTATTAAAACATCCGAATCCGATTCATGAGCAGAAATGTAATATTCAGGGTGGTGATGTATGTTTTCCGACAGCATCGGCAATGGGAAGCACTTGGAACAGGGATCTGATCTATGAAACCGGTATGGCCATAGCAGCGGATTGCATGGAAGAAGGTGTCCAGATGCTATTGGCCCCTGGGGTAAATATGAAAAGGACACCCTTATGCGGACGAAATTTTGAGTATTTTTCCGAAGATCCGGTCCTGTCAGGGGAGTTGGGCGCAGCGTTTATTAAAGGCGTTCAGGAGACAGGAGTAGCTGCCAGCCTGAAGCATTTTGCAGTGAACAATCAGGAGATAGAACGTTCCTCCATATCCGTGGAAGTGGACGATAGAACCCTGAGGGAGTATTACTTGAAACCTTTTGAGATTGCGGTGGAAAAAGGAAAGCCCAAAAGTGTAATGTGCGCTTATAATAAGCTGGGAGGAATTTGGTGTTCTGAGAATCGGTGGTTACTGAAGGATTTGCTCCGTGAGGAATGGGGCTACGATGGCCTGGTGGTTTCTGACTGGCATGCAGTTCATTCTCCCGCGAAGTCCTTAGCTGCAGGACTTGAGCTTCAGATGCCAAAGAATGAGAAGATTACTGAGTGTCTGAAGGATGGTATTGGGAAAGGAATTATAACGGAAGATGATATTGACGCTGCCTTGGAACGATATTTGACCTTCCTGTTTAATGTATTGAAGGAGACCAAGGAGAAAAAGCCTTATGATCGCAAGAGACAGCATGAAATTGCGAAAAAGGGTGCTTTAGAAGCAATTACACTTTTAAAAAATGAGAATAATATTTTGCCCATTATTCGACAGAAATACAAAAGGATTGCTGTATTTGGAACCTTTGCTGAAGATACTGTCATTATGGGTGGAGGAAGTTCGAGAGTTACAGTTGAAAAGGAATCAATAGAAAAACCAATCGATTTTATTCGTCAGCTTGCTCCCAGTGATATGGAAATTATTTATGAACCCTTATACGACAAGGTTACTTCAGGAATGGAAATGTTTCGGACAATTCATCAAATTACCAGGGAAATAGATCTGGCAATTATTTTCGTTGCAAATGAACATGAATACGAGACAGAAGGAATTGACCGAAGCAGGCTGACCTTTTCTGACTATATGAATGATTGTATTAATGAAATCAATAAATATTGCCCCAATACAGTAGTGGTGATGCAAACAGGAGCCTGTACTGCACCCTTAGGCTGGAAAGACAGTGTGAAGGGATTAATACAGATGGGATATGTCGGAGAAGCCGGTGGAAGTGCAATTGCTGAGATTTTATATGGAATAGAGAATCCCTGCGGAAAGCTGTCAGAAACCTTTATAACCAGTGTTAGATCGGATCTTGATTATCCCGGAGATGGAAGAAAGGTGTGGTACCGAGAAGGAATGTTTGTAGGATATCGATACTATGACAAACATCCGGAAGATGTCTGGTTTTCCTTTGGACACGGGCTTTCTTATACACAGTTTCAGTACTCTGACCTTGTGATAACCCCTGAGAGTTCTAAGGATTCTGAGCAGAAAGTAACTGTTAAATTCCATGTTAGGAATATTGGTGACAGAATTGGAAAAGAAATCGTTCAGCTCTATATCAAACAAGAAGATAGCATAGTGATGAAGCCGGTAAAAGAATTAAAGGCTTTTGATAAGGTGCTATTGCAAGCGGGAGAAGAAAAAGAAATCACATTTAATCTGGATACAGAGGCCTTCTCCTATTACAATACCTATTTGAAATCCTGGCATGTGGAAAGCGGCGAATACCAGATCATGGTAGGTGCATCCGCTACCGACTTACGCCTAACAGCTGATTACCATATCCTATGGGATAAAGATTATACGATAGATTTGAAGCATAAAGCGATCATATTATAATTTGAGCGTCAAAAGGTGCTGCGCATATTTCCAGATACAAGATAGTGCTATTACAAGCAGGCTTGCATATCAATATCTTGTATCCGGAAAGCACCTGCGGTGCTTTTGACGCTTTTATCATATTATAACTTATTGATTAACATATCAACAATTAGTCCAGTTGGCGTATTTGGTGATATAAATATACCGCTGTTAGGCCCAAATTCCAGCTTTAACCGCCGGTGAATATTAATCAAGGCCGTAGTTTCTCTATTTGGATTTTCTTTGTTGCCGAGAGAACTACGCAGTTTTTCAATATCCCCCGCAGAAAGTTCATTTCCGTTATCTGTAATCTGCATATGGATATACTCGTCATCCTGTATAAACTTAAGTTCAAGTAAGCCATTCTCCAATTTGTCTTTTAAACCATGTTCAAATGCATTTTCTAATATAGGCTGAAGGATCAAGCGCGGCACAAGAGTCTTGTTATATTCTTCCGGAAGAGCATCGATTTTTATTTCAATGCGAATGGAATATCGTATTCCTTGAATCTCAAGATAATTTCTTGCATGCTCCCATTCCATTTGCAAAGGGACCTTATCTTGACCGTTTCGCGTAATATATTGAAAATATTTACCCATATAAGTAGACAAAAGTTTAGCGTTTTCCAAATCTTCCTGTGTAATTAAACGATGCAGAACAAAATAACTATTATACAGAAAATGCGGGTTTATTTGCATTTGAAGGTGTTTTAATTCCATTCTCTGCGAATATATTTCCTGTTTATATAATTGGTTAATGGTGAGATCCAAACGTTTTGCCATCTTATTAAAACCGTTGATTAATAATTCGAATTCTTTTGCGGGGCGCTTTAGGTGCAGATGTATATCAAAATTGCCCGATTCAATTTTATGGAAGGCACCCAAAAGCATATTAACCGGATGATCCACTAACTTTAATGCGACAAATGAGTAAAGGATGAGAACACACAAGGAGATAATGGTAAAAAGAGTAAGATACCAATTATATTGTCTGGGTATACTCATGATTTCTGATATCGGAACAAATTGTATGAAAGAACAATTTAAATATTGAGAATATTCCGTAATGATATAGAAATCATTATTTGTTAAGTATAAAGTAGTATCATTATCGGAGGTCAGCGTTTGATCAATTTGATCAAAATACTCTTCATATTCCTCAGTACTTAAATCGTTCTGATTAGAACCATAGATAGCTGTCATTGTTGAATGATTAAGTAATATAGTATCGTAGTTATTAAAAGAAGAGAGATACTTTTTAATAGCATTATTGGAAAGATTCATTGAGACTAAAAAAACCGGATCCATTTCATTGAAGAATGTTTCTACCGGATACATCAATCCAATAACCAGCTTAGAATCCAAAGATTTAATAGGAAAGGAATATTCTCTAAGTGTAGAAATCAATTTTTGATAGGAATCATCAGGAACAGAGATATATCCTTTATTAGCAGAAAGGGCTTTGTCAAAGTTCTGGTAATGCAAAACAATATCATCTAATATGGGATAATTCTGTGGAATTGTTGATATTAAATCGTATTGTTCTTTGAGACTTATATAAAAATCTGAAGTATTTAAGTTTTCATAATTCAAAGCAAATTCGTGAATATTTGTGTTTGTTACAACTCGTTCTAGTTGTGAGGAGATACTATGAATCTGGTTTTCAAAATCATCATTTAAAAATTTGACTTGGGAAGCAGCTGAGTTTTCAATCTCCTTACGCACGGTATTTTGTCCCCATGTAAATATGATAATACCAGTTAACTCGAAAGGAATCATTATAATACAAAAAGATAATAATAAACGGCCGAAAATAGAGGAAGGATGGAAAACATGCTTTTTCATAATGACACCTCGATCTTTATTACTGCTTACAATTTTAAATAAACATTATTTATAATAACATAGAAAATAGGAGTGTTCAATTGTAAAATTTAGTGATTATATACAAGAACATAATATCACAAAATATGTGAAATCAAAAAATGTAACATAACGTATTTAAAAAATAGTAACAAAATATTTGGAATAGAAATTAAGTATTGATTCATATTAGAATACAGTTATCAAACATTTTAGGAGGAAAAGGTATGAAAAGTAAATTTATACGTTATATGTTTATGGTTTTGTCCTTGGTGACAATGGTTGCGGTTATGTCAGCTTGCGGCAAAAAAGAGGGGAAAGATGCAGCAGAGGTTACACCAACCGGCACAGAACAAAATTCAAAGGATACTTCAAAAGAGAATGCTGAAGTTGCTGACGAAGGTCCGAAAGATCCATTCGGCAAATATGAAGATGGACTTACTTTAAGAGGAGCCTATTACATCACAGGCGGTACACAATTTATTCCAGGCGATCCGGATCATGATTCACCGGAAAAGAATATGTATATTACAGCTTACAAAGAGAAACTTGGAATTGATGTTGTGTATGATTGGGTTTCAGCTGACGTTGATGCATATAATACCAAGTGGAATATGGCAATGGCCCAGAATAACTTGCCGGATTTTGGCTTGGTAAATGAAGTTCAATATAAGATGCTGTTAGAAGCTGATTTGATCATGGATATGACGGATGTATTCGATGAATATGCCAGCGATAAATACAAAGAATTTTTGGCGGCAGACGGCGGAGCTACTTTAGGATATAGTACGCAAAACGGCAGAATGATGGGGCTTCCTATTACTGGTGCTCAGCCGGATAGTGTTCCTATCTTATATATTCGTCAAGACTGGTTAGATGAATTGGGATTAGCAGTACCCAAGACAATAGATGAGCTGGTTGCTGCTGCAAATGCATTTGTTGAAAACAAAATGGGTGGTCCTGATACCTACGGTATGGTCGGAAATAAGGATATTTTTATTTATGATCTTGGTTTCCGAGGCATCATGAATGGCTATAGTGCATATCCTCAGGCATGGATAAAAGATGAAACAGGAAAGATCGTCTATGGTTCTGTACAAGACAAAATGAAAGCACCTTTATTAAAGTTACAAGAATTATATAAAGCAGGTATCATCAATGAAGATTTTGCAGTTACAGATTATAATATTGCAAAAGAAGATGTAGCAGCCGGTAAAGTAGGAATTGCTTATGGTACTTATTACCTTGCGCCAGGTGTTGCAGATGCGGCGAAAGGTGAGGAAAAGGCAGAATGGGCTATCGTAGAATTACCTACAATTGATGGTTCCCCTGCAGTCGCTCAAAGCTCCGTTAATAGAAGCCAATTTATCTTTGTTAATAAAGAGTGCAAGAATCCTGAAGCAGTAGTTAAATTGATCAATCTTGAAATTGATCTGATTTATAATGAAGATCCGGAGGTAGTAAGCAAATATACATCTCATGTTATTGGTGATAAATCAGTACAGGCATCAAAATATGTAGCAAGTGTATTTTTCAGTGCAATTCCGTGGCAAAATCTTACAATTCATAAAAATGTCCTGAATGCATTTGAAACAGGAAACCAAGATTGGACAATTGCAATTGCAGCAACAAAATATGAGAACTGTAAGCAATTTGAAGCCGGAGACATTGCCCAATACAATAACTATGCTATATTTGGACCCACAGGAGCATTTAGTGTAATAGGAAGAATGTGGGATGAAGGAAGAATTATTTTAGATGAGTATCAGACTCTGGCAACACAGACCATGACAGAAAAAGAAAAACTATTGGATGATACTCTAAATACCGCAATGATCAAAGTTATAATGGGAGAAGATATTTCTGTTTATGAAAAGGCGGTAAGTGATTGGTTTAAAAATGGCGGACAAGTGATGACAGATGAGGTAAATGCTTGGTATAGTCAGAAATAATTAGCAGAAATAAAAAATCTTACTAATTTTAATACCGATTATAGGTTGCATTCTATAATCGGTATTCTATTAGCTTACGATTTGAAGTTATAGGTGTTTTTACTTTAAGCACAGATACATGTAAGGAGGCATAGCTATTATATGGAACAAAAATTAAAGAAAAAATCCTTTATGAAAACATTAAAAAAAGATGGAGCCCTACATCTGATGATGGCACTTCCGGTTATAATTTTATTTGTTTTTCATTATATACCATTGTTTGGAGTAACCATAGCATTCCAAAAATATAATCCGGCAATGGGCTTTTCAAAATCCCTGTTTGTAGGATTAGAAAATTTTAAAACATTATTTTCGACACCTGGTTTTTTACAATCGGTAGAAAATACAATATCTATTGCAATCGGTAAGCTTATACTTGGGATCATTGTACCAGTTACTTTTGCTCTATTATTAAATGAAATGGGAAGCAGCAGGATAAAACGCAGTATTCAAACAATCGTTTATCTGCCTCATTTTGTTTCATGGGTACTTATGGCAGGTATTATTATTGAAATATTAAATCCTAGAAATGGTTTAGTAAATGAATTTTTGGGCTTATTTGGTGCCAGGCCGGTTTTTTTCCTTGGAAGCAATCGCTTGTTTCGCGGAGTTATTTGGACAACCGATATATGGAAGGAGTTTGGATATTCTACAATTATTTATATGGCAGCACTGACTGGAATCGATCCTGCCCTATATGAAGCGGCCTCACTGGATGGTGCGGGGCATATAAGAAAAATGTGGAATGTTACATTGCCCGGAATAAAATCCACCATATTATTGCTGACTATTCTAAAAATAGGCTCCATTATGAATGCAGGCTTTGATCAAATATATAATTTATACAGCCCTATTACTTATGAGGCGGGAGATATCATAGATACGTTAGTATATCGGTTGGGTTTAGGTGGAGGACAGTTTAGTTTGGCAACTGCAGCAGGTCTTTTCAAATCCGCCATTTCCGGTGCATTATTAGTTGTCTCATACAAAGTCGCATATAAGGTTAGTGGATATCGAGTATTTTAAATTGTTTGTGCCGGCGCGGAACGACGGAATGGAGGTATATATGCATTATAGAGAATCAACTAGCAGAAAGTTATTTATAATATTCAATTATATATTTGGAATTACAGTTGCAATCGTCTGTATCTTACCCATGATACATATTTTTGCTATTTCATTAAGCTCCGAATATGCGGTAAATGCAGGTTTAGTGAATTTTATTCCGATTGATTTCACTTTATCCGCTTATAAATATATTCTTAATGAACCTAAGTTTTTTACATCAATGGGTGTATCTGTCTTAAGAGTTGTTCTTGGAGTAGGGGTGGGCATGTTTTTATCGGTATTAGCTGCATATCCTCTTTCAAAAACGAAAAGACAATTTGCCGCCAGGCAATATTATGTTTGGTTTTTCATGGTAACAATGATGATAAGCGGCGGTATGATACCCACATATCTGGTTGTCTCTGAGCTCGGTCTAATTGATAGTATCTGGGCACTTATTCTTCCGGGTGCAGTTAATGTATTTAATGTGATTTTATTACAAAATTATATGAAATCACTGCCGGAAGAGATTATGGAGTCCGCATTTGTAGATGGAGCAGGACAATGGGTGACTCTTTGGAAGATTATTCTTCCTCTTTGTAAACCGGTATTAGCAACGTTATTCCTGTTTATTGCGGTAGCTCATTGGAATGAGTGGTTCAATGGACTTATTTATATGAATCGGCCTGAAAATTATCCATTGCAATCCTATTTACAGACAATTGTTGTAGAGATAGATACAAACTTTCTTACCAGCATAGATGACACCATGCTTAATGTAACACAGAAAAGCAACAAATCAGCACAAATATTTCTTGCTATGTTACCTATTTTATGTGTTTACCCTTTTGTGCAGAAATACTTTACAAAAGGGATCATTATGGGAAGTGTTAAAGGATAAAGAAAAATAGAAATATTATAGAAGGAAGGATGGCAGATATGAATATTGATTATGTAAAACAATTACCGATCAGAGGCGAATATGATGTTATTGTATGCGGAGGTGGTTCGGCAGGCTTTGCAGCAGCAGTACAGGCGGGAAGATTAGGATTAAAAGTTGCGTTAATAGAAAAATACGGTGCCCTTGGCGGTGTCATTACAACAGGTGGGAATAATGAAATAGCACTGTTTTACGCAGAAGGAAAGCAGATTATATCAGGGATTGGCTGGGAGTTTGTAAATCGCCTTGCAGCAGAGAATTGGGCCGATATTCCGGTTTTTGAAGCAGGAATTCAAGCCTGTTTTCTGGGAGTTCATGTGAATGTTCCTATGGCAGCATATATGATGGATAAGATGTGTGAAGAAGCTAATGTAGAGGTATATTTATTACAACAGGTTATTGATGTAATCGTATCTGAGGATGATAAACAAAAGAAAATTGATGGCATCGTACTGGCTTCAAAAAACGGACCGGAGTGTTTGATTGGTAAAAGAGTAATTGATTGTACCGGTGATGGTGATGTTTGTGCAATGGCAGGAGCGAAGTATGAATTAGGAGATCCGATTACAAAAGAATTACAGCCTGGTACGTTGCGATTTTATCCGTCGGGTTACGATATTGATGACATAGATGAAAAGCAGGTTAAGGAAGCATTTGAAGAGGGAATAGCAGGGAAAGAATTAATCAGGGAAGATTTTTGGGCCGGCAGTCCATATGTAATATTTGGACATAACGGAAATAACATAAATCATATAAAAATAAATAGTGCCGATAATAACAGCCGGGCTCAGGCCGAAGTGGAAGGCAGAGAATCCCTTATGAGAATAACAAAATGGGCACAAAAGAATGTAAAAGGGGCAGAAAACTTTATAATGAACGCAAGTGGCCACGAGGTTGCGGCAAGAGAATCAAGGCGTATTATTGGAGAAAAATATATTACAGTAGAAGATTTTTTATCGGCAAGACTTTATAAAGATGCGGTTTCTTACACCTATTACCCTGTGGATTTACATAAGATAGGCAATAAAACATTAGAGAATATCTTTCTGGAGAGTGGCAAGGTACCGACAATTCCACTTGGCGCCTTAATTCCAAAGGGATTTGCAAATACTATGATGGCTGGTAGATGCATATCAGGAGATAGACTAAGCAATTCTGCTTATCGGGTGAAAGCATCCTGTATGGCTATGGGACAAGCTGCAGCGGTAGCCTGTTCGGTAAGCTTAAAGAATAATGTAGCAATTAAAGATGTTGATATAGATTCAGTTCGTAAGGTTCTGGAAGAAAATGGTGCTATCGTTCCAAGGTAATTTTATCTTCATCAATAAGAAACAGGATAAATTGAAAGGAGGTAGCTATGCCTGGGAATCAACATACTGAAACAATGGATCAAATTTTCTTAAATCCTGCAGCAATTTACAGAGGAGCTCCTTTTTGGGCATGGAACTGTAGAATTAGTGAAATTGATCTGGAAAAGCAAATTGGATATTTTAAGGAAATGGGTATGGGAGGATTTCATATTCATTGCCGCACAGGAATGAATACAGAGTACTTAAGTGATGAATATATGGGATACGTAAAGAATTGTAATCATATTGCAAAAGAAAATGACATGCTATGCTGGCTCTATGATGAAGATAGATATGCCTCCGGTTTTGGCGGTGGGTATGTTACAAAAAAATATGCAAATCGTGAACGATGCCTTGTATTTTCTCCGGATCCTCCCCCTGGCCAATATCTGATGAATAAAATGGATTTTGATAATGCAGTTTTACGTGGCGAGTCGCCCAAAGGATATATATTAGCCGCCTATGAAATAATAATTCAAAATAACTATTTAACACATTATAAAAGACTTGTAGAGAACGACCATAAATATAAAAAAAATAATATTTGGTGGGCGTATATGGAGATAAGCGATACAAATTCTTGGTGGAACAATCAAACCTACGTTAATACATTGGATAAAAATGCAATTGATGAATTTATAAAAGTAACCCATGAAAGATATTATGAAGTTTTAGGGGAGGATTTTAATAAAAGTATTCCGGCAATATTTACAGATGAACCACAGTTTGTAAAAATTGATTATTTAAATTTTGCTATGGAAAAACGGAAATTATCCCTGCCATTTACAGATGATTTCCCGAATACTTACTATAATACGTATGGTACCGATATTCTGGAGGTACTTCCAGAAATTATTTGGGAACTTCCCCAGAATCAAGTTTCAATAAACAGATATCAATATATCAATCATATAACAGATCGCTTTGTAGATGCTTATGCGAAGAATATAGGAGATTGGTGTGAAAAGCATAATATTGGTTTGAGCGGCCATTTAAAAGCAGAAGAAACATTAGAGTCACAAACTTTATATGTAGGAGAAGTTATGAGGTCACTAAGACATTTTCATATACCGGGACATGATGTGTTATGTGATCAGCGCGATTATGCCACAGCAAAACAAGCGCAAAGTGTGGCACATCAATACGGCCGCACAGGTGCAATGAGCGAAATATATGGTGTTACAAATTGGGATTATGATTTTAAAAAACACAAAATGTCCGGTGATTGGCAGGCTGCTCTCGGTATTACAGTAAGAGTACATCATCTGGCTTTAATGTCTATGAAGGGTGAAGCTAAGAGAGATTACCCGGCATCTATCTTTTATCAATCACCTTGGTATCAGCAATATAATATCATTGAAGATCATTTTGCACGGGTGAATACAGCTTTAACAAGAGGGAAGCCGCATGTACGGATCGGAATCATTCATCCGATTGAATCTTACTGGCTGCATTTAGGCCCGAACGAACAAACATATCTTATGCGGAAGATGCTGGAGGATAATTATAGCAATACCATTCATTGGCTATTATTTAATCAGTTGGATTTTGATTTTATCAGTGAGGCATTGCTGGAAGAACAGTATATTGAGAATCGTGAGAGCTGCGCTATTCATGATGAAAAACCATATTTTATCATGGGAGAAATGAAATATGATGTAATTATTATTCCTCAATGCCATACCTTACGAAATAATACCATTGAAAGATTGCGTGAATTTGCAGTATTAAATGGAAAGGTAATTTTCATGGGAGATGCACCGTATTGCATTGATGGTCGGAAATCTGAGAAGGCAGCAGAATTATCTAAAATCTGCACTTCAATTCCTTTTGAAAGAAATCATTTGCTGATGGAGTTAGAAGAAGTAAGGGATATTGACATTCTTCACGATAATGGTGCAAGAGCAGAGAATCTATTCTATCAGATGCGCGAGGATGGGGATAACAGATGGTTATTTGTGGCTCATGCTTATGAAAAAATGCGTTATACTTTTACCGACATGGTAAATAGTACAGAACTTCAATATGTTGAGAAAATGATAATTCGTATAAAAGGCTATTGGAATTTAAAGCTTTATGATACGATGACTGGTAATATAACCCTTATGAATGTAAGTAATAAGGATAATGAGACAATATTGATATATGATTTATCGATCCATGATAGTTTACTTCTGCTATTGGAGCCGAAGGATAGTATGTCACATCCTTTGCTTACATTGTCAGAAGAAGAGTCGTTTAATTTAAGATTAAAGGTGCAAGAAAAGACTCAAAGTAGTATCAAAATGACGGAACCATATGCGGTTACTTTCGAAGAACCTAATGTTTTCTTATTGGATAATGCTGAGTATCGTCTTGATAATGAGGAATGGAATGATCTGGAGGATATTCTAAAGCTAGACAATATAATTAGAAAGAGACTTGGTTATCCTCCCAAAGAAGAAGCAGGGGCTCAACCATGGACCCTGGCTGCTGAGGATTCAAAACCAAATAAGTTGAGTTTAAGATTTGAGTTTGTTTCTGAAATTGAAGTTGAAGCAGAACTTGCTTTGGAAAGTTATGAAGATACTGTCGTCTTCATAAATGGTAATAAGCTTGAAAACCTTTCTGTCACAGGCTGGTATGTTGATGTTTCAATACAGCGAATTAAAATCCCTAAACTGAATAAGGGTAAAAATGAAATAATTCTCGAAATTCCATTTGGACCCTCCGCAAATATTGAGGCATGTTATTTGCTTGGGGATTTCGGAGTCTCTGTAATTGGGAAATGTAAGAAAATAATAAAAGCTCCAGATAAGTTTTATTTTGGAGATTTGGCAAAACAAGGATATCCGTTTTATGGTGGAAATCTTACATATCATTGCAGAATGGATTTACCGGAAGCCAATGTTACTATGAAAGTGCAATATTTTAATGCCCCATTGTTATCTGTGAGTGTTGATGATAAGGATAAAGGGAATATAGCATTTGCACCATATACCATCGAATTGGGTTATTTATCAAAGGGATACCATGATTTGAAAATACGGGCCTATGGTAATCGCTATAACACGTTTGGACAACTTCATAATTGTGATAAGAAGTATACATGGTATGGCTCTTGCTCCTGGCGTACGGTGGGCGATCGATGGTCGGATGAATATCAACTTAAGGAAAATGGTATTTTATGTTCACCTATACTGATAAGTCATTAAAATGGTAAACATCCGGTTATGTTAAATCAATTTGACAAACCGGATCTGCTTTTGAAGTACATCATGATTGACGAGGACGAAGGAATGTGACTTTTTCAGCTTGACATACTGCATCGGGTCTGATAGAATGTAGAAAATTCAAAAAGGCAATGAAGAGAAGTAGTACATATTAAGGATATCCCAGAGAGAAGATGGTTGGTGCGAATCTTTATGGAATTAGTATGGAAGCAGTCTTGGAGCTTTGAACCGAACGGCGTTGTCTCAGTAGGCTTCAACGTTTTCCCGCGTTACAGGGAGGCAGTATGATTGTACTGGCAGAGTGCAGAAGTCGGAATATCTCATTCCTTTCTGAATTTAGGTGGTAACACGGATGGATTAACATTCGCCCTAAGCGTTATGATAACGCTTAGGGTTTTTTTGTGTCCTTCCGTACATCAAGGAACAGATAACCAGGAATAGCTGAAAGGGGATTGAATTATGAGAGTATTTGAGAAGTCACTGAAGTTGGAAAATGTTTGTTATGATATCCGGGGACCGGTTATGGATGAGGCAAACCGAATGATTGCGGCTGGGGAAGAGGTGATGAAGCTGAATATCGGCAATCCGGCATCCTTTGGATTTCGCGCGCCGCAGCAGCTGTTAAATGTCATGGCGGAGAATTTGTCCAATACAGAGGGATATTCCGATACCAAGGGGATCGCTTCCGCAAGGGCGGCAATTATGGAATATTGCAAGAGGAAGAAGATGCCGGGTGTCACAATGGAAGATATTTATACAGGGAATGGAGTCAGTGAATTGATTTCCTTGTGCATGAATGGACTGTTGAACTGCCAGGATGAGATATTGGTGCCTTCTCCTGATTACCCCCTATGGACGGCCTCCGTGACCTTGGCCGGGGGAAAAGCGGTTCATTATATCTGTGATGAAGAGGCGGATTGGTATCCGGACCTGGAGGATATTAAGAGAAAGCTGACACCGAGAACCAAAGGAATCGTGGTAATTAATCCGAATAATCCCACGGGAGCCCTGTATTCCAGAGAGGTGTTGGAAGAGATTGCGGACCTTGCAAGAAAGCATGATCTGATCCTTTTTGCCGATGAGATTTATGATCGGCTGGTAATGGACCAGGAGGAGCATATTGCTCTGGCATCCCTGGCTCCTGATTTGCTGACCATCAGCTTTAACGGTTTATCCAAATCCCATCTGATTGCAGGATACCGCTGCGGATGGATGTGCCTCTGCGGTGACAAATCCCGTGCCAGGGGTTATATCGAAGGAATCAATCTGCTGGCTTCCATGCGTCTTTGCTCCAATGTACCTGCACAGTCCGTCATCGGTATGGCATTGCAATATCAACAGGAGACAGAGGAGATGCTGCGGGCTGGCGGGCGGATCTATGAGCAGAGAGAGTATATCTACCGCGCATTATGTGAGATCCCGGGAATTACCGCTGTAAAGCCGAAGGCCGCCTTTTATATTTTCCCGAAGCTGGACAGGAGAAAATTCAATCTTCGGAATGATGAACAGTTTGTACTGGATTTTCTAAAGGAGAAGAAAATTCTGCTGACCCATGGAGGAGGTTTCCATTGGGAGGAGCCCGATCACTTCAGAATGGTATATCTGCCGGAAATAGAACAGCTTAAGACGGCGGCGGCATCCCTGAGAGATTTCCTTGAGGGCTACCGCCAGGAATAGAAAAGATAATCGGCTACAGAGCTGAGGCAGTGCGTTTCCTTTTCTGCTCCCTCACCAACAGGAGTGCCATTATGACTGCAGTCACAAGAAAACCGAGCCCTCCGAGAATTCCCGTAGGAGAAGGTCCCAGAAAAGGATTTCCGCCGTCAGCGGTAAGGTAGATCCCTGCCGCTGCGATGGAATTCACACTTCCGTGAGCAAAGATAGCAGGAATACAGCTGTTTGTCCGTATCGTCAGGAATGTAAATATGGTTCCAAGAACGATACAGAAAAGTATCATCGCAAGAATTCCGGTGTAAGGATAACCGGCATAACCAAGCCCGTAATTATGACCCAATGCGGTTAACGGAGCATGCCACACTCCCCAGATCACGCCGTTGATCAGGAGAACCGGAAGAATGGGGAGCTTTCCCATCATCTTGGGAAGCAGGTAGCCTCGCCAGCCCCATTCTTCGCCAAAGCAATTAAGGATATTAAGCAAGGGTCCAAGGAAAAAGGCCATCGCAATCTGAATTATTATCGTAGTCTGCAGCTGTCCGATCGTAGTCTCCACACCGGCATTCCGGTAAGTATCTGCCAAAATGGTCATATTCGGATCGAACCGGGAAGGATTAATTCCAAAATAGATGCCTGCGCCCAGAAGCGTCAGCAGAGCAGGACCAAACCAGGCGATAAGATAATAGAGAAGATTGCCTTTTAACTTTGGCAATTTGAGGAGGGAATTACGAAAGCCCTCCTTTGTAATCAGTCGTGTCAGCAATACACCCAAGGCGGGAATAAACATCATTATAGATACCAGCGTCTGGCCGAGCATGGCGAGCTGGGGATCCTCTCCGGTAACCAACGGTCGAATAACGCCGATTTCCAGAGTGTAGGTAACGATGAAGGTAATAGCAAGATATAGTATAATTCGTTTCGTCTCCAATTTGGGATTAGTGTCCGGTGCTGCGGCCGCGGGTGGTTGTCTGAATTCTTGAACGGTCTTCGTTTCCATAGGCTCCTCCGATATGATTTTTTACTAATATAGTAACACAGGATATGGATAATTTCTATATGCATCTCAGTATATCCTAATACATTTAAATACATCTTATTAATTCGAATTGCTTTCTTAAAAGAAGAAATAAAGAAAAATAAAAAGGTACCTTGACAAATATAATATAATAACATATAATAATGTCAAGGTACCTAACTAAATATGAGACGATAGAGAAATAAGTCTTATACTACAGCAGGAACAGGATGTATTCCTGGCAAGGATTATGGAAGAGAACTATAACAGAATATAACAGAGAGTATAAGTTTGAAACAAAGAAGTAGAGGGAAGCCGATAAAAAAGAGTATAGTAAACAAGCCATTCACAAATTCAATTTTTGCGGATGACAGATAGACTATTGTGTATCGAAATCAGGAGTTCACAACCGA
>JAFAGA010000091.1 GCA_023423045.1 Bacillota bacterium | reverse complement strand
TGATTATTTCGCATCAAGGATACCGCCTACCAGCACATTTTGATATCATCAATTCGCAAGAATGATACCAGTAATATTTTTATTGATACCAGGCGTAGCACTTTATCCCATTAGCCTCTTAATGATTACCCACAGAAGCTTGCTATATCAGTCAAGGACATAGCCACGAAGTGGTGCGAAGCATCCTTGATGGATATAGAAAACTTCTGTAAAATTCACATCAAGAGGAGGGTGGACTCATAGTGCGTACAGGTGGGTTTCAACTGCGTATCGGTGGAACCATGTGCGCGAAATAATCAAATAAGATAACACATGATGAAACAACATGAAAGCAAGAATACCTATAGCAAACCATAAATATTTAATATCAATCATTTATATATCCCACATATCCTCACTTCCAAAGTACTATAGACCAGATCTAAACTAATTGTAACATATATTAGACAAAATCTTTACAGGCCATATTTTTTGCAATTTCAGATAATGTTGACTCCCTCAATTTTTCATCATTAATTTTAGTCGCAATTGAGTTTGCTAACAATAGAATATTGCTACCTGCTAATTTTGAATGAAATTTTACAGAAGCCTCTAAACTTTTTGTGTACATCGTAATAAAAATTGCACCTACAAAATCAATAAGAACCCCACTGACTGCACCTATTAATAATAACCACAAATCATCTTTTATCCTTAAATATAATAAAATGCTAATTGAAATAATAGTTAACCCAAATAAAATTAGGAAAATTCCAAGTTTTGATAGAAATTTTGTTTGTGAAAGATTCAAGTCATAATACCTCTGCAAATCCTTCTGATTAATCTTAAATTGTTTATCGGCTCTTACTATAATATTTTGGTTGGGAATTTGTTCTAATTCCAATTCTTCCTTAAGGCTATCTAACTCGATATTTTTATGTTTTGCAATTTTAATATCATAGTAACAACTAATGGCAACCGCTAAACATATAAATGCCAAAATCATAATAATATAAAACAGAACATTAAAAGCAATAATGTTCCTCTTATTAAAAAGAGCATAAGCACCAATGATAAATAATATACCTACTACCAGTCCTCCCCACATTCCATTTGTAGCTTTTTTTTCTTCTTCTATTTCTTTTTCTTTAACAACTATTTTATTCTTTAGTGTTTCAATATACTCATTACCCTGTATTATTGACATATTTATCTTTTTCTTTTGTACAACAAAAACTTATTTAATAGTATATGCAAACTTATAATAATCAATTTTTAAAACCGTAATTCCGTAATTTTTATTGCGCTATAGCTTTACATTTATCTAGTATCATGTTATAGTAAATATAAGAAAAGGAGTAACCACCCACAAAGTGGTTAGCCTCCGATTGTCAGATTAACTGCCCAGTCGACCAGCCAAGTCAGGGGCAGTTATTTTTTATGCTTATTATTCCTATTATTGTTTAAATAGGTAAGCAGTGCAATGATTACTAATACAAAAGTAAATAAATCACTATATGTAACATAATTCATCGACACCACCTCCCTTCTGGGAGGCTAACACACCCTGTCACGATTACTCCTGTATTTATCCTACCATATAATTCCTATTGATACAATCGAACATAATATTAATTTCAGCTATTTCTACTGTACTCTTTCCTTATCTATACGCAATTTTATACGCAACTTAGATACCATAAGATGAAACATAATGAATTTCAAATCCACATATATCCCCTTCCGGAATACCCTACAACACAAGATGCAGCTGCATGAACTCTCAAATGCTCAACCTCCCCTTTTTAGAAGAACCCCCGTTACAATGGCGTAACGGGGGTTTTGCTTGCAGACTGGAAAAGGCTTATTTACCGGATTCTAAAAATTTTATCCACCTAATCCATATTAATTATTTATTGCTTAAATTTGTTTATAAGCAAATTATTAAGCCACTTTTATTACAAGTTAACATCTGAAATAACATGGGCATAAGAATACTTATAATAAACCAAATAGGTCAGCGAATATAAAATAATTCGAATCCACCATTATACTGCACTTCCATCTGAATATACGTATCTGTTATTTCTTGTGGTGTTACCCAGTTACCTACATGAGCCATAGGGAGAACTTGTAAATATATTTTTCCATCTTCAAATAAAAACTTTACATTATTCCCAAATGCAATTCCCTTAAATTTTTCCTCCCACTCATCTTCCAATGTGGATATGTTAATTTGCTCTAATTGCGTGCCTTTTGCAAAAAGTTTCAAGATTCCATTCGCATCTACTTCATATGTTACCAATTTGCGCAGTTGATCTGCCCAATCTGAAAAATAATTATCGATCAATCCTCCATCGTCTGACTTTTCAAAAATATGCAAATCAATCAGTGACAAATCAGTACCACTTGCACTTCTCAAAATCATAGCCAATTCTTTTTGTCCATCATCATCATAATCTTCATATTGTATCTGCGGAATATCTCCATAAATGCCCCAATCAATATCAATCACTTGAATTTCATTTCCCTGTCTGATACAAATACCATGACAATAATATGAATAATCATTCTCGCCGTCACTGCCATTTTCCTTCAGTCCATATACGTAAATATCCTCTTCGGGAATGGCTGCCAGCAAAGCTATTGTTCTATCACTATTAAAAAAATCATTCATAGCATCATCGCTATTAATCATGGTATCGGGAAGAACTGTTTCTTCTGATATAAGACTTGTTTCTCCATACCATTTTAATTCATCGGTACTTTTCATAGCTTCTATTTCATTATCAGAATTCTCTCCTTGTGTAGAACTGCTTGAAGTATCAGCTTTTGATACTGATCCGAGAATTGTTCCGCAGCCTGTAAGCAGAACTACGATAATGATAGATAGGAACAGCATACCTGACGTCAGTTTTTTATACTTCATTATGCTAACCAACCTTTCTTTTAATTCCTTCTTCTCCTCACATAATGTTGTTGAAAGGATACCTGCAGAAAGTTTTTTTCCTGCAGCCATTGAAAGAAGCGTTTCCCCATAACTTTGCTTTTGTATTGCATTCATATTTCTAATTACAGCTTCATCACAGGACAGTTCACAGGAAAGGGATATCTGACGCCGAATTGGCAGCATCAGTGGATTAAACCAATGCAGTGAAGTTACAATTACAGTAAACCACTTGTAGATCAAGTCTTTGCGTCTATAATGCATCAATTCGTGGCATAATATATTCTCCAGTTCTTGCCCCTTCCCACTCTTTACATAATCACCTCCTGGTATCACAATATAAGGCGATATGATTCCGATAAGCATTGGTGTACTGACATAGCTGTTATACTTAAGCCGTATCTTCTTTCGATTATACAAATTATGTAATATATTAATATCTTCCTGATCCGGTTCACTATTTGAATCTTTTATTCTTAAATTAAATTGAATATATGGTATAACACAGAACAGCAATGCTATACATGCACCGGTAAGCCAAATAATAACAATAATAGCTTGTACAGAAATTGTTTCATTGTTTTTAGCTGTTGCATTAACTTGGTTATTTTCTATTATACTTTGCTGTGATTTATCACTCGATACAATCTCATATGCTTCCTTTGAATGCATCAATTGCTCTGATCTATCCTGTACAATTTCGTTGTCTACCGTTATTTCATTCTTAATATGTGGATTGAAGGAAACGCTGTTAAGCAGTTGATTCATAACACTTTGATCAAATGAAAACGGAATTACAAGCCTTAATAGCACCAACATCCAAATATAATAGGAAAATGCTTTTGATACATGTTTCTTAAAGATTGGCTTTCCGACAAATAGCAAAAGAGCCATGAAGGAACCGGATATGGAAAGTGATAATACAATTAAAACAATATCATTCATACGTGTCGCCTACCTTAAACATCTTTTTTAATTCACTGATATCCTCTTGTGACAGTTGATTGCTTGAAACTAACGATGCTACTAAATTTTTAGCGCTACCTTGAAATAACTTGTTAATTAATGTTTGTGTTGTATATTCTTCATATTCGTCTTCCGATACCAACGGGGTATAATAATATACATCTCTCTTTTCCTGTTTTAGTACCCCTTTACCATGCAATCGGCGAAGCAATGTCTTAATTGTAGAATCTTCCCATTCACTATTTACGGAAAGGGTTTTCCTTATTTCAGCCAATGTCATGGCTTGTTTTCCACCCCAAAGGATTCTCATCACTTCTAATTCCGAATCAGAAATCTTCTGCGCCAGTTTATTCATCTACTCAACTCCAATCTAGATTACAAGTGTAAACTCTTTAATAAGTTTACACTTGTAACCTGTAATTGTCAATATAATTATTATTCATAAACAACTTTATACGCAATTTAAATATCGCAAGACCGCGCAAGATGAATTTCAAATCCCATATATCCCCTCTCGGAACACATACAACATAGGATGAAGCACCATGAAACCTCAAATGCATAGCCTCCCCTTTTTAGTAGAACCCCCATGGCAATGGTATCATGGGGGGTGCTTATGTAAGTGGATTGTATCCACAAAATACACTTGTTAATATATCTTGTAGGTATACGTATTTTCGTAATCTCCGTAGAATTTAACCGTCATCGTTTTATCGGTCAGATCATATACACTCGACCATTGCGCCTCACCAGGTACAGTTTGCTCTATCAATAACTTTAATGCATCTTCTATTGAAATAATTCCATTCTTTTCATGCAGCACCTTTTCAAACGCCTTAAATCTTTCAGAGCTATAGCCCAGATGACCTGCGTTATTATATAAAAGCATGTTAGTAGCTATCTGGTAATTACCTTCTTTCTCCACTACTTTCATGCTGCCATCTACATAGCCGATAACAGCACAATTACCTGCCGCATCTGCAAGCATGTATTGGGATGGATACTTATTCTCCATTTTGACATTATACTGTAATAGCTGCTTGATAGCATCTTCTACACTTTTTGCCTTCTCAATCGTAAGTCGGATCACTGAATAATCATACAAAGTAATTTTATTATCATTAATATCTGATTTGCAGCCTACCGGAACTGATAAGGATCCAATTGCAACCCCCTTTTCATTCATGCCATCAAAGGTATAATATGGAGCAGCAAGAGCAGTAAACTTTGAAATCAAATTCTCATTATTCCAATTTACATTATGAAGATTTGCCATTCCTACCGTTTTAAAACCATTCTTTGAATTCGTTTTAAGCACAAATGGTGTTGTTACCGTTGTATCTAAGTTCCTAGCCAGAATATAATGATCCTCAGGAGTTCTTGCAAAAAAGGTAGAACATTCAAAATTGTCATAGTAAATTTTAGGAATACCATTTAATAGATTTGCATTCATAAAATCAATATATTCACTATAATTCTTCGAACCTGTAGTAAGGTATTTATCAAAAGCGTATTCTCCTCTGTAATTTATCTCATACACCGGAATATCATTAATTCTCTTAATAGATCTTATGGTAACGATCTCATTATAAAAGCTGATATATAGAATACTAGTGGATAACAGGATGAGACACAAAAAAACTAAAACTACATTTCTACATACTGTTATTTTACGCTTCTTTCTCAATTATAAAACTCTCCCTCCCAATAACAATAAAATTATTACATATACCAAAGGAAGCAAATCACTATATGTAACTTAATTCATCACCACCTCCCTTCTGGGAGGCTAATACACCCTGTCTTGATTACTCCTATATTTACTTTACCATATAATCCGAATTTCAAATTCCACCCCCTTTGGGGAGACAATATAACACAGGATGAAGCCCTAACTAAAAAAACCGCAATATATGATTTGCCCAAATTCACCTTAAGGTTCTGCACTTAATGATGTATTTAGGACAAGTAGTGTTAAATTATATACCTAATGGGAAGTTTATACTTCCTTACAAATCGGGACTTGTATGCTTTTTTAATCAAATTGTACTTGCCAATTTTCATTACTATATGCTTTAAAACACATTTCAATTTGTTCTTTATTGCATTTTTCTTCTGCTAAATCAGGTAAATTATCTAATGAAAAATAATCCATTTCTGTTGTTTCTATATTCTTTTCAAAATGTCCACCAGTAACATTGCATAATACAAAAACTTTACAAACTCCATACGCATATGTTGGTATATTATGTTTATTTCTGTCCTGAATAGCAATTATTTTTTGTGTTTCAACATCTAACCCAGTTTCTTCTTTTACTTCTTTTATTGTGTTGGACTTTATTGATTCTAACACATCTACCCAACCACCAGGCAATGACCAAGTTCCATTATTCTCATGTACAAGCAATATCTTATCATCCCTAAAAATAGCCGCTCTGGTATCTAGTTTTGGTGTTTGATAACCCTGTTCATTACAAAATATCTCTTTAATTTTTTCAGTTGATATATCTGTTTTTTCGCTTAATATTTCCGCTGATATTTCTCTTAATCTTTCATACCTTTCTATATCGTAAACATTATTAGTGTATGCCAGCCCCGACTGCGCTAAGCTTTGTATTTCCACTGCCCATCTTAACCACTTTTTCATTATTTTAACTCTCCACCAAATTTGTATTTAGAAATTTACATCGTTTCTAAGCTATTAGGTAATTTTCAGTGCCAGACCAGGAAGCGATACTCCTTCACTGCAGGTGATAGAATGCTTGCCATGTTCTGAAAATCCGTTATTTGTTTAATCGAAATCTCCATACTATACCTCTCCAACCAACTGCAAAGACATAGTAGTTTTTTCTATTTATATGTGGGTTTTGAAATGCTAAAAAATATTTTGATAAAAATTAATCCTTATATTTGGCAGATCCATCACCTATTAATTATACATGTATCAAATAACATTCCGTTTGAATCTATGGCTTGAATTTCTAACGAATAAGGCGTTACATTCACTTGAACAAAATGAGGCTTTGCCATAATCCTGGCTGTAACAGAATTCGTTTTATGACGAAGCCAATCTGCATATGCACCACTTCCGCCAACTACAATATATCTTATTCCTGCCGGATTGATTTCGCCATTGATAAGTGGATGGCTTCTTTCATAATGAATTGTGTGCGAAGAAAATACTACATCAACATTATACTTTTCAAGTAAGGGACATAGTCTTCGCATAGCAACTGTTTCAAATATGGCAGAAGCATAGGGAGGATAGTGAAAATAAATAACTTTCCATATTGCTTTTGAATTCTCTAATTGATTTTTTAGAAATTTCCACTGGATATCGTCTTCGTTAAATGTGTCAAACGCTTTCATATCAGAGGAACGATCCTCATTATAAGTTCTTTCAGCGAAAAAAGTACTATCAAGTGAAATAAAATGTACGTCAGCATATTCGAAAGCATAATATCTGGGAAATGCAAATAATTTATTCATTAATTCACTATGCCCTTCATGGTTTCCCGGGCAATGAAACAAAGGCGTTGTAGCAAGTATTTTTTGATAGGGATGAAAGAATAATTCATTCCATTCCATGGCGTTATTACCGTCCCATACAACATCTCCCAAAGCAATTAAGATATCAGGATGCGCTTGATATATTTGTTCTGCAATTGGATCAATATATTCTATCTGTCTTGATCCACCTGTTTCCGCAGTAAGAGCAAATTTGAACGCTTTACCTTTCGTTGGGGCTGTACGAAATACATTGATTTCTGACAAAAGTATCTCTTCACCATCTATTGATTCAACCTGATAGCAATAATCCTTCTCTGGTTCGAGTCCAAAAATAGTTACTTTATGATAGCTATCTCTCTCACCTTCAAATTCCCTAGGCTGATTAATCGGAGTATATAGAGAAAAATATACGTTTGCCGGTATATTAGGAGCATATGCCTCCCAAACATATACTTTTGAAGTAGATACATTATCCGTTTCCCACATAATTGTCATGCTATCTACTTTCGGATTTTGCAAATAAGGTTTCTTAATGAATAACATCTCTTTATTCCTTCTTCCTTGTATTTGTTATTTCAATTACTCCTACATTTAAGGTACCATATTTTACCTTGTCATACAATCGAACATGATATTAATTTCTATTTCTTGTACATTTCACTCGTCTATATACCACTTAGATATCACAATACAAAACAAGATAAACTTCAAATCTATATACCTCTCCCTATTTAGTCAAGTGTTTTTTCCTTTAAAATCAAGGAATTTATAGTTTCATATCTCAGATGAATGAGCCTCAGTCATGGATATTTCTCTGTATCAGGTACGAGAATAGTGGTGTTAGGGTACACGAAGTAAAACATCATTGTTTTTCGCTTTACATGGCCTTGTGTTTACCCATCCCTCTACGGCAGCGCACCTCCCGTGTCTACCAGGATCACCTTGCATTTCTACATGGGTCCTAACTTCCTTCGTTCCGCCTATCCATAACCAGGGTGTCAGCTCAGCTCCTAGTCAGGGTCAATGCCCTATGGTAAATATTCCTGCCGACTACCGGCTCATTCTTTGTAATTTAATTCTTACTGACCTGCTGTTCATACAGCGTGCTTCCTGTGACAGCACTTTTCAGTGGACGTTTTCCTCTCACATTCAGCATTCCTAACAGTTTTATTGCTTTTACTTCACCACTCATCGTGGCTGAATTCAACTGTCAATTCTTTCTTGATTAATGTCTCAATTCAACCGCGATCGTCTGGTTCTTCTTTACTACTTTTTTATGCTATTTTCAATTGCGGTCTGATTATATCACTCATTAATTTCATGCCGTCATAATCTACACCCTTCGTCAGTATGGTATAGAATACCCGGAGAACCTTACACGCAACCGCAATCACTGACTGCATCTTCTTTAGCGGATTTCGTTCTCTGGTTTGATAGTAGTTGTGAATCTCTTTGAATTCTGCGTTCTTTCCTATCACTGAAATAGCAGCTTCATATAATACATATCTCAACCGCTTTCTCCCACGGTAACTGATGTGGCTTTCTCCACGATGCTTCCCAGAACTACAGTCTACTATCGCATAGCCTGCCAGTTTCTGCAGTTGTCTTGGGTTATCAAAACGACGAATATCACCCACTTCTGCAATAAATCCACCGACTGTGATCAGACCAATTCCCTTTATTTCTAATAGCTTGTCGATATATGGCAGTTCTAATAGTTTTTCCTCCATCTTTTGTAGCAACTCTGAAAGCCTTATATTGTATACCTCATAATCATTCAAGAGATTCCCTAATTCGATTCTTGCTGCATCAGGCGCTTCCTGGCTTCCAATACTATGCTCAGCAGCTGACACCAGGGTCTTTGCCCTCTTTAGTCCAGCAGCTCTTAGCTTAGCTTCACGCCATATTTTATTGACACCTTCTACACCAAGTTTTTTGATATCTGCCGGCAACGGTGCTGTCTTTAGTATCATCATGCCACTTACAGCTTCTAAACTCCCATAAACGTCTTTATATTCAGGAAAATATATGCTGAACCATCTGGCAATCCGATTCTTTATTCTTGTGATTTCTTCCTGTGTCTGAAACCGGAGATTAGATAAGCTTCTGATTTCCGCATAAATACCGATTGGTATATATGGATAAGAAAATCTTCCTTCATTCACAAGTGCTGCAATTGTTTTCGGATCCTTACGGTCATTCTTGTTGGGATTATTGTCATCCATCTCTTTCGATTTTTTAACATGATGTGGATTCACGTGTACGGGTCTCATTCCATTGTCCTGCAGAAATTTCCCTAATGCGAACCAATAGTGACCTGTTGGCTCCATGCCAGGAATCACAACATCTTTCCCATGCTTTTCTGTGATATCTTCCATCCATGCCTTAAATGTTAGGAAGCCTGCTTCATTGTTACTGAATGCCAATGGTTTCTTAGAATACTCATAATTTCTCCAGTCAAAAGCTCTTGCAAAGTGAGTTTCACTTCCAACATCAATTCCAATAATTAAAGTTTTTTCCGTAATAGATGCAATTTTTGCGTTTTGTGTGTTACAATTCATTTTAGATACCTCTCTGTTCAATAAGATTTTTTACTAACCGTGCAAAGTCAGTAATCTTATTTTACACTGAGGTATTCTTTTCTCAACCTTCTTTCTTGGAATTCCCTATATTTAAATTATACAGGAAGCTTCTATTTGTTGTAAAGGGGAAGGCAAAAGTTTGTACCATCGCGAAAAATGGCAGAGATTTGGTTTTGTGCTACTACATTTCCGATGGGATTATGGGCGATATTGAGTTTATGACCAACACCTATATTGTGGCAACCAGCGTTATAGCCGTAACTGATTTTGAATGTATCGCATTGCCTTTCAAAAAATATGCCGCGGATTTAAAAAATAACCTTGCCTTTTTGAACAGGCTGGGGAGTGAACTTTCTATCAAACTGCTGCAAAGCTCAAAAAGTTATGTATATACCGCCCTGTGTTCCGGAGAGGAACGTCTATGCTCTTACATTTTACAGGCATCGCATAATAACATATTCAATGATGTGTTGACGGATGTATCCTCTTCCATAGGCATGAGCTACAGGCATATGTTTCGTCTGCTGAATCAGCTTTGCACCCAGGGACTGTTGGAAAAAAGAGATACGGGATATCTGATTACAAATCGCGACGAATTGATTCGCAGAGCCGCCGATTTTTTTTGAAGTCATACTCTCAAAAATCATTGAATTATCATGAGTAATTCTCACTCAATTTATTGTAAATATAGCTAATCAAAAAGCACAAGCCTCCTCCTGCGATCAAGGCAAGAACTCTGGTAATGGAATTTTCCTGGTTCAAATCCACAATTATGAATTTCGCTACCATTATGATGGTCAATACCAGCCCATACAGTCTTATGCTCCTGTTTCTAAGCTTAAAGCCCACCGATATGCTTCCTATGGCTACCATCAGCCCGACAATACTGTATGCCACGGATATGATACCCAGATCTAAAAACGCCCAAAGTATCGTCCATGTTAGCATTAAATATTTTAGGACAATCCAAATTCCTGTGAATGCCTTATTTCGGCCATTGCCTGAAAGGATTATCCGGCTTTGCACTAATGCAACGGCAATTACAGCCAGTGTAAATATCAGCTGCAGAAACGCCTTATCCGCATACACTACTTGCTGCAGTCCATAGAAATATAATCCGGTCGTAAGAAAATAGAACAGCACCTGCATACCTTTATCATCTTCCAACGCATCGTTTCTTCCAAAGAAATTAAATTGTTCCGTTTTCCAGTTTTTAAAATAACCGGTTTTTAACAAGGCAATGGTAACCGTGACCACAATGAAATAGCCGATCGCATTGTCAATGTATCTGCTTATATTTGATATATTCATACCATTGATAAGATTCGAAGGTATTCCAAAGCTGTTTGCAAGGATTACTATGATACCAATTATCTTTAGCAGATTAATCTGCCCATATTTTTTCAGGCCGGTACATTTCCATAGCACATATCCCATTAATCCCAACTGAACAATCCCATAAACAGAACAGATTAGATGATTCGAATTGCTGCCGATCAGGAAGAGCGAATCTAATAAGATGATCAGCCCGGTTAACAGGGAATTATTTTCCCGCTTAAATATTCTTTCACTCACAACCAGCAATAATCCGATCAGAACGATACCTGTGGGAACGTCATACAGTTTAATATTGATAAGCAAAGAAGTAAAAACCAATATGACTGCATAATATCCCGTTAACCATTTTTCTATTTTTTTATAGAGAACATTATTTAATATAAACTGAATCATGTTTATTGCGAAAAATAACAGGTAACAGATTATTACTTTCAAATTAAGATAGTTGTGATTTAAATAGCCTATAAATAAAATTGTCCCTATTGTTGTGGCCGCACTAACCACCAGATAGACCGGAATCACCGGAGTTGCATCCGTATTGTTGATTTCCTTATAAAATAAATTCATAAGCAGAGACAGGATCAAAATCACAGCAATTTGAGCAGCATAGCCCTTCAGCAGCAGTTCTCCTCCAAATAATCCGTCCAGATAACAACGGCTTAATATGGTTATATAGCTTGCAAACGACAGGATGATCCCGGTCAATAATTCCGCTTTCTTCTTTTTTAACGCGGTAAATATCATTACTGCCGAAATGCCCGATACGAATACGATCAGCATCAACAGCTCGGCATCGCTGTTCATAAGCACCAGTCCTAATATTAAGGTGATGTAGCTGCCTATATATGCTATTATCGTTGTAAAGAACAGCTCCGTATATCGTGAAGATAGAATAAAGAATACAGCCCACAGGCCGGCCAGTAATATGGACATATTATTTCCAATCAGGTGAAATACCAGATTGGCGGATAATATATCAATGAACAATAAACCTGCTCCTGTTCCGAGGATTATCGAGGTGATGGGATTCTTCCTTGTTCTTCTGCGCCAGAAGCCTAGCACCGTAAGTATAATGCCCGCTAACGATATGATTAATAACTTGATTTCCGGAGTCATCCAATTCCATACCAAACCGATAAAAGAAATTGCTGCTACAAAAATAAGCACTGCTGCCAACGCACCTATGATATATTTTCCAACCAGCGCTTCTTTATCCTTTCGCCCACTTTCTTGATTGACGGTCTGCCTCGGTTGCCTCTGCGGGCTCGGCGGTCCCTGCTGGCCCCGCTGCCATTGCTCCCTCGGCGGTCCCTGCCAGCCTTGTGCCCACTCAATCGGCCTTCTGCCTGCCGTTTCGTTCTGAATAAATTTCGCTGTTTGCATTTCCGGCTCTGCTGACGGGTTAAATCTTTCTCTTTCTGACCCTTGAACAATACTTTCTAAATAAGCCACTCTCTTCTCAAGCTCGGTTATTCTATCCTCAGGTGATATCATTTCATCCCTCCCTTTCCCTGCTATATGTGATGATAATTCCAAATTTTTAACTATCTCTATTATATATCGGCAATTTAGAAAATTCAAAGCATTTAACCACTATACGTTTTTCTTAAATAAAAGCATGCCGGTACAAGCTTTCGGATACTTCACCCCAAAAATTTCTCCCCTTCAGAATTGAGGAAGCGAGGCAATAAAAGCGCATTTCTGAATATTTTGGGCAAAAAGCAAAATACTATATTCATACCTTATAAATTGATTGGAGTGTTTATATGTCAAAAAGAAATGTAGTACCGGAAGCACAGTCAGCTCTTAATCAGCTCAAGTATGAAATCGCCAATGAAATTGGCTTACCCATAAAAAATAATGACTTTAGTGAAATGTCATCGTATCAGTATGGTTCTATGGTTAAAAAAATGCTTGAGGAACAAAAGAAGCAAATGACAGAAAAACTTTAGAAATTATCAAATATCATTATTGTGGTAAAAATCATATTTTAAAAGGGGCTAACATGGAAAAATACAGTATTGGTGCAGAATTACCGGTGGGTTTGGGGTTAGCGCTTGAACAATATAATGCAATGGATTACTTCTTCTCCCTGCCTGCGGAAAAACAACAGCAGATTATCGACCATACTCATACGATACAGTCAAAAAATGAAATGCTTACTTTTGTTCAGTCTATAGTTGGCTCAACAATTCGTTGATAAAGGGGTTCAGCTCAAACATGAATGAAACGTTAATCCTCAAAAACAGACTGCGTGTTGCATGAGCAAAAAAGAAAATATCACAAGGTGAACTGCCCGCCAATTTATGGCAGTAATAATGCGGTGGATCCCCAACAGGAGATCCACCGCATTATACATAATATTTTAATTATTAGAGTACAGACCTTGGGGCAAGAAAGTGACTGTGACCGCTGTCCCCTTCCAAATTAAGTGGTTTGCTACAGCTTTACAAATTCCTCCTTAATCTTGCCGGAGACGCCATCAAATTCCTTGTAAAGCTCCTTCATCCTTGCATACTCATCAAACAATTTATGCAATAGATCCAGCACCACAGCCTTTTGCTTTTGTATCTTCAGAATAATATTCTTTTTCTTAAAATTATTTGCTGCAAGAATACTGATTCCTACACATACACCGATACCTAATCCCACAAGTAAAAGTAAATGTGTAAAAAAAGCTGCCACTCCACATACGGCACCTATTCCCAAGGCAATATAGGCCGGTGCATTCTTAACTGCAGAGATTTCCCGGCTTTGCTGTTCCTGATAAAAATGCTCTGCCTTGCTTACCTCGCCTGCTTCCTCTGAAAAATTCATATCCGCTGAAAAATCTAAAATTTGTACCGGATGAACCTCTGTAACTATTGTTCTGTATAAATCAAAATAGGAAGCAGCCGCTTTTTCCTGCAAGCTTTTTACTAAAGTAAACATATTCAGGCGCATCTGGCCGTTTACATCCTCATTGCCGAAGTCATAAATCCATTTAATCATACTTGATACAATATTCAGTTCGGCTTCCCTTCGCAGCAGCTCCTGATCAAAGAAAGCTTTTGCCGCCTCCACCTCTCCGCCTAAACGGATAATCAACTCATTATACTCAATTTCATTATAGGTTTCGATTTCAACCGCATTGGGCTTGGCCAGAAGCTCATTTAAATATTCTTTCAGATAGGTGTTTTTTTCCGTTACCGGAACATGTACCACCCTTAATATGAATTCCAGAATATTATAATTATTTCTCGCCAGGTTCAGCATCTTAACAATATTCCCGTAATCCTTGCAATAATTTGCCAGCAGCGGGAAATCATAGGCCTCTGTTCTCATTAAACTCAGCATCTTCCCGCGGATTAGGCCGACCACATCGTCCTCACTATAGCCTTCCTTTTTTGCACATTCAACCATGAGCTTATGAATAAAACCGGAAATCATTCCCGAGGTTTCCTCGTCCACATGATCTGAAAGGGTTTTGCTGATCAAGGAAAACAGCATCAGAAAGGTGTTCTCATCGCTGCCCTTTAAATCGCACTTCTGATATTCAAGAAACCACTTTACCGCTGCTTCCTCCCGCCCCATGCGCATATTAAATATCATGTAAAAGATACTGCTGTTTTTCTTATCCAGCTTAACCGCACTTTCTAATGCCCGATCCGCTAACAGCTTGTCATCGTTTTTCCACGCCATGATACTGATAAGAGCGCTGGTCAGCCAGAAATCCGGCGTCTTCAGATGCTGCCTCTCAATGGATTTATAGATAATTTTATCACTCACCATATTCAGATCAAGGTTGTCCATCATTCCCTGAACAATTTTTCGCACCGTTCTGTAATTGTTAAAATCATAATACTTCTTATTATTTAAGGCACGGATTTTTTTATTCGCCAGTTCCACATATTTATACCGTGTATACAGCTCATCGATTTGACCTTGTAATTCATAGGCGCCAAGTGCCCTATTGATAGAATTATCAATTGCTCCTGCCGCATTCTCCAGCGTATATCTGATATGCTGATTATAGTCGGACAAATCTCTTTCCGCCTGGTTTATGCTGTTCACTGCCTCGTTAATTTCAGCCCTCAGCTGATCATTTTCCCGCTCAATCCCATGCAGCCGGGACCCAAGCCTGCTCACTTCGGCTTTTAAATCATAATTACCCATCTATTATCTATTCACCTCGCTATCATGGTTAAGCACACTATCAAAGAAACCGAAGACTTGAAACATTCACCGCTCTTTCCTTCCCCCAACTCTCAATCTCCCGGACAAGCTCCGGATTAATCTGCGAAATTGGTATGATGGATTTTACCGCCCTCGTAAGTGATTCCTTGGTGACGGCACCTGCTTGTCCCAAAAGCATTTGCTGAGCCACCTCTTTCACCGCAGTTTCCATATCTGAATAGGAATATCCATCGGTTATCCGAACCAATTCGTCCAACAGGCTTTGCTCAGGCTCGAGCTTCAAGGACCTTTTTATATATTGCATCAATGCATTTTTTCGTTCCTCACTATTTGGAAGCCCCGCAAAAAACACCTCTGTAAAACGTCCCTTTCTATACAGCTCATAGGGCAATACTTTTACATTATTCGCTGTTGCGACCATGAATACCTTACTGGATGCTTCCTGAAGCCAAAACAGGAATTCTCCCAACACTCTTTTCCCGGTTTCATTTCCTGCCTCCGTTGTTGCCAGCACCTTCTCAATTTCATCAATCCATAACACACAGGGGGAGACATTTTCAATAAATTGCAGGGCTTCCCGCATTTTCTTTTCACTTTCTCCCACCCATTTATCAAATACGGCTCCGATATCAAACCGAAAAAGCGGCAGCTCCCATTCCTGTGCCACCAGCTTCGCCGTAAGCGATTTGCCGCAGCCTGGCACTCCTACGAGAAGGATCCCCTTGGGCGCTCCCAGGTCATATTCCTGTAGAATCTCTTCCGGCAGAAAGAATATTTTCTTCTTCTCCTCCAGCCAGCTTTTCAAGTGATCCATTCCTGATACACAATATCTTTTCTCTATATTTATGTGCTGCACGGAACCAACCCGAGGATACAGCTTCTGTTTTTGACCCGCTATTTTATAGAGCTTGTCCCGTTTTAATCCATTGCTTCCTATGATTTCCGCAGATAGAATGTTTTCTATCTGTATCTCAGTAAAGCCTCTAAGTACTGCTGCCGCATGGGGAATATCCTCCTGCGTCCATTCTACCGGAAAGCGTCCCCCGTACTGCCTGATGAATTTCTGTATTTGCGCAATTCGTTCGTTTGTATCCGGCAAGTCCAAGGTAGTGATCATGCCAAAGCTGGAGATCCGATTCCAGGCCTGATCCGAGGTTATGAGCATAACTACCCCATTATTATCTTTCGCCATATAAAGTATATTCATTAATTCCCTGGAATATGCATTATCATCGGAGATTCTTCTAACATCTCCCAGCACAATATTAAGATTTCTCCGTCTTTTCAGCTGATTCAGGAAATATCCCAGCGGATCGTCGTCCGTATCGGCATTTTCCGCTTTCGTGCCAACCGCCTTCACTTGCTTTGCATCCGTATAGTAGAGGAAATCAATTTGCGTTTCTTCCACTATCTCGTAAAGCATTCTTTCAATTCGTTCCCGTTCATTGCTGTTGATGATGACAAGGGGAGTCCTTGCATATATATAATTAATTACATCCTTCTTTACCTGCGCATAATTAGGCATTCTCTTTACACTCCAGTATAATTTTTGCCGGAATCCATTTTTTCCACAGGTAAATTAAGTCCTGTGCAAAATAACTGTTGCTATCCTGAGCAAGCCGCTTTAGAAACTCCCCAAATTCAGCCTGAAATATAAGAAGCCGTTCCTGCGTTTGTATTGCCAAGTCTTTTCTTACTCCTTCTGGATATTCGTTAATCCGTGTAAAAAACAGGCAGCCTCTTATGCTCTTCTTGAGATTCCTTATTGCGAATTCGGCAATTTCTAAATCGGCCTCCTCCAAAGACATATTTATGGATTTTTGGTATTTCTTGATTGCATTCTTTAACAGCAAATTTTCCAGCTGTGCCAGCTCATTATGTATCATTTGCTCATAGAGAGAACCCGTACTTTGGGGATAGCAGCCTTGCAATTCCAGGAATTCATCGCAGGCCTGGCCTTTCTTCTTTACCGCCTCAACAAGGGAAAGCCATGCTGCATAGGGGACCGCTTTTACCTCCGCCATTTTACTTAAGGAAACTAAATGGAGGTTCCAGGCTCCAGGACGGCAGCTTTTTATTCATTTCCTTCAGTCGTTCATCCGATACATCATAGGTGCCGGTGTCTGTTGATCCGAAATTCTCCATGATTCTCTTCTCTAATAAATCGCCTAATTCTAAATTGGTTTCGTCTCCCATGTCTTTTGTCTCCTTTTCTTTATAAATTCCTTCTCTTTATAAGTATTCCAGCTTGCTCAGAAGTACGCCTTTTTTATCCTTGCTTTTTGAATAATATTGCTTATAGTCTGCAAGCTCTGTCATGCAGGAATTCAGGCATTCAACAGAAGTATTGACTCTCTCGGGGAACTTTTTATTCGCTCCCAGCACCCGGAAGATCAAAAATCCCAGGGCCAGTGCCGTTGCCACCAGGGAATACGGAGTTATGAACGCCAGGCCGATTGAGAGAATTAGAACAATCAGAGCTGCAATATTAATTGTATTTATATAGATAAGCTGAAGCTTATGGTTATTGTAATACGCCTTCATGTTATCAACCTGTTCCTTCTGGTCCTCACCGTTGGAGACTCCCGTCCAGGTATCTATACTAAGAGGATAGTCCAGTGGCTGTGCTTCCTGCAGCATCAAGGCCCAATTCTCGATTGCGGACTTAAACCATTCCTTCGTATTCTGAAGTCCGAATTTCTTAACATGAATGTCCGTTTGATCCGCACTGTCATATACCGCCCATTGAATCATCTGCTTGCCTATATTGAAGCTTTCGTTTCGTACCTTCTGATACTCCTCAAATTGCTTCTTTGCCGCATCCACCTTACCGTCGTTATCAATAATGTAATTAAAATATGCCTGCTGGCTCTTTAGATCCAGCTCTTCCGCGTCATAATTTGAGATTAAGTTAATTAAGATTGCGTCAATACGGCTCTTGTAATTTGCCTCGGTCTGTTCCTCAAGCTCCACATCCATCGCCTCAATATCCGCAATCAGCCTTTCGTATTTCGATATGTTGGCGTAGGACTGCTGGATTGCAGCGTAATTAGAGCATACTTGTGACAATGCAGGATAGTTGCATTCCCATCTGGGAGGAAGCAGCTGTATGTATCTTTGATAGGATTCTGCTAATTCAGCGGCGATCTCCTGATGTGCGTTTAATTCGGAAACCCAGCCCTTAATCACGTTATTTACATCATGCTCCAACTCTTTATCGGTTCCAAACAGACCCTTCAGATATGCCTGAAGCAGGATCGCTGTTTCCTGCTGCATGGCTGTTGAATCTAAGGTCTTCAAGTATTCAAAGAACCATTTTTTAGCCACTGCATTTCTGCCAAATCTTAAATTGAATAAGCAAAAGAATAAGGTTGCCTTTACCGGATCTCTTCTGACACATTCTGACAGTGCATTGGCTGCAATCTCATCATAATTATTGATCCATGCCGTGATAGCCATCAGTGCGTAGGATAACCAGTATCTTGAGCTGGTGATCCATAGCTCCTCCGATATTTCCTGGATCGTACTGTTACGAACCAAATTGATATCAAAATCCTTTACCACGCCCATTACTGTCTTGCGGATCTCTTCGTGATCTCCGAACTGCTCTTTTAAAATTTGGCCAATGCGCAGGATGTTCTCATGTGCAAGCTGTTTCTCTTCATTTTGAACCATATCCTGCTTAAATTTACTGATACTATCGTATATTTTATCTGTTGTTGCCTGTATACTGGCTGTCGAAGCATTGACAGACTCAATCTTAACATCCACCTTTGATTTAAATAGGCCGATGGTTTCATTTAGATTGCTGACTGCATTATAGGATGAACCTGACATCGTCTTTCTCCTCCGTTATATTTCGATATTTTCAAAAACGCCCACCAAGTCTGAGTTTTTGGCATCCTCCAGCTTATATAATTCTCTCCACGCCTTGAGCTCCTCCAGCGCTTTCTTCAAAAGCATGCAGCCCTTTTCACGTTTTGCCTGAAGAATTGCCTGCATATCGGCGATCCTTCGCCACAGGAGGAAGCCGCTCACTACTCCCAGAAGTATTCCTATAACAAGAGAGATTTTATTGAATTTAAAGATTGTAATTGCCAGTATTGCAAGTGATACGACAGCCATACCGATAAATATCGATACATATTTATCCTTCAGCGTGCCTATTACCCTGTTTTTATTATAGTGCCTTTCCAATTCCTTTTTCTCTGTTTCGTAGGAATTTTCGTCGCATTCCTTTTCCCAGCCGTCAATGGAAATTGTATATTTTTCTTTTTCACGTCTTCGGTATCCATCCCCGTAGAGAGCAAAACCCTTCACAATCCATTTTTTCAGATAGGACAGAGCAAATTTTTTGACACTGAGATCCACCCGGGAGGTATCTTCTTCAAAGGCCCATTCAAAGAGCAAGTCATCAAGGGAACTCGTTGTCTCTTCCGAAGGGAACTCGGTATTATAAAACTGCTGTGCCAGACCCAGGTCTCCTTTTGCCTTGATTATCATTTCGTTATATTTTCTATTCTTAATAACCTTTAATTCCTCTTTATCGTAGCCATTGATTAAATCATATAATATATTCTCAATTCTCTGAAGCATATCTGCCTCAGGCTTTGTAGCATCCTCCAGCACCTTTCTGAGATAAACTGCCAATACCTGATTCTTTTCGGCCGCAGAAAGAAGCCCTTTGATTTCTTTATATTCAGGGCAATTTCGTCTTAACGTCTCAAATTCGTTATCAGTGACATGTATGTATGTATTGGAGTAGGTCAGCGCCTTTTCCGTCACTCGATTCCCATAGCCCGGGTATCTGCTTTCCATTTGCTCCAGCATGTTTTTAAAATATTGATGCACCAGATGGTTGAATTCTTTATCCACACCGAATACACCGTACAAATAGGCCTGCAGCAAATAGCGCCATTCTGCGCCTATCCTCTCCATATCCACCCGGTCAAGATACAGCAAATACCACCTCTTTGCGACATCTACCCTGGTGAAGCGTAAATTGATCAGCAAAAAGAAAAGGGAGCTGTTAAAATAATCCTTGGAAAGAGCCTTTGACATCGCACGATTAGCCGCCTCTTCTTCATCGCTGGCCCACAGCATAACTGCCATAATGGAATATGCCAGCCAGTACTCCGTGTTCTGAAGATACACCTGCTCCACCCTTTTTCTCATGGTCTCGTCGGAACAAATATGTGCATCTAATCCAACCACATAGCCAAGGGATATCCTGCGAAGTTCGTTGAAGAATCTAAATCTGGTATAGTATTCATCTGTAAACTGAGTTACATTTTTTGATGCCGTGCTCAAATTCTTAAAGGTGAAATAAGAGCCCGTTAATTCATTGATCAGGGCAAACAGCTCCGAGGTGCTCACATCCACATCCTGTACCCTGCTCCTTACATATTCCATGGATTTATTTACTGCGATATCCATGCTGCCGGCATTTTGAGTAAGAATTTCAACATTTTCTATCAGGGATGCCAGCTCCGCCTGAAGGTTCTGATTCTCCAGAATTGCACGTTCAATCTGGTGATTTAACCTGTTAATTTCCGCAATCAGCCGGTCGGCTTCCGCCCGCTCCGCTCTTGCTTCTTCTTCTGTCATGCTTTCGCCCCCCTAAAACAAAGAAAACATTCTATTTTCTTCACACAATTGGAATGACACCGGAGATAATTCTGCTTTCCTCTCTGCTGCATATTTCTTAAACTTTATGGCTGCGCCGTTAACAGAAATTTCAGTATTCAGCTTCACCTTCAATCCTGCAAAGTCGTTAGTTATTGATTTCGCCGCGTCATAGTTTTCATTCGCACATAATAGATAGGCCTGAAACAAATTGCATAGAAGCTGATTCCCATTATGTGTTACCGTTACAGATTGTGAATTCAATTCCGTACTAAGCGCATTTATTAATACCGTATTGTTTCTCGCTTTATCAATATCCTTACAAAACAGCAGATATTTGGAATATGCCTGAAACCCAATGGAGAAGCTGCTGCTTGTAAGCAGCTGAAACATCTCGATGGAAAATTCTTCGGGGTGCTTCAAAGACAAAATGTAATTTTCAAGGCAGTCCGCCTTTATTTGCGTTCCGCTGCCGATGAGCTTCTTCGCAGTGCTCAGCTTCGCCGCAACCGTATCCTTTGATGAGATGATATAGCTGGTTAATTCATTTGAATCCACTTTAAAGCCGGCCTCCATCAAAAATGCAGATATCATTTCCTTGACCGGTTCCGCGTCATCGCTATGCAGCAGGTACTCCGATAATAAATCTCCGACATAGGTCTTACTGATTCCCGTTTCAAAGATTTTTTTGACGATGTCTGATTTATGCTCGCCGTCAATCTGTGTTTTTATCACATAGGTTTTTACAGTATCGGTTGAGATGGGACATCCTTCCTTCAGTAATACTGATATAAGCTCCATCCTCATCTCTGCCGGGTCGTGGTTATTGTTGAGATAGTAGCTATAAACTTCGTCCAATGCTTTTCCGCTAATATTAAATTGAAGCATTCGATTGAGTATTTCGGTTTTGCTGCCCGCTTCCATTGCCGAGCCGTCCAAAAATGATATCACCGATCTCGAATTTAACGAAACAAAAACCTTCTTTTCTAATAAAGCATCGAAAAATGCCAATAACACCTCATAGGATTTGTTGATTATAATGCAAAAAAGAAGCAGGGCCCCGGTATCCTGGTCGTTTACTTTGGTTTCATATAGGGCCAGGAAGGTATCCTTTGCGGCTTCATAGCTATCCATCTGCGGATATAGTGCTTTTGCTACTGCCTCGGCATTGCAGCGGACTTCCGTTGCAGCAAGCATTCTAATTAATGCATTTTTCGCCGCTATGGAATCCTTACTTATGGCAAAATAATTTTCAAAATATTTTTTGGATAATGCATCCGCCACATTTGAATCAAAAAGCTTATGTACTAATTCCACTTTCCTGCCATTATCCGGATATTGCTCCAGTATCTCCTGCAGCGCCGCTTTCTTGTCAATATGATTTATATTGTTTACAATTGCTTCCGCCACATCATACTTCTGCTGCTTAATTGAAATCCTTAGCAAGCTTTTATTTGCATGCTCTGAGAACACCTCTTCCGGCTTTAACTTTGAAGAAATATATTCCACCCGGCTTTTATCGTTCAGTGTATCGAATAACACGATTAAGCTTGCGTAGATATCGGATGCTCCATCTCCGAAGGCTTCATATAAGTTAATCTCATCCTCCGCTATTACAGGAAATTCCTCATTTAACCGTTTTGCATATATCTTTACCTTATCCAGGCTCCCACGGGCCTCATCCTGGCTTTCCGCGGCGGAAATATTCGCCAAATGAAAGCTGATGTTTGCCAGCAGGGTTCCAATGTGTTTATGATTCTTTCTTTCGCAATCCTCTAGATTCCTGCTTGCGCTTTCCATTTTCTTGTTTGCAATATCCATCAGGGTCTGTCTTACGACATCACTGATGCTCTCAATGCCATCCACCTGAATTCGGTCAAAGGTGGCTTCCCGTTCTACTATGGTCCCGCAATATTTACAAATCCATATTTTCTTTGAGGGATCAAATTCCAGTTTTCCGCCGCAAGCACATTTTCTCGCAACAAAGTTTACAGCCATGCTTATTCCCCTTACTTGGAAACCATAAGTTTCTTATTTCTTTCGATAAACAACAATTCAATCTTCGCACAAAGCTCCTTGGTTCTACTGCTGTCTCCCGAATCAAATGCAGAGCGCAGCTCTGCCATAGATTGCATAATCATTTGCTCCTGGACCGCTACCACCCGATTTGTCATGGGGTCGGAATATTTAATTGTTTCAGAAAGCTTCTTCAAAGCTCCTGTTAGATCCGCAGCGGTGCTTCTTTGCATTAACATCTCTACATCCACATTAATACCTTTAATAAAGCTTACATTTTCCCTGATCCGATCATCTACGCCCTGAACAACATCTCTGGTCATAATGGAAATAATTGCAATGACAATAAAAATGCAAAGCAATAATGCTTGAATCAGAATTGCAATTTTAACACTGGCCATGGATTTGAAAATCATGAACACAAGACTGCTAAACAGTTCCGCGCACACAAAATAAATAGAGAATGACAGTAAGGGTATTCCAAAAAATACTGCTTTTACGCTTACATTCCTGAGAATTGAAACCACACACACAATATGAAGTAAAAATGCCGCTGTCATAAATCCATAGCTTATCCAGAACACCGCGTTATAACCTTTAAATATCATAAATACCATAAGATTATACGCTGCAAAGATCACTAAATAAATAAGTGCTGTCAATAATCCATTTTTATTTTTCTGTTCCATCTTTCTCCTCATTTCTGCGCTGCTTTTTTGCGCGTCCTAAGTTTGTGGATCCTTGATTAACTCGGTGTACCGCATCTATGGCAAAATGCTGCATCCGGTAACAGCTGAGTATGGCAGTTAGCGCATTCCTTCGCCTGTTTGGTGCCGCATTTCGGACAAAACATCATTTCCGCAGACAGCGCATTGCCGCATTTTGTACAAAACTTTGTTCCCCCATGATCAGCCTTCTCGTCACGTATCGTTCTATGTTCTGCTCCGCCTTCTGTTTGTGTTGAAACGGGTATCGCTGCTTTTTCTGTTCCGTTACCTGCACTCTCCGGCTTAGCATATGTACTCATAAATCCGTTAACATCAAAGGATTGGGGACTTCTGTTATCCATCGGTGATGAGGCGTTTTTAAGATCCCTGGGCGGATTTTCAGCAGGAATCTGATTTGGACTCAATGCATTTCTTGCAAGGTCTGCCACACTGCCTCCAAATGCACCTCCCATCATAAATCCTCCAACAACCCCGCCAACATTACCCATTGCACCTTCATTCCCTGCAAAGGTCTGAGCAATATCCATCTGTCTCTCTTCCTGCCATGTATATCCCTGAATAATTCGAGAAGCGCGTGCTTCTTTTGCTTTTTTAACCGCATCAAAATCTTCATCAGGAACTGTAATTGACTCGATGTTGAACTGAAGCACATCGATTCCATAATCCACAAAAATCGGTAACAGCTGTTCCTTCACTACCTCCGATATTTCAAATAAATTCTCATTCATGTCGAAATAGCTTACTTTTCCAACATTCATAATCTTTGAAATATACGATTTTACATACTGCTTAATTATTCCGCGGAATTTGGAAACCATCTGATCCGCATCAAAGAAATCCCGAAATCCCACCATCTTCAACATGAATTTTCTTGAATCTGTGACCTGAAAATTCATGTTACCGCACATTCCCACATGAAGAAAAATGTCATAAACCGGATCATTCAAGGTTATTTCACCCGGAATTCCCCATGTAATGTCCATTTGGTGTACTTTATTAATGAAGAACACCTTACATGGGAAGGAGGTCTGTCCATCCGTTGGAATATTGATAATTCTCTTAACAAGCGGTATGTTGGGGGTTTCAAGCGTATGCCTTCCCGGTCCGAACAAATCACATGCATTACCGTTTACAACCAGCAATGCCTCATGTGTTTCATCCACAATCAACTGGGATGTGGTATTAAAATCCTCGATAGGATTTTTCCATACTAATGAGTCTACAGACCCTTCAAATTGCAATACTTGTGAGATATTCATCGATTACCCTCCTATGATCTGGCTTCCGTTCGCTTTCTATATTTATACGAATTATTATTACATTAATACTACACCAAATTACATAATATTACCATACCTTTAATCACTTTTTAAGGTTTCTCTTATTCTATTCTGTAATCCTGCCGCAGAAGAACAATAGGCAGAACATTTTTATCTGAATGGAAAAAAAGCAGGTCCTAAAATCCAAAAACCGATTTAGAATCCTGCTTTTTATTAATTAACACTTTGGACTTAGCTTCAAAACTTCTCCTTACAGCCTGGATGCAAAATGATCCATTGCTTCCTTAACTTCATTTATCGCTTCCGGCTTCACTAATTCAAAATACTTAGGCATGATTTCCTGAAAATATGCCAGATCAAATGTCCCTGCAGCTTGTTTTGCAAAACCATCTTCTAACAGAGACTTTGCTTCTTCCTCCTTCTCATCCTTTACTCGCTCCATAAAAAAATTATAAAACATCTCTTGTCCCGGATTCATATACCAACACTCCTTCGTCTTTTTAATTTCTATCCGTCCTTATTCTCTGCAAAAACATTAAAATTATTATGCCTTACATCCCATGTCATGCTTTGACCCTTATCTGACCCTGCTCTCGAGCAGCGGCTTTTGATGCAATAAAATCATACGCTGTCGCAAGGTTTTATGTCAAGTCAAAACACGAATAACATTAACTCCATTGGCACAAGGAGGTAACAGTTCAGTTATATATCATGGGCTGAACTGTTACATAATGAGAAAGAAATCAAGTGAATGAGACAAAAAATATAGTCATACTTTACAAATGATATTGATTTTCATTATTGTTATTTGTTAAATGTGCAGATTTTATGATTATTTACAATTAAATTGCAAACAATGCTTTATTTTTTCAGACATCTATTGTATAATTCACTTATACACCTAACAAATACAATCTTAAAGGAGCGATACTTATGTTAAAACAAATTGAATTAAAATATAACTTTAATGAACTGGAACCCCATATTGATGAACTTACAATGATTACTCATTATACAAAACACCACGCTGCTTATACCGCAAATGTAAACGCAGCCATCGATAAACATCCGGAATTAGCTCATAAGTCAATTGAAGATATATTGAGCAATTTAGATCAGGTCTCCGACGAAGCATCGAGAAACGCTTTAAGAAATAATGGCGGCGGATACTATAACCATAACTTATATTTCTCGACTCTTTCACCGAAGGGCTCACGCAATCCGGAAGGAGATTTGCTAAAGCAGATTGAAGCTGATTTCGGAAGCTTTGACAACCTAAAAGAGAAATTAAATAATGCTGCCGCCACCAGATTTGGTTCCGGTTGGGCCTGGCTATCCGCTGATAAATCCGGCAAGCTTCAGGTAAGCTCCAGTCCGAACCAGGATAATCCCTTGATGGAAACCCATGGTGAATGGACTCCCATCCTTGGTATCGATGTATGGGAGCATGCTTATTACCTAAAGTACAAAAACCTGCGCGTTGATTATATTAATGCATTGTATTCCGTACTGGATTGGGAAGAGATCGCAAGGCTCTATAATGGAGTTAAAACAGGAGCATAATAAATAGCAAGGCTGGACGCTCTCTCTTGAGCTGTCCAGCCTTGTTTTACAATTGAAGTTGCATCTGTCAAGCAAAGTAATTCATCCGTAATTTATCATTGATATTCTGCAAAAAGATAAATTTAGCGCGGATTATTTTTTTACAACAACCTTCTTTGCAGCGCTCCAGCTTCCGCTTAAGTTTGTTGTACCGGACTTGGTATATGCACATACACGCACATAATACGTCTTTCCACCCTTTAGCTTGCTGATGGTCTTGGAGGTCGTTGCATTTTTACTGACTATTACTGTCTTGACCTCAGTAAAGCCTTTGTTTGTGGAATACTGGATCTTATATCCTGTCGCCTTCGTATCCTTCTTCCATGCAACCGTCAGACTCTTCGCCTTGGCGGATTTTAAGCCGGTTAAGGTTGCTTTCTTCGGCTTTACAGTAACCGTAATTTTCTTTGTTGAAGCCTTATAATTGCCGTTGCCGGCTGCAGCAATGGTGATTGTAGCTTTACCGGTTCCCTTGATGACTACCTTGCCGCTCTTGGAGTTTACAGTTACAATCTTTGAATCGGAAGATTGGTATGTAATCGTTCCCTTCGCTTTTGCTGTTAAGGTAAAGGCTGCATTACCATACACTTTTGATACATTACCTACACCGGTAATCTTATTTGCGGCCTTTGTTACCTCTACGATTACAAGTTCGGTTGTGGCAGTCGCAGTTTTAATCCTGGTTGCTTCCTTATTGGTGTTGGTTACCACACAATAATAATATGTTTTTCCGACTTTTTCCGTGGAAGGTCTGTAGCTTGCCCCAGTTGCACCACTGATGGCGGACGCTCCCGATGCGGTATCCTCACTGTTCTTATACCATTGATAGCTTAAGGTTCCATCGCCGGTCGCACTTACGGACAGGCTGGCTGCGGTTTCATTGTATTCGTATTTTCCGCCGACAGGCTGGGTTACGATAACCGGCACAGCTGCATCCGTTATCTTTTTATCATTATCTTCAGTATTGGTTCCTGAACTGCCCTGGTTTCCATCATCCCTCACTGTTCCGGAAAGTGTAATAATGTTGAAACCGTCCAGTACCAGCTCAATGGTATAGGCTCCTGTTCCAAGGACGGAAGCAGGAATAACAATCTTTCCATCTTTCACAGACCCGTCAGGCAAAGCAGAGCCGTTTACCATAATCAGAGCCTTTCGGTCCGGTTTTTCCACACAGTTCAGGAATTTCGTTTTGTAGTCGCCATCTCTTAGCTCAATTACATAGTCTTTGCCCTTAATCGGAGCTGTGCTGGTTCTGACCGTATCTGCCGGCGCATCCTTGGCACCTTCCTGAACTTCTGCAGTCATAGACACATTCTTTACCTTAAAGGTTCCGGCTGTTACATTGGGACCGGACAATAAGAATTTCAGATAAATCGGATTGCTGCCGTTTGTAAGCGTTGAATTAATGGTATAGCGGAATTCCTGCCACTCTTCCGCTTTCATCTCCAAATGTTCTTCCAACGTTACCGCCCAGCTATTATCCTCCTGAATATTAACCATGACAGAATTATCATGCTGTGATTTTGCCTGAAAACTCAAGTGATAGGTGATTCCCTTCTTGACCGAAACGGGAACATACAGCATGCTCATATAATTCAGTTGATGGTTCAGCGTCTGGCTGGTAATCTCGCCGCCCTGATTTTCGGCATCACTAATGGTTCCGTTATTCAGATTGTTAATCCATCCTGTGGTATCCGTCTTAACCGGTTCTAAATCAACATCGCTGTAATCGATCGCCACATTATTATTGGTGGTGCGCACCAAACAGATATTATCCACCGATACGGTACTTCCTTTTTCAAATATTAATGCAAATACAGCTTCCTTATCGGTCACTCCTTTAGACATTGCAAAGTTCACCGTATAATTCTTCCCGGTGCCGCCTCCCTCAACATCAAGCTTATGCTTCATATAAACCTTGGAACCGTCTTTGCTCGTAAGTATGGCAGAAACCTTAGCCGCTGCCTGTGATGACAGGTTCAGACTCAGCACATAGATATCTGACTGCTGCAGCCAAATACCGTTTTGATAAATCCTTGCATTACTATCATCTGCTGTCACAAATGCTCTGTGGCTGAAATCTCCTTTATCTCCTGTTGCTGCGTCATGGCTCGGATTAATTACGCCGGGAACCTTCACAGTAGCTTTCTCAGTGCGCCAGAACGCAAGCCGTCCTGTCCCCTGGTCGAAGGAACCGTTATAGATATGGTTTCCGCCATTGTTATCCGGGTTTTTAAAGATATCCGTGGTATCAACCTTTTCAGGTTCTACTTGCTTTACGACAACATTCCCTATCCAGACATCCCCCGTTGCAAGTCCCAGATCAAATTCCAGGCGGGCAGTCGGATCTGAATCCTTATCCATCGTAAACTGATGCGTATAATGTGACATGGTGGTTGTCAAGCCAATTGTCTTTGATATGCCATAGCCTGACCAACCATTATCACCATCACCGGATGGCTTAAGCAGAAACTCTCTGCTGCCGGAAGCCTTAGCATCAAAACTGATTTCATAAGTATAACCGTTTGCAAACGGAAAATGCTTGATTAGCTGAACCGCATAATTTTGGTTTCCGCCCTTCGTAATACTGGCCTTTGCAAAGGTTGTATCCCCGATGAGTTCCTTCGTTACTGCTGCTTCACCGCCAAAATCACCCACAAAGAACTGCCAGTGCGTCTCCTCCGGCTTAACCTCTCCAACCGTCATTAAGGTATCAAATGCCGTATCCTTAACATAGTCGCCATTAAGACCTGTCGGCTGATATTCAGGCCTTTCAAAACTCACCTGATCCCTGTCTGTTTCCGGGGCAGTGAGATTATCCTCCAGATTTTGATAGTAATCATCTGATTTCTTGTATACACGGACATAGTCAACCTCCATGTCTGCCGGGAAGTTGGCATTTTCCAGGTTTGCTTGTCCGTCGAATGTTCCGCCTACCGCCAGGTTGAAAACAAGATAGAAAGGTACATCATAGGGCGCTCCATATGCAAAGTTTTCCGCATTTTCGGAATTCCTGCTCCAGAAATTACCGGTAGAAAAATATTGCTTGTCATCCACCAGCCAGGTGATCCTGCCGGGCTCCCACTCCACACTGTACAGGTGATATGCACCAATATCCGTATCAGAAGCAAAGGTATCCTCTTTTCCATAATAAGTATTGTTCGGCCATTGTGAACCATAATGGATTGTTCCGCCAACCTTATCCGGAACGCGGCCCCTTGCCTCCATGATATCCAACTCTCCGGACGCTGCCCAGGTTCCGTAAATGGAACTATCAACCGGAAGCATCCAGAATGCAGGCCAGAGTCCCTCTTCTGCCGGGAGCTTCATCCTTGCCTCAATACGTCCGTATCTGGCGGCAAAGAGCGTCTCTCCTTCATCCGTCTTCGTGCGTATACGGGTCGAGGTATATGGCATCCCTTCCTTTGATTCCTTCTTTGCCGTAATAACCAGTTTACCGTCCCTTACAGCATGATTGGAATCGGTATAATATTGCTTTTCTTCATTTCCCCAATATTCAGGTCCCCCATTCGGGTCTTTTGTTCCTATCTGGAAAGACCACTTGTCCACATCAAGCTCATTGCCGTCAAATTCATCGGACCATGCCAGATTATAGCCGGCGGCGGTAAGGTCTGCCTGATTGTCATAGGTATAGTCTTTTGCTGTAAAAATAGTAACAGGATAAATTACCGGTGCTGTCGTTACCCCATCCTGATCAAAGTAATAGCATATGAACTGACCATCTGCCAAAGCAACGGTATCCGATCCTTCCCATATGCCATTTGGCTTCTTTGCCATGGTACAGACTTTAAAAGCGGAGCCTGAAACACTCAGCGCATTCGCTTCTTCTTCTGAAGCGCAGATGGCATAATATGCTTTTACTTCTGTAACGGTGTCGTCCTTCGCTGACTGGAATTTTACTCTTGTACCTTTCTTATTTACCTCAATCGGGATTGCTGTCTCCGGTATTGGTTCCCCGCCGATTGCCGAAACTTTTACATTCTCGACGGCAATAATACCGTTCCGATTCACTTCTTCTCCGCTCATCGTTCCCAGGGCAAAAAACAAGAACGGTGTAGGTAAATTAGTAATCGGATCCAAACCGATAGCCCCTGCTGCGGACACCTTGCTGTAATGATATTTTGTTTCTGCCGTCAGGCCGATTCGCTCGTTTATCCACCCACTGGCATCCAATTTAATGAATATATCCTTATTAACCGATGATGTAATATCAAATTCCACTAAATATCTGGTATTTTCTTTCAGCCCCAGATCTTTTATTATGTACTGAAGCGCCCACTCTCCGTTCCATCCAAAATTTGCGGCATTAATAGTCACCTTACCGGCGGCTTCCGTATAATCAGCGGATGCACCGGCCCAACCAGTGCCAACATATAATTCTGTTTCTGCTTGCTCTAAATCAATATAATCTCCTGTTTTAGCAGCCGCCTCCACTCTCCGGACGAAGTTTCCTGCCGTCCCTGCCATCGTCTGAAACACCATGACAATCGCAATCATTGCCACTATTGCTCTCTTGAAATGCAGATGAAATCGTTTTTTACTCCTTCTCTCTCCCATAAACTACCTCCCTATTTAGTCAAGTGTTTTTTCCTTTAAAATCAAGGAATTTATAGTTTCATATCTCAGATGAATGAGCCTCAGTCATGGATATTTCTCTGTAT
>JAFAGA010000065.1 GCA_023423045.1 Bacillota bacterium | reverse complement strand
CATAAGCCTTACCGGCATCATCCTCAGATACAGAGAAGCCCAGCTCCTCCAATTTGGTTATTAATACATCCGCTATCTCCCTCTCTCCAAAGGAAGGGGAATCAATCGCTGCCAATTGGATAAATTCATCAACTACTCGTTTTCTATTAATCATATACTCACCCTCCGTCCCGCAACCAGGTTTTGCATTGCAGCTTGCAAACAAGCTTGCAGCATGCTCCTTACGCTATATAAAATATTCGATGGATTTCTCCGGTGTTCTTCTCGTGTTGGTGTTATACAGCAACATAGCTTCCCTTCCCTGAACCTCTCCCAGAGCGTAGAAGCCGTCATTCTCATCATTGATAATGTCCCTGTGCACCTTGCGGTTCATCTTCTTCGGAAGGCCCTCCACACGGAGGATCTTCTCCCCATCCACCGGCTCTTCCCAATCATAGGGATCAAATAAGCAAAGATACTCTCCTTCGATATCGGTAAGGAGGGCATAATGCTTGGTGGAGCCCAGCCACACACAGATTACCACAGCACCTCCCTGCTGGAGGCATTCCGTAATTTTGCTGTTTTGCCGCACCCATACTTGTTCATCAATCACCAGCTCCGTGTATACCGGATAGCTCTTCGTCCGGCCAAACTCGTTGAGCCAGTTGGAAAGGAACATCATCGCCATCCGGGAGGTTCCCCTTTTTCCGAACTCCCCGTTATTATCATACAGATCCAGGGTATAGAGTGTTATTGTTTTGATGATTTCCGGCAGGATCTCTTCCCTCTCATACAAATAGCGGATTGCATTAATCAGCGTTGTGGGGCCGCAATCATATTCGGAGGTTTGATAATTCAATATGTTCTTCATGCTGTACACCCTTCCTGTCTTTTAAGCATTGTTATTACAGTTATCTTGATGAGGTATCAAAAGCATCCCGCAGAGCGTCGCCAATAAAGTTGATGCTGATAACCAAAAGAATAATTAACAGGCCCGGAGGAATCCACAGCCAGAATTTCGTGGTCAGCACGGACAGGGACTCCGCACCGTTGAGCATGTTTCCCAGACTGGCCTGGGGAGGCTGGATGCCCATGCCAAGGAAGCTTAGTGCCGCCTCATCCAGCATGGATAATGCAATGACCGAGGTGGCATAAACCAGAATCGGAGCCAGGGTATTGGGCAGAATTTCCGAGAACAGAATATACCGTTTGGGCATGCCGGCAACAAGATCTCCCTTAATGAATGCCGTTTCCCGCAGCGAAAGCACATTGCCCCGGACCAGTCTCGCCACTCCGGGCCAGTCTACAAAACCCAGAATCAGGATGATATTCCACAATCCGGGCTTAAATATTGCAGCGGAGACAAGTACAAGCAGAATATAAGGAAAAGACATAATCATGTCGGTAAAACGCATAATCGCCATATCAAGCCAACCACCGAAATATCCGGAGATCAGCCCCAGAATAACCCCGATGACGGTGGAAACCGCCGTAGCGGCAAATCCAACCAAAAGCGAGACCCTGGTAGCATAGAACAACCGGCTCAGCACATCCCTGCCAACCTGATCCGTTCCCAGCAGGAATTTGGCAGAAGGCGCTTCTCCAAAGCCTCCTACCGGCATATTGGGATCATAGGGTGCCAGCACCGGCGCAAGCAGGGACAGAATAATCACTACTGCAAGAAATACACTGCTGACTACAGCCAGCTTATGTTTGCAAAAGCGCTTCCATATCATTCTCCCATAGCTCTGTCCCAATTCTTCCTGTCTCTCTCCTTGCTCCCTCATCACAAAATCTCCTTCTTACAGAAATATATTTACGAATACTGAATGGTGGGATCCACCAATGCATATAAAATATCCGTAATTAAATTCGCAGCCAGAACAACCAGTGCGGACATCAGGCACACTCCCATAATCACCGGATAGTCCCGGTTAATAATCGCATTCATTGTCATAAGTCCCAGACCCGGCCAGGAAAAAACCTGCTCTATGATGATTGCACCGCCGAACAGGACGGGTATCTGCATCCCGATAATTGTAATGACCGGAATCAAGGCATTCTTAAGAGCATGCTTATTAATAACAAGAAAACGCCCAAGTCCTTTTGCCTTCGCTGTCCTCAGATAATCCTTCTGCAAAATCTCAAGCATGGCACTGCGGATATAGCGAATATTGGTTCCGGCCATGGAGGTTGCCAGGACAAGCACCGGCATAATCATATGCCTGATAATATCCAGGGCATCCTTATCCTTCCCCAGCGTCGACATGCCGCTGGAAGGAAGCCACCCCAGCTTGATGGTAAAAAAGTAAATACAAAGAAGTGCCAGAAAGAATCCCGGTACGCTGGTTCCCAGAAAAGAAAGGGATACCAGAGTATAATCCCCAAGTGAATACTGGCGCACCGCACTGTAGATTCCCGCCGGTATGGCAATGAGCAGACTGACTCCCAGAGATACCCCCATCAACAAAAGTGTCGGTCCGATATACATGCGGATCATCTGGCTCACCGCCTGATGGCTCTTCATGGAATATCCCAGATTTCCCCGAAGAAGCTGCCTTAACCATTCCAGATATTGCACATAGATCGGCTGGTCCAGTCCCAGAGCAATCCTCCTGGCCTCAACCGCCTCCTGGGATATCCTCGCTCCCTGCAGCATATCCAGAGGACTTCCAGCCAGATTCATGATCAGATAATCAATCACTGTGATCCCGAACAATACGGGAATTGCAATCAATATGCGCTTTATAATGTATTTTACCATCTGTCCGCTCCTCTCTCTGATCTGTCTTTCACCAGTCTGCAGGCCGCCATATGGGAGCCGGAACGATCCACCGCCTCCAGAATTGGCTCCGCCTCCCTGCATTTTTCCACCGCCATGGGACAGCGGGGATGAAAACGGCACCCGGCAGGCGGTACGGTATTGGAAGGAAGCTCTCCCTGAATAATCACCCTCTCCCTGTCCCTTTCGCCGGGATCAGGAATCGGAGCCGCATTGCACAATGCCTGGGTATAGGGATGCACCGGATTGGCGAACAATTCCTTCGCATCGGCAATTTCCACAATCTTACCCAGATACATTACCGCAATCCGGTTACTGATATAATTTACCGCATCAAGCCCATGCCCGATAAAAAGATAGGTCAGTCCCAGATCCCTTTGCAGGCTGCGCAGCAGGTTCAGGACCTGTGCCTGAATGGATACATCCAGCGCACTTACCGGTTCATCACAGACAATCAGCTTTGGACGTAAGGAAAGAGCCCGTGCAATCCCGATCCGCTGCTTTTGTCCGCCGGAGAATTCATGGGGATATCTCTCCTTACTGGCAGAAGGAAGCCCAACCAATTCAAGAAGCCGATCCACCTCCTGATGAACCGACTTCTTCACGGCCAGTTTATGATATAGCATCGGTTCTGAGATAATATCAATAATTCGCTTTCTTGGATTTAACGATGCAAAAGGATCCTGAAATACCATCTGTATCTGGGTACGGATTTTTTTCATCTCAGAAGCGGGCAGCTCCTCCAATACCCGTCCCCGATAAAGCACCTGACCTTCCGTCGGATGCTCCAGTCCCACAATCTGCCTGCCCACCGTAGATTTACCGCATCCCGACTCCCCCACCAGGCCCAGTGTAGTTCCTTCCGGGATCGCAAAATCAATCCCATCCACCGCGTACACCTTTCCGATGGTATGGGGAATCATACCCCCCTGAATGGGGTAATGCTTTTTCAGCCCCTTTACTTCCAAAAGAGGCACCTGTTCCTGAAGCATCGATGCATTCCTCCTATTTATCTAATTCAAGATATCGGATTTCGTTTGATATCATGGCTTTGTTGATATATCCGGCAAATTTCCCGACCGCCAGCAGCGAACCCGATGGCCTTCCTCCTGCCGTATCATCCCCTGCGGGGATCTGCATTCTTCAGCTGCATAAGAGCAGCGGTTCGCAAAGCGGCAGCCTCTCAGCTCATCATAACGCTCCGGCACAGAGCCTGGAATGGAAGCCAGTTCCCTCTCCCTGTCATCCCGGATGCTTGGTATGGATTTTAACAATGCCCGGGTATAGGGATGCTGCGGCTGCCGGAACAAGGTGTGCACATCCGCCTCTTCCACAATCTGGCCCGCATACATTACAATCACACGGTCAGCCATCTCCGCCACCAGCCCCATATCATGGGTAATCAATATAATCGACATCTCCAGCTCTCGGTTAAGCCTGCGAAGGAGTTCCATAATCTGCGCCTGTATCGTTACATCCAGGGCTGTGGTAGGCTCATCCGCTATCAACAGCTTCGGTTTGCAGGCCAGGGCCATGGCTATCATGACCCTCTGGCGCATGCCACCCGATAGAGTATGGGGATATTTTTTCATAATATCGGCAGGCTCCGCCAGCCCCACCTTATCCAACAGGCTGACTGCCCGCCGGGCAGCCCGCCTCCGGTCCAGCTTCAAGTGAAGCCGCATGGTTTCTATCATTTGCTGCCCGATGGAGAAGACCGGATTTAGACTGGTCATAGCATCTTGAAAGATCATGGCAAGACTGCTTCCCCGGATGCGGTCCATCTCCTTCTCGGATTTATTCAGAAGACTCTCTCCATCAAAGGCAACCTGACCTCCCGTAACCTTGCCGCTGCGCCCCAGAAGTCCCATAATGCCCAGGGAGGTAACACTCTTGCCCGAGCCGGATTCGCCCACGATACAGACAATCTCTCCGGGCTCTACATGAAAGCTCACCTGGTCAATGCTTAATACCTCCCCATCCTCTGATGAAAAGGCAATCTCTAAATCCTTAACCTCCAACAATGGCATTACTGTGTCACATCCCACTCATGAATATTAATAAAGGAACCGTATACATCGGGTGTTGCATTCACCAATCTCTTATTTACCCCGCCCAACGCACTGATCACATAGGCAGATAACATCGGTACATCCTGCTGAACAATGGAATCAATAGTCAAATACTGGCTTCTGATCTCCGCTACATCACCGGCAGTCTGAGTTGCTTCCAGGGCCTGTGAAATCGCATCATTGGTATATCCGGTCCAGCCATCGGCGGATAACAGCCAGTTCACATCCGGATAAGGGTCTACCGGCGCATAGGTATATTGTACTGCCATAAGATCAAATTCCTTATTACCGGCTGCGGTCATCAGGGATGCCAAATCTACGGGTTTCACCTGAAGCTTAATCCCCACCTCTGCCAGCTTCGCAACAATGTAATCTGCTGCCTGCCCGAAGGTTGTATCTCCGCTGTTAATATAAAAGTTCAACACTTTCTGAGAATCCCATCCGTCGGCTACCGCTTCCGCAACTAATTCCTTTGCCTTTTCCGGATTATAGGCTGTCGGTGTCAGGCTGGCATCATAGAAAGGACCTGCGCTGGATAAAAAGCCGTCCACAACCTCACCCTTTCCATTCAGAAAGCCCTTCAAGATCTCCTGACGGTCGATGCCGTACAGAATTGCCTGACGTATCCTGGAATCTGTAACTGTAGTCGTATTAAAGAAAATGGACTGATTTGTCACCGGTGCCCCGTAATGTGTCGATACATTCTCCAGTGCTTCCACACCGGCATAATCCTCTTGCAAAATGTTACCGGTAGTCTGCTGTACAAAATCAATCTCACCGGACTGCAGACCCGTCAAAAGCTGTGCGGGAGTGACAATCTTGATATTGAGCTTATCGATCTTGGGCACACCTTTCCAATACTTATCATTGGCAACATAGGTAACATAGTGCTGAGGGTCAACCTCTGTCGCCCGGTAAGGACCATTTACCACTGTGGGAGCATTGAACCAGTCATAAGCTGCCAGTTCCTCCTCGGACACATCCTTCAGAATATGCTTGGGTACGGTCAGAATATAGCGTCCGTAGGTGTTTTCAAAGGTAGTAAGCGCGATGGGGTACTTCGTGGTGAATTCCACTGTCTTGCTGTCAATTGCCTTTATTCCTGCAATCTCGGTGGCTCCTTCCTCCACAAAGCCGTCGTCGCCAATCCCTTCAAAAGCATAAAGGGCCATACTGACATTAGCAAGCTTCGGGCTTGCAAGCTTTAGTACGGTAAACACCACATCGTCAGCCGTTACCGCAGTTCCGTCCGACCAGACTGCGTTCTGATCGATGTTTACAGTAAAATGGATATTATCCTCCGTTGTAACAGATGATGCCAACATTCCCTCAAACTCCAGCTTGCTGTTCAGCTCCACCAGGGGCAAAAATTCCATGGACGCCGCATACTTCAGTACCTCCGTTGCATCCATCAGCAGAGGATTCATGCTGGATAAGCTGTCAGTCATTCCTATATTTACTATCTTTTCATCCTTAGCAGGGCTTTCCCCTCCTTTTTCCTTGGGAGCGGCACATGCCGTCATAGAGACCGCCAATATTATTGTTAATATCAATGCGATCCATTGTTTTGCTTTAAAATTCTTCATAGATCAGACCTTCCTCTCTTCGCAATTATTATCATATAATTCATATATGTTTTATATGAATTTAATTATTTTATTAATTTTAATACTGTTAACGCTATTTGTCAATTACTTTACAGCAATATAATTATAAGGAATAAAGTTTGAAAAAGCTGAATTAATGAAATTCAATCCGCTTCCTCCCATTGTAAAAATAGAGTTCCTATCCGGTGTAATAATCGGTATGACCCATGATTAGACCAAAAAGAAACCCCATCATATAATTTTAGTATAAATTATACCCTTATAAAATGCAATAGCAGGCTGAACTGCAGCCATAAAAATGGCAGCTCATTGCTTTTCTTCAGGACTTGTTCTGAAATTGCCGGGCGTAGGAGATAAAATCCTCCAGTTCCATGGGCCTTCCAAAATAATATCCCTGCAATTCGTCGCAGCCGCATTCCAGCAATCTCTCCACCTGTTCCTTGTGCTCAACGCCCTCTGCTATTGTTTTTATGTTCAGGGATTTAGCCATCGCGATAATATGGGGCACCAGATTCTTATGCCCGGGCACGGCAATATCGTCAATAAACGCCTTATCTATCTTCAGGTAATCGATGGGAAGACGAGTAAGATAACTCAGGGAAGAAAAGCCTGTCCCAAAATCATCCAGAGCAATTTGAATCCCCTGCTGTTTAATTGCAAGAAGTGCGCTGATTGCTTTGTCGATATCCTTCAACAGAAAGCTCTCCGTGATTTCCATCTCCAGATGCATCCCCTGCTGCTTGCCCTCCCGCATGATTTTATCGATATATTCCGCAAAGCTGTCAATCTCCAGCTGCTTGGAGGAAATATTAACCGCCAGCTTTAACAAGATGCCGTGTCTCTTCAGCTCCTGATGGATCCTAAGGATTTCCTCCAGTATCCATTCTCCCAGGGGCAGGATCATTCCGTTGTTCTCCGATACCGGAATAAATTTATCCGGGGTGAAGACGAGTCCGTCCGGGGTGATCCAGCGTATCAGGGCCTCTGCCCCTATCAGTTGAAACTCTCCTTCGGCACAGGATATCTGCGGCTGAAGATAGAGCTTGAATTCATTCTGTTCCAGTGCTTTTTTCATCTTGATCTGCATCTCAAGAAGCTCATGATTGCGCCTCTCAATCTCTTCCGAAGAAAAGGAATATCTTCCTTTTCCTCCTTCCTTTGCGTCATACATCGCTGCATCCGCTTTCCTGACCAGTCCTTCCAGACTTGTTTCATCCTCCGGCGCGATGGCAATGCCAATGCTGACTCCCAGGATCATCTCCCTGCCAACAATATAATAAGGAATCTGAATCGTTTGAATAATGGTCTCCGCCATATCTTTTACATAATCCACATCATGAACATCCTCCAGGATGATGGTGAACTCATCTCCCCCTATCCGAAACACCATATCGGATTTACGGATACAGGCTCTGATTCTGGCTGCAACCTCCTTTAGAAGAATATCCCCCACTGCATGTCCCAGAGTATCATTAATTATCTTAAAACCATCCAGATCCATGAATAACAGGATGGTCATACTTCCGTCGGCAATCGATTTCTGAATGGCTTGCTCCAGCCTCTCAAAAAATAAGGTCCGGTTGGGTATCCCTGTCAGCGAATCATAGTAGGCCAGCTTATGAAGCTTCTCTTCCGCCTTCTTGATATTACTGATGTCTACGGAAATCGAGATATAATATTCCACCGACCCTTCCGTCTCTTTCAGAGAAGTGATGGACATCCATTTGGGATAGGTATATCCGTTCTTCTTTTTATCCCAGATTTCCCCTTCCCAGTAGCCTTTCCCCCTGATGCTGCTCCACATCTCCTCATAGAACCCTCTATCATGCAGACCGGACTTAAGCAGCCTCGGATTGCTGCCCAGAAGCTCCTTCCGGTTATAACCCGACATTTTCTCAAAGGCTTCATTCACCCGAAGAATGCACCCTTCCGAATCGGTGATCAGAACTCCCTCAATGGTGGAACTGATAATCCGGTCGGAAATTAAGAGTTCTTCATTCAAATGCTTCAATTGATCGACGTATTCCTGGTATTTACTGATATCCGCCTTCCGCACCCGATACAAGAAAGCAAGAAGCACAGTTGATATCAGAAAACCTACCAAAAATAAAATCTCATACATGTTCGTATACCTTTTCTTCCAGTAATAAATCCTTGCAGGCAGCTGTTTCTTTCTGTAATATGTCACCCGCAACATACGGCAAAAAGCCAGAAAGCCATAGAGACTCGCTGACTTTTTCATATCCTTAATCATTCTTATCGTCATTTTCGACAGAAAACATTATTACCACTTTATCACACTCTATAAAATTTTTCAATAAATATTGCAGCCGTCCACTAATGTTCCCTGGTCACTCTCCATATGACCCCGGTGTTAGGGATAAACAGATTCGGATCTTCCATTGAGTTGATCCCGCTGTCTACAATATACATCGCCCCGTCAGCTCCAAAGGCCACTCCGCTGGGCCTTGCAAATCCCCCGTCCCTGGTGACGGAGGCCGAGAACCCGGATTTATTCATGGCAAAGGTGCTCACTCCTCCGGATCGCATATCTATTCTGGATATCTTATGGCCCACAGACGGATATTGGGGCGGGAAATATTCTCCCCCGCCAAGCCTTACACTTCCGAACTCTGCGATATATGCATCTCCCACGCCGCCAAAGCTTCGATTATAATTAAAAGCAAATCCTATAATTGTAGCCTCCGGCGGAAATGTCGCAAAAGGCTTCGGAGGTGTATTCGGATGGCAGGCCAGCAAGAATTGGGGCTGCACCCCTCCTTCCGGCTTAAACCGCTCCAGGGTAACCGGCTCTCCCCCCGCATAATCGGGCCACCCATACCACATGCCCTCCCTGATCAGCTGGAATTCATCGGGAGCATTGGCAATCGGCCTGCTTCCTCTCACATCATAGCCGTTATTGGATACAAATAGCCGGTTAGAATGATCGAATTCCAGGTAGGAGGGGCTGCGCAGCCCCCAGGCTACAAGCTCCAGCTCCGTGCCGTCCGGATTCGCCCTCAAAATACTGCCCGAAGCCTTTACAATTGCCTTCCTCTTCTCATAGGGCAGATTCGCCTCTCCATATGCGGCGAATGCACCGGTCTCTATCTCCTCACTGGCATCCAGAAGCATGTTGTCCGTCTTAAAATTCTCCCCATGAAGGATGATATAGCATCCCGCATTATCATGGCATAGAGGAGAATTGCAGACCCAAAGGTTATCATTGCCCACAACTCCCGAATTCGTGGCGGTCCCTTGTCCGAAATACATCTTATTGTCCGCCCCAAAAGCCACCCTGCTGTTGCTGTGATCCCCCATGCTTGGAAGACCCCTTAGAATATCTTGTCTGCTTCCATCCTCCCTGAGGATGGTAACCATACTTTTATGGGAAACATATATGTCACCCCTCCTGCTATTCATCCCGGTGATCGGCGCCCTGAACTGATCAGCAATCATCTCAAAGACGCCATTAACCAGTCGATAAACAGCCGGATTACCGGTAATATATCCTGAGTCGGCAATCAGCAATTCTCCTTCTTCCGTAAATAAAATGCTTGACGGAGAATTCAGACCTTCCGCAAAAACCTCAATCTTATAACCGCGCTCAATCATAATGGCGTCCGGGTTCAGATACCGAGTTGGATTATTATCATTCTGATACATATTAATCGGATTATATATGTCATTGTATCGGCACATTTCTTAACCCCAATCCATTTATTCATTACATTATATTCCGAAACCCAAAAATGTATCGTCTGTTTCTTCGGTATTCGCAATCCACACGGAATATGTTTCTATTGATTACAGTGACAAAACATTGAATTCGCCAGTTAACAGTATATTTGCTGAGTTGTTGCCAACCATGACTTCAAATTTTCCCTCTTCAACAACCCACTTGAATTCCTTATTTAATACTCGTAACTGCTCATATCCTAAGGTTAATATTACCGTTTTCCTTTCCCCTTTCTCTAAATAAATCCTTTTGAATCCTGCTAATTCCTTATAAGGGCGTAAGACACTGCTATATTCATCATGAATATAAAGCTGTGCCACCTCTTCACCATGGCAATCACCAGCATTTGTAACATCAAACATAACATCAACCGTTTCATTTATTTTGATTTCAGCCTTTGACAGCCTTATATTTGAGTATTCAAAATTAGTGTAACTCAGACCATAGCCAAAGGGATATAAAGGCAGCCAATCCATCTCGACATATTTTGTGGCACTAAATGGGCATCTATTATAGTGAACCGGTATCTGCCCTACTGATTTAGGAAAGGACATCGGCAATCTCCCCGCAGGATTAACATCCCCAAAAATAACTTTTGAAATCGCCATACCACCTTGCTCACCTATATGCCAGGCCTCTATAATCGCAGGAATATTATCATTTTCCCAGGTAATTGACATTGGTCTGCCATTTTGTAAGACCAGCACAACAGGAGTACCTGTCGCATGGATTGCCTTTACCAGATCCAATTGCTTTCCCGGAAGGCCAAGGTCCGCTCTGTCAAAATTTTCTCCGCAGGTTTCCTCGCTGTCACCTACCGCCACAATGGCAACATCCGCATTTTGGGCTATCCGGATTGCTTCATCCATATTCAAGCGGCCATTATTATATCCAAAGATTACCCTGGCGCCTCTTTGGTCATTCTTATATTCAATTCTAATCTGATACTCTTTACCTTGTACAAAATCAAAATCTATCATTTGATTTGCATTCAAACCTTCCCATCCATCTACCACTAAATTATTGTCTATCCACAATCTCATACTGTCCATGGTACTCAACCCAATGCAGCCTTTAAAGCTGCGATCCGTTAATAAAGTTCCACTCCAGCGTACTGCGAATTTATCTGCATTTACACCTGCTGCCGGCTTTGAATAGATAAAGTTAAAGTTTATCATACGATCCACTCTTGTACACACCGGTTCTCCCGAAAAATCTAAATTATTAAAATACTCTCCGGTCAAACCGCTTTTTCCATCTGCATCCCGCAGCCAATTCTGTGGAATAGGCTTTATATCCGTATCTAATATATTGCAGCCGGAATTATAGACAACCTTTGTATCCTTTGAAACCAGAGATTTAATTCCGTCAAGCAATGTGATTCCGCGCTCTACACTGCTGACCGAACTATAGCCGCCAAATCTGCAAACCGCCGCGCTGGGACCTATAACGGCAATATTTTTAATGGATTTTTTAAGTGGCAGTATGTTGTTTTGGTTTTTCAGAAGACATATTGATTTTTCTGCAACCTCTAGCGCGATCTCCTTATGTTCCCTGCAATTCACAACTCTTTCGCTCAGGGTTTCATCGGTAAATGGATTCTCAAACAGACCCAGCATAAATTTAACTCTTAAAACTCTGCTGCAAGAGATATTAATCACTTCTTCCGTAATCTCTCCTGTGTTGACCAAATCAATCAGAGTATTTTGATATTCCTCATGAGGATAATCATACAGCTGCATGTCCACACCGGCTTCTATCCCCATCTTAATGGCTTCTCTGTCACTTTTCGCTGCATAATGGCAAGTATGCAGCATGCGAATAGCAGTCATATCCGAACGGACAAAACCTTTCATTCCCAATTCATTACGCAATACATCGGTAAGTAATTCTTTATCTCCGGCAACTGCCACACCGTCGATTGTATTATAAGAGCACATTGTATTTAATGCTCCGGCATTAAATGCTGCTTCAAAGATTGGCAGGCAATAATTTGCATGATCACGTCTTCCAAACATGGCGGGTCCGCAATTCAATCCTCCGCTTGGCGCGCCGTATCCTGAAAAATGCTTCGGCTCTGATACAATGGAATTATTCCTGGTTAAATCATTCCCCTGTAAGCCTTCTACCATTTTATATGCAAATTTTGCGCCTAAATAAGTATCCTCTCCGTAACCTTCTTCCACCCGTCCCCACCGAGGGTCTCTGGCTAAATCAAGTACAGGCGACCACCCTTCATGGACACCCAGGCTTCGCACCTCTGACGCAATTGCTCTTCCCTGTTTATAAGCAAGGTCCGGTTCAAATGTGCCGGCTAAAGCAATTTGCTGCGGAAATATGGTAGCCTCCGGCCAAACCAGTCCGTGCAGGGTTTCTTCGCTAAATAATACCGGAATGCCCAGACGTGTATTTTTAATATTGTATTCCTGTATTTGATTATTGAGTTTAGCCGACGAATATCTGATTTGGAGGCAGCCGATCCCCAGCTCTCCGTATAATTCTTTATATTTGTCTCCGTCAAATATTGCAGGCATCTTAGAATCAGTTAAAACTTCAGCTCCTGAATATATATCAAGCTGACGAACTTTTTCTTCTAATGTCATTCTGCTTATTAAATCCAAAATACGTTCTTCTATATTTAGGTTCTTATCTGCAAAGGGATAATCTTTTAAGTTTTCTCTTAACATTACTTCACCTTCCTTTGATATACAAAAGCACACAAAATGTCACGTTCTTCCATAACATTTTGTGTGTTTTATCAGAATTACGAGATACGTTCCCGGACCTACACTTCTTCCATCGCTGCCATTAATTCATCAACTGTTGTAAATGCCAATCCGACTACCGTATCCGCAGCACCATAGTATATTGCGATTCTTCCGGACTTTGCATCCGTTAAAGCCGCACAGGGGAAAACTACATTCGGCACATCTCCGGTCGTTTCATATAATTCTCTTGGTGCCAGAATGTAATTTTTGGTTCTTTTCTTTACCTTCCAGGGTTGATCCAAATCCAGCAGGGCACATCCCATACGATACACAAAACCGTTGCAGGTTGCCAATACACCATGGTATATCGTTAACCAGCCTTCCTCTGTCTCAATCGGAGTGGCTCCGGCACCAATCTTTGTTGCCTGCCATCCGGAATCTTCGAAATTGGTAGTTCCCATAACATAGCGGTGATGTCCCCAATATTCCAGGTCATTACTTTGACTGTAATAAATATCACCGAAAGGTGTATGTCCATTATCACTGGGACGGCTAAGCATAGCATATTTTCCGTTAATCTTTTTAGGAAAGAGGACACCATTGCGGTTAAATGGTAAAAAAGCATTTTCCAGCTGTACAAAGCTCTTAAAGTCAAAGGTGTATCCAACTCCGATGGTCGGTCCGTGATACCCATTACACCAGGTAATATAATAACGATCTTCAATAAAACAAACTCTTGGGTCATAACGGTAAACCTTTGCCGTTATCTCTTCATCCTCACCGGTAAATTCAATCGGCTCCGGATTAATATCCCAATTGATTCCGTCATCACTAAACCCTGCATAAATATCCATCGTTACAGCTTTGCTGTCACACCGGAATACTCCTGCATAGCCAGCTCCGAAAGGTACTACCGCACTATTAAATATACTATTTGATGTGGGTATTGCATCTCTTTCTATGATGGGATTTGCATTGTATCGCCATACGGGATGAAGATACCCTTCCGGTTTATCCTGCCACGGAAGATTATCATAGGATCCTCCAATAATTTTACTCATATTATGTTCCTCCATTACGCTATTCGTGAAGTACTGCTGCTGTCCGTCTCCAGTATGCTCTATCCTACAATTGGACATCTCATAAAACGAAATATTAAACGGGCCATTGCAAAAGCTTGGCGCGAACCATCTGTCTGCATTTTGTAACAGCCCGTTTAATCTCTACATCATTTATGCTATTTGTTCATTCTTATTGATAGAAAGCATCAATCTGACTCTGTACTTCTGAAATAATTGTATCCAGTCCGGCTGCTTTCAGCTCTTTTGCAATTTTAGGCACTGTCGTCTCCGGATCGGAAGCACCTGTCATAAGTTCGCTCTTATATTTGTTGTATACTTCTCTGCAGTTGGCAAGTTCATTCTGAACCTTGGAGAAATCTGCATTAAATCCTAATAAAACAGAAGCTTTTGCATTTTCGTTTAACTTCTTAACTTCATCCCATTGATTTACTGTATCTGTTGTCAACTGGGATACTGTGAAGAAAGTACCCTGCGTATAGCCTGCCATTTTCCAATCTGAATTAAGCTTTTCAATCTTACCGTCTGCGGTATAATTGAAGTTCTCTCCTTCAACACCATAATAGAACGCATCTCTGACCTTAGGATCAAGATTTACAAGCTGTAAGAATTCAAGGCACTTCTCAGGATATTTAGATCCGGAGTAAATAGCATTTACAGAACCACGAACAGTTTCATTGGATACGATTGTGTCGTTGATCTGAACAGCTTCTGCTTCCACACCCATATTGGGTCCCCATGTGGTCTTAGCTGCGGAAGGCCATCCCTGGGCAATTCCTACCGCCTTATAGGAAGGCATTTCAGAAGTAGCAGGTGCATCGGTGTTGATGATGCCGGATTTATACCAATCGTGAACTATCTTAAGATTTGACATAATGTCTTCCTGTTCCAGAACATTTACCACCTTGCGGTTCTGGTCATCGTATCTTACGCCGACTGCGGGAAGTCCAAGTCCAATACCATCATATACGCTGAGTATCATACTTAATCCGTTCTGATCCATAGGGAAAGGATAGATTCCTTCGCCTTCTGCTATTTTCTTCAAAGGCTCGGTAAGCGCATCCAATGTATGAATATTGGCATAGTCAATATCATACTTCTCAGCCATTGCTTTATCCCAAACGATATAGTTTGACATAGAGGAATCTTTATAAGTAGGGACTCCGTATAAACCTCCGTCAATAGAAGTTGCATTCCAGTAGTTTTCAGGGATATAGGCATATAAATCAGGAGCACTTGTCTTCACAATGTCTTTTATATCATAATAAGCTCCCAAAGCAATATCACTGGTAAAGTTGCCGCCATCGGTGAAGAGAATATCGAAATATTCACCGGAGTTAACGATGATATTTCTTCTGTTGCCCCAGTCTCCCCAGGATACGATCTCCATTTCGATGTTAACACCGATCTTTTCCTCCAAATAAGGGTTGATTTTAGCCAGCCAGCTCTGATAGTTATCCGGCATACCACTTCCGACAGCAATCCATTTTAAGGTGACTACCTTATCGCCGGAAGGGGTGTTATCCTTTCCGTCGGGTGCCACGGTTGCTGTAGCTCCGCCGTTGGTTCCCTGATTTCCTGCATTTTTATCGTTCTCCTTAGCGCCGCATCCGATAAAGATTGTACTTAGGACAAGCACGAACGATAGTAATAAAGCGATCCTCTTTTTCATAAAACTTCTACCTCCTACTAATTTTGATATTTATTTATTAAAGCATAGATACTTTTAATAAATCAGCCTTTAACGGATCCTATAGTTAATCCTGAAACAAAATACCTCTGGAAAAACGGATAAGCACATGCGATGGGTACTACAATCAATACTGCAATGGCCATTCTTGCCGACTCCGTGGGCATCATGTTCTTATATTCCTGAAGAGATAAGCCTGCAGCAGGATTATTTGCCAGGAATTCAACGTTCTTTTGAATATTGTTCAATATAGCCTGTAAGGACATCAACTTGTTGTTGTTTATATAAAGCGAAGACTGGAACCAGTCATTCCAATAACCAAAGCTTAAAAACAATCCGATGGTTGCCAACAGCGGTTTTGAAATCGGTAAAATAACTCTCGTATAAATACTTAACTGGTTGGCACCGTCAATTTTGGCAGCCTCCACGATGGAGTCCGGTATGCTGGTCTTAAAAAAGGTTTTACATATAACCACGTTGTAGGACGATACCGCCAAAGGAAGGATCAGCGCCCATACAGTATCCTTTAAATGTAGGATATTTATATTTACCACATAGGAAGCTACCATACCACCGCTGAAAATCATGGGAATAAACACCACCCAGGTCAAAAATCCCTTTAATTTGAACTCTGATCTGGATAAAACATATCCCATGGAAGAAGTAAGGATCAGGCCTATTATTGTTCCCAGCACTGTCACCAGCAGTGAAATTCCAAAAGCTCCGAATATAGTGTGCTTTTCGTTCCATAAGAACATATAGGCATCCAGGGAAAATTCCTTAGGAATGAACTGATATCCCCACTTCGCAATGGACTGCTTTGATGATACGGATATCATAATTACAAATATAAAGGGCACAATCGCTGTCCCGGCACAAATAACAAAAATAATATTAAATAAGAAGTTCGTCAGCTTCGAAATTCTATTTAATTTATAAGCAGAATCTTCTTCTTTATTTTTTTGAAACATTTTCTTCCCCTTCCTTTCTGTTGCCATGTTTAAATAATCGCGTACTCGTCATCCACTTTTTTAACAATCCAGTTGGCAAAGAGAATTGTGATACAGCAGGCGGCTGACTGCAGGAGCGAAGTTGCAGAGGTCATTCCGATGGGTGCGTTGGATCTTATGGCATTATAAATATAGGTGTCTATGGTTGAGGATACATCATAAAGAGAAGCCGGTATTCCTCTGGTTACCTGATAAAAGAGACCGAAGTCAGAACTGAAGATACCTCCTATGCTTAGGATGAACATCATGATTATGATTGGCTTTAAAAACGGTAAGGTAATGTATTTTACCTGTCTCCATTTTGTGGCGCCGTCGATGACCGCAGCTTCATAATAAGTAGAATCAATTCCAGTTATGCTGGCAAGGTAAACTACTGTTCCATATCCTACGCCTTTCCACATCTTCATAAAAACAAGAATGAAAGGCCAGTACTTCGGTTCCATGTACCATTGAACAGTTTCACGTCCCATCGCTTCCAGAGCGTGATTTAATATGCCTTTGTCGGCACTGAGGAATGCAAATACGAAATAACTTACAACTACCCATGACAAAAAATGAGGGAAGAACATACAGGTCTGATAAACCTTTGATTTAAACTTGCTATGCACCAAACTAAGCATGACCGCCAAGGTTACAGGAATTAGAATACCCAGTATAACAAAAACAACATTGTACAGAATCGTATTGCGCAGCAATAATAAAAAGCTGTTGGATTTAAACATATATACAAAATTGCCAATTCCTGACCAGGGACTATGCAACAGATTGTATAAGAAACCTTTACCGGCAGTGATTCTATAATTTTTAAAGGCGATGATCACACCAAACATGGGTAAATAGCTGAATAGTACATACCACACAAATGTGGGTAATGCTAAAAACGATAGCTGCGAGTCATCTTTCGACCAACGTCGTCTTTTTATTCTTTTCTTACCAGGATCTTTTTCCATATTGATATCCCTGCCTTTCATAATCTGTAAATCACGCAACATAATAACTAATCATACGACAAAATGTTAATTTAATTAACATTAATATTAACGTATTTTTCAAAATCATTAACAACATTTTAATCCATATTATTTCTTGTGTCAATATGTTTTTTTAAATTTCCACCAAAAATAAATTTAATTTAAGTTTATTTATGTATTTATTGCATAATTTATGTACAAGTGTATACATTAAAACATTCTTTATAGGCACTTTTTAGTACATTTTCTGCAATAATCCATAAATAAAATGTTTATTTTATTTAACGTATGTTTCCATGGTTCAAATATTAATCTTAGACGATAAAGAGTCGGCATGACCAACATAATACCTTCGTGCAAGATGCGCGCTTTGCATCGACGCAGGTAATAAAACAGCCTTAGAAAAGCACTTTTCACTTTTCTAAGGCTGTTTTATTTAGTATTAACAGTATAATACATGTATTATACGCGTGTGGAATTCCTATAAATAACTTTTGTACGTATATATGTTATTTCATAGGGATCCTCCATATTATCTATTCTGTACAGCAATTGCTTTGCCAGACGCTTGGCAATTTGAGAATTATTAACCTGAACGGTGGTTAAATTTTTGGTATAAATAAATTCGTTATTATCATCATAGCCCGATACAGCCACATCTTCCGGAACTCTGTATCCATGACTCTCAAGATATTGTACCAATAGATTAGCAGCATGGTCATTTACACATACAAATGCATCCGGTACATGCTCCATATGATCCATAAATTCTTCGATAATTTCAACATATGTTTTCGCGGTCATGTTACCGGTGTAGCAAATATCCGGATCAATGGGTATTCCCATCTGATGCATTGCCGAGACATATCCTTCGTATCTTTCCATATTAGTTTTGGCATATTGAATATCCCCAATAAAACCTATATGCTGATGTCCCATTTTACCTAAAGAGGTGACAATCTCTTTAATACTGTCCCTGCCTTCCAAAAGCAGCAAATCCCCATTTAATGTTTCGATGGGCATATCGGTAACAATGTCCAGAAATACTTTCGGAAGTGACAATTCATTCAACAAATTCAGCGTAGCCTGGTCATATACATTCATGATGATAATTCCCTGAATACTTCCGTCCATTAAAGATTGAGGCAACGTATATCCGTCAGGAATCTGCGCCGGAAGATAGGTGTACATTAAACCAATTCCACTATTAGAAAACTCCTCCGCCAGCTGATGAATAATTCTCATCCAGAATGCTGATGTTTCAGGACGTGATACAACCACCGACACTAAGGTTTGCTTTTTGGGAGGTAAAGAAACAAATGCTTCCGTTAACTTAGATGGTTGATAATTCATCTCAGCCGCACATTCTAACACTTTCCTTTTCATGTCCTCTGAGACACCCTCTTTATTATTAAAGACCTTCCAAACTGTCACTCTGGAAATATTCAGTAAGTCAGCGATATCTTGTATTTTTGCTCGTTTCATTCAATATAACCCCTTCATATCAAGTACTAAATTTTATTTTATATAAATGAATTGTGCTAATATAAAAGATTATATCATGAACAAAAATCATGTTCATGATCTTGTTGCTCCAATCGGAAATTGCAAGCAAGCTTGCATTTCCTCATTCCGCTTTCATTATATCATGAACTTCGTTCATGATCTCCAACTCCGATCGCATGCTTACGAGCAAGCTCGTATCATGCTCACTACGCTTTCATTATATCATAATCTTATCAAAAGCAACAATATTTTGATACAAAACACCTCTGTATATAGCACTAGAGCGGAATCCATGAATTCCACCCCAGCTATTATCATACCTCTATTTTCCATCGTTTTACCGTTTATCTTCTGCTATGTTAACATACAACAAATAACATTGCAACATTTTTAGTGTATGTATTAACATTTCAATGATATATTTAAGCCTCTTTGATATAATTCCTTAGATTATGCAACCCGATTGCAAGAGCCTGAATATTTTCTTCCATCCCCTCAAATTCGATTGAAATATAGCCGTCATATTTTGCATTTTTCAACGCTCTGATGCAGTGAAGGATTGGAACATCTCCGTGACCAATAATAGCGCCTCTTAAATAATTGCCGCTTCTGGACCTGAAAAAGCCTTCCCCAGGGCTTGGCATCATAGCGGATTTTACGTGAAAATCCTTAGCATGAGCATAAAAAGCGTAGGACGCAAGTCTTCCTAAGGCTGTTTCGGGCGGTTCATCGGCGCATAAAAAATTACCCATGTCCGTAAGCAATCCAAAATTTACATGACTGACTGCATTATATAATTTCTCCATCCTGTCGCTGTCCTGACAGAAAAATCCATGGTTTTCCACGGTAGTCCGGACGCCTTTGGAGGCCGCATAGATCGTAACTTCCCTGCAAGCATCGGCCAGGATCGGCAGTATGGTATCAAAGGATCTGCCGTCACCGATGGTGGCATCGTGCCGCACCAGATCGGCCCCCAGGATAACCGCGATATCCACCATCTTCTTCACGCGTTCAATTTCAAGATGGGTATCACCGCCGCTGCCATTTAGAAAATCAGCACCGAAGGTAAAGCAGGAGATCGGTATATCCAGACGCTTACATTCTTTGGCCAACGCTTTAGCATACTCCTCCTTTGTGGCACCTTCCGGTGCAAGTATATCTACAAATTCAATGGCATCAAAGCCGATCTCTTTTGCTTTACGGATACAGTCGATCTGTGTAATTTCACCCGAGTACAACAGCTTTCCAAAGCTGTAGGAACTAACCGATACTTTCATATTTCTGTAACCTCTCTATTGTATAATATTTATGCTTAGCCGCCAGATACCATGGTATTATAAGATTACCTCATGGCCGGTTGCGGCCGATTCATAAATTGCATCCAAAATAGCCATAATATCAATGCCGTCCTGAGCGGGGGAAACACAAGGTGTCCCATCAATAATACAGGAGACGAAATGATCGATTTCTTTGGCAAACAGGCCGTCAAAGCTTAGAGAAGTCTGCGCATCCAGTGCAACATCCGCCAGGTAATCATTAATCTCACTGTAAAGCTCCAGTTCCGGATCCAGTTTGGCCCCGCCCTTTGTACCAAAAAGCTCTATTTTTCCTTCGTCTTTCTTTATATTCAGGCTGAAGCTTGCTTCAACGGAAAGAAGGGCCCCGTTATCAAAGCGAATCATGGCGGTAGCTAAATCTTCCACATCACAGATGTCATGATCCGTAGCGCTGGAGGCCTTATAAGACTGCTTTCCCTTAATATTGCTTCTGTCACCCAGTTTTTTGAAGGTAGCTCCGTATACGGAAACGGGTTTCGGGTTGCCCATTAAGAACCTTACCAGATCGATTACGTGGACGCCTAAATCAATTAACGGGCCGCCCCCGGAACGTGACTTCTCACCAAACCAGCCTCCGGGATTCCCTTTCCGCCTCAGATAAGTAGCTTTTGCATAATATATCTCACCGAAATAATCGGATTCAATAAATTCCTTCAATATGTTGCAGTCATTTCCGTAACGTCTGACAAAACCGATCATCAGCAATTTGGAATTTTTGTCGGCCGCCTCCTTCATGGCCTGTGCGGCTTCTTTGGAAACCGACATAGGCTTTTCACACAGGACATGTTTGCCTGCATTTAATGCCGCTATGGTACAGGGTGCGTGCGCGGAATTCCAGGTACATATGCTGACCGCATCGATTTCCTTCAGGCTCAGCATTTCATTCATATCGGTAAAAGTCCGCTTCACATTATATTTGTCCGCCATAAATTTCAGACGCTCTTCGTTCAGATCACAGAATGCATACAATTCCACATTTTCATTGTTCAGGTAAGCTTCTATATGCTGTTCGGAGATAGAACCCGTACCGATGATTCCGATTTTAATTTTTGCCATAACTTCCTCCTATAAACTTTTCATCCTGTTAAGAAAAACAACTGCATTCTTAATATCTTCTTCGGGATTTGCCCCAACTTCACGCTCAATGGTTAAGAAGCCCCTGTAGCCAATGTCATCCAGGGCCTTTAAATAGTCCTTAAAATTAACATCCCCTTCCCCCAGAGGAAGTTCGATAAATGGCTGGTCCGTATCCTGAGAAAGGAATTCATACTCGGCTGCATCACCAGCCGTGTCGTCTTTGATTTTGTAAATAATTTCAGGATCTTTCACCTGAAGCCGTCTGCCGTCTTTTGCATGGGTGTGCACGATATAATCTTTTAGGGTATAAACGGCTTTGACAGGGTCATCTCCCGTAACCATTACAAAATTGGCAGGGTCAAGATTTACTGCAACTCCTTTTGAATTAAGGGTATCTAAAAATTCCTTTAAGGTAACCGCAATCTCCGGCCCGGTCTCAATTGCAAAGTGCCCTTTCATGGAATCGGCAAAACGGCTCAGGATATGGCAGGCTTCCTGCATGATCTTATATCTTTCATGATTCTTATCTGCCGGAATTACACCGATGTGGGTAGTAATAATATCCGTTTCCAGGTCCTTTGCCAGCTCCATAATACGCTTTGATTTTTCAATGAGTTCGGGATTTTTGTCTTTGCTGCCGAAGCCATGGCCTAAATCCCCGCATAAGGCCGAAAAAATAAGGCCATTTGACTTTACCATGTCAAGAAGCTCTTTTCTTTTACTTCCGGTTAACGCTTCCGGGGAGTACTCGCCGGAGGTTGCATACATCTGGAGGCCTTTTGCTCCAAGGAGTGCCGCTTTTTCTATGGCGTTTTTCGTACTCAGCTTAAAGGAATCCAACATGACGCCAATTGGGAAATCGTACATATAAACCTTCCTTTCCTACAAAAAAGTTGTTTGTTTCTGAACCTCATTGTATAATTGAACTGTTATGAAGTAAAGAAATGAAGTTGCCGTAAATTAACACTATATTGCTAAATTCGATTTTAATAGAGGAAGACGATGATGAACGCAAATAATTTATACGAACCCCATGTACACAAGGATCCTTCGTTTCCGATTATTTTCCACTTGGATACCATGAAAAAACATCACTCCGATTTTTTGCCCCATTGGCATGAAAATCTCGAGATCCTATACGTCCTTCAGGGGACAATCAATGTGATTGCAGATGCGGACAGTGTCATCGCCAGTAAGGAGGAAATCATTGTTATCAATTCAAACAATGTCCATTATATCCAATCCTTAGCTGACGAATCAATCTACTACTGCCTGATCATAGACCAGAAATTTTGTGAGGAATTTAATCTGGATATCGGAGAAGTTGTATTTCAAAGACAGATAAAAGATAGAGAGCTAAGAGAGAAATATGAGATTATTAAAGAAGAATTTCAATCGCAAAAAACTCTTTATAAAGCGAAAATCAAGGCGGCAACTATGGATTTAGTTATCAGTCTTTATCGAAATTACACCATACTCGAATCCTCCTTATCCAAGCAGATAAAAAACAACAAAATAGAAGTGATCAAAAAAGCAATCCGGTTTATACAGTACAATTATACTCAAAATCTTTCTATCCAGAGTATTTCGGAGGAAGTCGGTGTAAGCAAATATTATTTCTGCCACATTTTTAAGGAGGTTACAGGTTATACCACTGTAAATTTTCTTAATACCGTGAAGTGTACCAATGCAAAAAAATTATTGCAAAGCGGTAAATACAGTGTAGAAGAAGCTGCCCTGCTATGTGGTTTCGATAACCTGTCTTATTTCTCCAAGACTTATAAAAAACACATGAACCGCCTGCCATCTTCCGATATTCCTCCGAAGTAAACGCTGCAATAAATCTTATCTAATAATCTCCACTTCTTGTTGGCATAATAACTAAATGGGTTTAACTTGTTAAAACAAATATGCCAATAAGGAGTTACTGCAAGTGGCGCATTTTTGATTCTGAAAAATGATGTAGGTTGAACTATTGAGATGCCTGGTGATATCATATGGATGGAAGTTTAAGAAAGTGGTGAATCCAATGGTAAAACAGCTAAATGATTCTCTAAATCCTCTAAGCATATTATATGACAAAATTATATATTAAAAGGAGGTTCCAAAATGTGTACAAGTTTTGCAGTATACAGTCAAGAAAAAGCTATTTATGGTATGAATTTCGATGCTGATGATATTGATTTAAAACTAAAAGTCAATAGTTATAATGATATGAACTTATTTTACTTTTCAGGCTTATTAGATAACAAATACAGGGATATCGCTGGTTTTAATAGTGAGGGTCTTTTTATCTGTACTCAAGCAGTAGAATATAGTCCAGGTTTTAAATCAAGTTGTGACGAAAATGATTGGTTTGCTTTTGATGTTTTTGATGAGGCGCTAAAGAAAACAAGAAAAACATCTGAATTTTTTGAAATTCTTAATAAAAGAGTAATCTCGTATCCTAGAAATCCATTATTCCCAGATTTAGGGCTACATACTATTATCGCTGATAAAACCGGTGATGCATATATTCTGGAAGAAGGAAATGATATAAATATAATAAGTCCTAGTCATAATGATTTTATTATTATGACTAATTTTCCGAATGGGGATTTTAAGGACGCAAATTATAATAAAGTATATGGTATAGGTGCTGATAGATATATTTGTGCTCATGAATATATTCATAATAATATTCATAGCTTTGGAATAAATGAAGCCTTTGAAGTTTTAAATAAAACTAGTCAGGAGGATACTCTGTGTTCAATAGTATATGAACCATTAAAAAATGAAATTTATATTAATTTTAAAAAAGATTTAAGCAAGAAATGGAAAATTTCTATTATTGAAAAAACAATCCAATCATTGGATGGATTTTTAAGCAACAATAAAATTCAATTTACAAATGAAGAAATATTTGTGAAGGATCTTATTAGCTTATATAAGTGAAAACCATTTAAATAAAGAAGATCAATTGGTAAGACAGACTTTTTTAGGGTATTCAAGAAAGCGTAGGATAATCAACAGATGCTTTAAACCCTTGTATTGATAAAAACAACTTATTGACAGTAACCTCATACTGCTTTATAATAAATTCATGATAATATTGTGATAATATATTGATAAAGGAGTGCTTGAAATGATTCATATCAGACCTGTTTCAGACTTAAGAAATAAATTTCCAGAGATAGAAAACGTCGTTCGTGAGGGAGAGCCTGTATATTTAACTAAGAATGGATATGGTTCTATGGTTGTTATGAGCCTCGAAAAATTTGCGGAATTAACAGATGATATTGAATTAAAACTAGATGAAGCAGATAAATCGGCTGCACTAGACGATACCAGATATACCCCAGATGAAACCTTTTCTCGAATAAGGGAGAGAATTAATGGTGGAAAAAAAATATAGTGTACGGTTTTTACCATTATTTGAATGGGATTTGGCTGAAATAACAGATTATATTACCTATCATTTAAAAAACCCCCATGCCGCCTATCTTTTGGTAGATAAGATTGAAGAAGCTATTAGGGAAAGACTGGCATGTCCAGAGAGTTTCGAACCATATCCTTCAGCTAAAGACAGAAAGTATCCATACTACCGCATATACGTGAAAAACTTTGTGATTTACTATGTTTTAATTAATGATGGAGATGATGAGTTTAAAATAATGGAAGTCAGGCGTATCCTGTATACCAAAAGAGATAACAGGAAATTGTTATAACTGCAATACGGGAGTAGGTGAAATGCCTGCTCCTTATTTTAATGTACGCAATAGTTATAATTGCAAAACAGTGATTTATCAGAACAGAGTATTTAAAAATTTATTTTATCGGAGGTTGATATATTGTGCAAAAGATAGTCTTTATATAATTGTTTCATCTCCGTATACACGAGCTTTGCAAATAGCAGCAATTATATCCAAAAACAGACAACTGAACATAAAAATAGAACTTGATTTACATGAATGGATGCCGGATTTGTCTTTTCAATATTCATCTAAAGAACAAGCTTCAAAAGCAAATAGGTTATGCATAGAACATAAGGGGATTTGATATACCTTTTTGTGGAATATCAGAGATTGACTTTGACGAATCATTTAAATGTACCGAATTTCAAGCCTATTAAAAATAGCTAATAAGCATAAACTGAATCATAGTTACTTCGCATTCTTTATATGTTGTGTAATTTCTTAGTCTTAAAAATATTCAATTAAATAATCTCCACTCCTTATTGGCATAATAATTAAATAAGTTTATTTGTATAAACAAATATGTCAATAAGGAGTGCGTCTATGAATACTACCGAACATGTAACAAATAAAGGTCAGGGTACTACCAGAATACCAAATAAATTAATCGCTGAAAAATCCCCTTACCTATTACAGCATGCTTATAACCCTGTTAAATGGTACCCTTGGGGATCGGAAGCTTTCGAGCTTGCTAAAAGAGAAAACAAACCAGTATTTCTCAGTATTGGATATTCCTGTTGTCACTGGTGTCATGTCATGGCCAGGGAATCCTTTGAGGACGAGGAGGTTGCAGCCCTGCTAAACGAATCCTTTGTCTGCATCAAGGTGGACAAGGAGGAGCGTCCGGATATTGATACAGTCTATATGACCATCTGCCAGGCCACCACGGGACATGGCGGCTGGCCGCTGACCATCCTCATGACTCCACATCAAAAGCCCTTCTATGCCGCGACTTATCTCCCCAAGCATACCCAGTACGGAATCCTCGGCCTGATGGAGCTTTTAGATCAAATTGCGGTCAAATGGGGCAAAAATCCCTCCTCTATGCTGAGAACCGGTGACCAGATTGCCGATATTATGAAAAGGGAATTCGAGACTTCCTCGGAAAGTACCCGGGCGACCAGAGAACCTATCGACCTTGCCATCACCCAATTCAGCCAGAACTTCGATCATGACTACGGCGGTTTTGGCAACGAGCCCAAATTCCCCACACCCCACAATCTCATGTTCCTGCTCCGTTATGCAAAGCTGGAGGCAGATGAGACAGTGCTCTTCATGGTGGAAAATACCCTGATGCACATGTACCGCGGAGGCATCTATGATCATATCGGGTACGGCTTCTCGCGCTACTCCACCGATGCCAAATGGCTGGTGCCTCATTTTGAGAAGATGCTTTATGACAACGCTTTGCTGGCAATCACCTACACCGAGGCCTATCAATATACCAAGAATCCGGTCTACCGGACCGTCGCCGAACAGATACTGGAATATATCCGCCGGGAGATGACGGACCCGGAAGGCGGGTTTTATTGTGCCCAGGACGCGGACAGCGAAGGAGTGGAGGGAAAATATTATGTATTCACTCCGGAGGAAGCGGTGGCTGTTCTCGGCAATGAGGACGGTTCCTTTTTCTGTGAATATTTTAATATTACAAAGGAAGGGAATTTTGAAGGTGCTTCCATCCCTAACCTGATCAAATCCACAGAGCTTAAATCTGACAACGAGCGGGTGCTGCGGGTCTGCAACGGCATGTATTCCTATCGCCGTGACCGCAGTAAGCTGCATAAGGATGACAAGCTTCTGACCTCCTGGAATTCCCTGATGATTACCGCATATGCCACCGCCGCCAAGGTGTTCTTACGAAAGGATTATGCCGAGACGGCCCAGCAAGCGGCAGAGTTTATCCGGACCAGGCTGGCCGACGAGAATGGACGGCTTTATGTCAGGTTCCGGGACGACAATGCAGCCCATTACGGTATGCTTGACGATTATGCTTTTTATTGCATGGCATTGTGTTCCCTGTACGATGCCACCTTTGAGACCAAATATATCAAGGAAGCCCTCCGGCTTGCGGGCGATATGCTGGAGCTCTTCTGGGACGACAAATACGGCGGCTTTTTCCTCAATGCAACCGATGCTGAACAATTAATCTACCGGCCCAAGGAGCTTTATGACGGTGCCCTGCCTTCCGGCAATTCCGTTGCGGCTTACGCTCTCCAGCGGTTAGCTCATCTGACCGCCGATCCCAAGATGCTGGAATATGCCGACAAGCAGCTGCGCTTCCTGGCAGGTCAGGTGAAGGAATATCCCTCCGGCCACAGCTTTGCTCTGATCGCTTTTCTTGAAGCTCTTTATCCCTCCAAAGAGATTGTCTGTGTCGCCGATGAGAAGGAGGATATATCCGAACTGAGGGAATATTTATCCGAGCATTTTGAACCGAACACCGTCACATTGCTGAAAACCCAGGACAACGAAGAAGAGCTTCTTTCCATTGCAGGGTATATTCGGGATTACCGGACCATTAATGAGAAGATCACGTATTACATTTGTGAAAATCACAATTGTATGGCACCCTCTAACAGTCTTCCCCGCCCGGAATACGAGGATATGACAAGAAGATAATTCAGCCGATGGTATTGATTTAATTTTAAAAAAACAGAACCGTGGATAAGAGATGCCGTTCTCTCCTATCCATGGTTCTTATCTATTGATCACTCATTAATATTTATGATACAGCCACACTCTGACTTTCTTTTTTTCGTTCAATAAAGCTCTTTACCCTCTTTATCCTTCCGCCTCCCTCAGCCTCTCTATTATGCTTTGTTTCTTTGCCTGGCGGTAGGAAATCTCCGGCACCAGAAGCCCGATCAGCAGAAATATCGGAAGCAGGGCCGCAAGGGGAAGCAGGGAGAATTGATAATCAAAATAGGCAACCACATTTCCCAAGGCTCTGACCGCGGTTAGTGAGAAGAGGGAGCCTGCACTTACGCTGATGGCCGCAGTCAGGATAATATAACATAACCCTTCATAAAAGAGCATCCGCTTCATTTGAGAATCTGTCAGGCCGATGCTCTGGAGCATGGCCAGCTCCCGCTTCCTCGTTATGACGCCGGTCAGCATTGTATTAACAAAATTAAGAACTCCTATCATACCCACGATAAAGCTCAATGCTCCTCCCACCAAATTGATGGCCTGGCTCATACCGGAAAACTCCCCTCTCAAAGTCTCCTTGGATTCATAGTTTGTATTTGGATCAATCCGGGTGGTATAGCTCTCGGCAAAGCTTTGAAAAGCGGCTTCCTTATCATCCTCAATCCAATAAGATGCATTAAAGCATATCGCATCAGTGCCTTTTGCCAGAAGCTCCTCCACCGGAAGAATTGTCGTCAGGGAATTCGGAGCATAGCTTTTCGTTGTCAGGCTGTAAGGAATATCAACAACTGCCATGACCTCATATTCCTGGCTGCTGTCATTTTTCCAGGCATACTGTTTGTAATTTCCCTCCTCATCGCGAAGTATCTCCTGAACAGAATCGGGGGTATGGTAATTCAGCTTTATTTTATCTCCCGGATGATAGTAAGTCTCTTCCATATCCGGATAAACAGCAACCAGAATGTAGCGTCCGCTTCCAAACTTCTCCAAATCCATCTCCCCTTCCAGAATATCCAGCTTCTCAAGAAGCTTCTCATCATAGGCATATCTTACTTCCTCAATAGGATCCTTTTGATCGATCACTCCCCGAATCATCGGAATATTAGGATGCTCCTCTGATTCATCGACCCAGAGCAGACCCTCCTCATAAAGCTCCTCAAACCGTCTTCTTCCTTCTTCGGTTAAACTATGACTCTGCCTGTTCTCCGTCGTATACATCCGGGCAGAGCTTTCTACCCCCTCCTGGGCATTAGCAGCTTCATAAAAATCCTCCGGCAGCTCCAGACCCGCTTCCGAACGAAAATTACCCAAGGCCACCGAGCTTATCATAAAATCACCGGTAAGAACATTTTCCAGATACAGGTCCATGCTGAAGCTTTCTCTGAAGGTAACCACCTGAAGCAGCAGAATCACGCTCAGGGACAGGGAAAGAATCGTAAATACCGTTTTTTTCACATCCCTTCTCAGGTTGGACCATGCCATGCGCGGTAACTTTGCACCCCGGGTGGATCTCTTCTTCGCCTTCCTTACGGAATTTACCTCACAGTACTTCGCCGCTTCAATCGGAGATACGCTTCCTGCAATCTTACCCGGCTTTCTGCAGCCAATCCAGACCGTGATCAGGGAAAAACCTACCGCGAACAGAAAGATATAGGGATTGGGCTGCAGATGAAAATCCACCGTGTTCATATCCGGGTTTCCCGCATTAAGCAGCATCGGTACAGATACGTTGGCGGCAGAAAAGCCAAGCAGCAGACCGATAGGGATTCCGATACAGGACAAAAGGACGGCCTGGCGCAGAACCAGTCCCCTGATCTGCCTCTTTGTAGCCCCTATCGTCTTCAAAAGCCCATAATACCTGATATCTCCGATAATTGAAATCTGGAATATATTATAGATAATCAAATATCCCGTAAGCATGATTACAAAAAATACGACTGCAATTATGATAATGCTGAAGGGATCCGCTTCCCCAACCGCTTCAGAATAATATGCCCAATTGATTCCGTATGCGATCTCCTCTGCCGGATAGCCGCTTTCCGTAATTGCCTTTACCATATTTTCTTCAATATTCCTCGAATCGGCAAAGACCAAATCCCCTTGAATCAGCCCTGCTCCGGTTAGATAGGTTTGATAGCCCTTGATAAAATCCTGCTCCGTATAGTCTTTCGAAAGCTTATCCCAGTATGCCCCGGACAGATATACCTGGCTGGCTTTACTAACCATATCCCCGGCATACCAGCCGGATACGATAAAGGTGTCCTGTCTTTCCTTTCCTAAGAAAGTATAGATTAGGGTCACTTCCTCCCCTAGTCTATGCGGAAGCCCTAAGAGATCCAGTACCACCGTATCTACTACAATTTCTTTCTCCTCCCTAGGCAGATGGCCTTCCTTCAGACGAACAAAACCAAAGCTCAAATCCTTTTCCTGTGTATACCGGATTTCCGTCTGGCGCTTTATCAGCTCGGGATTCTCAGCCATTCCGATGAGAATATTATAGCTATGATCCTTCACCAGGGGATGGGAGGCAATTTTCTCATATTGCTCCATGGTAACATTCTTGAGTCCGGCGTGTGCCCTGGTCCCTACCTGGCGCATCGTCTGCTCCTGGGTAATCTGAGCTATCCCGTAATACATGGAGAAAAGGGTGGTGAACAGCAGCGAGGTCAGGACAATTGCTGCTATTACAAAGAGATTTCGCATCTTATTTTTCTTCAGGCTCCGCCGGGAGAGCTTCCTGATAATTCTTTTATTGTTATTTCTCATATGATCTTACCGTCCTCAATATGAATTACCCGGTCGCACATCTGGGCCAGGACTTCGTTATGGGTGATCATGACGATGGTCTGGTTAAACTTCCTGCCGGAGGTTTTAAGCAGTCCGATGACCTCCTGGGAGGTTTTGGAGTCCAGATTCCCCGTCGGCTCGTCCGCCAGCAGGATGGCAGGCTTGGCCGCCAGCGCCCTTGCGATCGCCACTCTTTGCTGCTGTCCGCCGGACAACTGACTGGGCATGCTGTATTTTTTATCCTCGATCCCCAGGGTGGCAATCACATCCTCCACAAAGGTCTCATCTGTCATAGCTCCGTCCAATTCCATGGGGAGTACAATATTCTCATATACATTCAGAATCGGCACCAGATTATAATTCTGAAAGACAAAGCCGATATTCCTTCTGCGGAAAATCGTAAGCTCATTTTCCCGAAAGCCGGATAGCTCGCGGTCGCATACTGTAACCGTTCCCTCCGACGGATAATCAAGCCCACCCAGCAGATGCAGCAGTGTGGATTTTCCGCTTCCCGAGGTACCCACAATGGCGATGAATTCCCCTTTCTCCACCTCAAGGTTCACACCATCCAATGCCTTGACCAGATTTGGCTCCTTTAAATAATATTTTTTTAATCCCTTCGTTGTCAGAATACTCATCTTATTCCTCCTTCTGCTATCCTAATGCCGCATTGTGTCTATTTTACTTCACCGCTTATGTCTTGCTTCATTGCGTATATTTTCTTCATTGTAGCAGGCAATTCTTACAGCTTCATAACAAATAGAAAAAGGATTCTTACAAAATTGTAAGAATCCACAGATTGAAAACAGGTTATTGCCTCGCATTCTGAAGATACAGATAAAAGCAGCTTCCCTTCCCCAGCTCCGCGCTTACCGTGATATAACCGCCCTCCTTCTCCAGAATAAGCTGCGCCAGATACAGCCCCAGTCCGGAGCCCTCCAGCTGTTCCACCTGCTTACTCCGATAGAAGCGCTTGAAGATCAGATTGTATTCCTCAGGCGCAATTCCAATTCCCCGGTCAATAATATTCACCCGGGTATAAATCTCCAGCTGCTCCAGGGATATTCTGATTTCAGATCCCCGGGGTGAATATTTTATTGCATTTTCCAAGAGATTGGAGATCGCTTCGGCAGTCCACTTCGGGTTGTGCAGCAGTCTGCAATCAGGGAATTCTTCCATCCGAATCCGGATATCCCTTCCCTCTGCCTGTCCGTATACCGCACCAACGGCTGCCGCTATTGTCTCCTTGATGGAATGAGCCGCCGCCTCAAATTCAATCATGCCGGTTTCCAGGCGGGAGGCCTTAAGAAGGGTCTTCATCAGCCATTCCATCTTGGCTGCCTGCTCACCGGTTCGCAGCAGGAACTCCTGCCGCTCCTCCTCGGAGAGATTCCCTTCTCTTAACAGCTCCGTATACATGGTTATGTTGGAGAGCGGAGTTTTCAGCTGATGGGATAAGTCCGATACCAGCCGTGTCACGGCTTCCTTCTCCTCCCTCGCACTCCTTGCCTCATGATCCGAAATAGAGATTAGCTGTCTGAGCTGACTAACCAGCTTGGCCTCTCTGGTTTCGGCGACATCACTGTCCTCCGGCTTTTGCTTGGCCAGATAGTGGCCGATGATACGGCTGACCCTGTTCAGGGTTCGGTTCAGATAAAGCCAGCACCCCAGGGCAGTACACAGGCACAGAAGAAGAGCGCCTCCCATGATAAGAAGATTAATTTTCATTTTCCGTAACCCCTTCGTTCCATAGATATCCCATTCCGTGAACTGTCTTAATCAGCCTGGGCCTGGAGGGCTCCTCCTCCAGCTTCATCCTGAGCCGTCTTATATTAACCGGCAGCGTATTCTCATCAACAAAATTAGCCTCCGTATCCCAGACCGCTTGCACAATCTGCTCCTTCAGCAGTAACTGTCCCCGATTCTCCAGAAACAGCTTCAGCAATTTATATTCTGTCAGGCTCAAATCCAGCTCCCGTTCCGCCTTAAATACCTTGCCGGTATCCTTGCATAATCGAATGTCCGCAGAAACAAGCCAACGGAGCTTATTCTGCCCTGCTTCCCTGTTCAGGGCATTTCTTCTGAGCTGAACCGCAATTCTGGCCTTCAGCACCGACAGGGAGAAGGGCTTTGTAATATAGTCGTCCGCCCCGGCCTCAAAGCCAAGCATCTCATCCGTCTCCAGATCCCTGGCTGTCAGCATGATTATCGGCAAATCAGAATATTCCCTCAGCTCCTTGCAGAAGGCATAGCCATCCCCATCCGGCAGGGCAATGTCCAAAAGAACCAAATCAACCGGATGGAGCCGAAGCAGCCGCTTTCCCTGCAGAAGTCCGTCCGCTGCAAACACCCGGTACCCCTCCTTCTCCAGTGAGAAACAGATCCCCCGGTTCAGTCCCTCATCATCTTCCATTACCAGTATTGTCTCCATTGCCATACACCCATCTTTCAATATCGATTTATCTTTTAAGTTAAGGAAATTATACCATAATCATAGATGCCTATGATATTGCAAGCTCTCCCCTGGACCATGTACATGCATAAATTCCCAAAATAGTGTCTGACGACATTATAACATACAGCTATGCAACAATCTACTTGTACCAGCCTAATAAGGTATGAAGCAAAATATATTTTAATGAGCAAGCTAACAACAAAAGCTGTTGCTTAACAAAATGATTCATCATTAAGCAACAGCCTTCCTTTTTTTCTGACTACTCATCGCCCGGGGCGAAGGTAAACTGCTTTCTGCGGCTGCATATTACATAATCTTATAACCTGTTCCAGGTCGTCAGGCATCACTGTATTACATGCAACTTTATTGGTTCTCTCAAATCCGCACTTTTCACATTTGTGCTTAATTTGGTAGCCCTTTTTACTGTGATAGACGATGCCGATTGGTTTCATGCATCCCTTGCAACTGCTCGCTCTATCTCCGGGTATATTGTCCACATGCATGGAATACAGGCAATGAGGGCAATGATTACGGTAACTTCCGTTCGTTAACGCTAAAACCTCCATGCCGCAATGCACACATATAAATGCGCTATTTTCTTCTTTTTTGCTCACACCAAACCCTCCTAATATTTGAAAATCAAATATTATAAGGGCGGGGTTCTGTTTACTCTTGGATAAATCCATTCAGGCTTGATATAAGTAGTGACCAATTCTCCGCTGTTCTCTTGAAACTGCGAATACTTCTGCTTCCTGCTTCAAAAGAGCATATTTCATCTCTTTATCCGAACTATTACCGGTTTTAATAATTGTATCGGTCAATGTATGACGGCTCTCAACCATCATCCAGCAGTAGGTGTATCTAACATCTCACTGACTTTGGCGTCATCCCCCGTTAGTATGTGAACTCTATTCTATTTATACAGCTTCTCATTTTACCTCCCAATTTTATAGCTTCGCTTTGCACCAACTTTCACTGTTATCAGAAAAATTATACAACATTTCCAGCGATACTTCCACCTAATCCTATAAAATTGCAATTGATACGCCTTGCAGAAATACTATCCTAAGTATTATCTCAAGTATTATCCTAAATATTTCTGCAATGTCGCCCTCACCGCACCGGGCCCTGCGATCATCTCCAGAAGCATTCCTTCTATTTTCTCTGCCAGCCCAACCTCGTAGAGATTCACACCAAATATTTTATCATTGGATAGAATCGGCTTAAGAGCTCCTTCTGCTATCTTCTTATCCCCAAGACCTATCTCCCTCAGATACCCTGAAACCTCTGAAAGCAGCGGATCCGGACTGGGTGCGAAGGGTTTTCCGCTGTCATCGGTACCCATCAGATACCTGCACCAGCCTGCCAAAGTCAGAGGAATATAGACCAGATCCGTAACCTGCAGTTCCTTGCTGGCCTGGTACGCCTTGATGGTTTCTCCAAATCGGATGGAGAGCTTCTGGGAGGTGTCCGTGGCTATTCTCTGGGGCGAATCCGGCATGAAGGGATTCGGAAGCCGAAGCTTAAGCACCGCCTCAATAAACTCCCGGGGATCCAGCACTCCCGGGTTCACCACCGCCGGCATGCCTTCGGTGTAGCCTATCTTATTCACTAGCTGAACCAGATCCGGATCCCGCATCTCTTCCCAAATGGTCCGATAGGACAGCAGACAGCCAAAGATCGCCAGCGCGGTATGGAGGGGATTAAGGCAGGTACACACCTTCATCTTCTCTACCTTATCAACCGTTTCCCGGTCCGTGAACAGGATGCCCGCCATCTCAAGGGGAGGCCTTCCGTTGGGGAAATGATCTTCTATGACCAGATACTGCGTCTCCTCCGCGTTGACAAAGGCAGCAGTATAAGTATTCTTACCGGTAATAATCAGCTCCGTGTCCTCAAAACCATCCTCCGCAAGGATCCGCTTTACCTGCTCGTCGGGTCTTGGTGTGATCTTATCAATCATGCTCCAGGGAAAGGACACTTTGCCCGCATCTGTAACATAATCCAGAAATCCCTGAGGTACAAACCCCTTCTCTGCCCAGTGCTTTGCATACTCTCTGATTGCAGAATACAGCTTATCCCCGTTATGGGAGCAATTATCCATACTCACCATGGCAACCGGGGCCGCTCCGGCCAGGTATCTCTCATAGAGTAAAGCGGCTGCCTTGCCCATAATATGGCCGGGTTTTTGCGGGCCTGCTCCAAGATCCTCCGCCACCACACTCAAATAATCTCCCTTGGAGTCGTATAGGCCGTAACCCTTTTCCGTTATCGTAAAACTTATCATCTGCAGGGATGAATTTCTGAATATCTCTTGTAATCTGGACCATTCCTGCCTGTGGCTGCTGTCCGCAGTCAAGGATTCCACAACGCTGCCAATCACTTTTTTCTCGATGCTGCCATCGGCCTTAAGGACCACCAGGAGACTTAAGTCATCATAAGGCCGGTACACCCTCTCAATAATTTCATAGTCAAAGCCTTCCGCCACAATGACTCCCCGGTCATAGTTCCTGTTATTGAGAAGCTTCTGCAAATCCGCGGCCGGAAAACCCCGAAATATATTTCCCGCTCCAAAATGCAGCCAGGACGGATTTTCTGTCGTGTTCTTTCTCAATTTCCCTCTGTCATACTCCGGCAGTTCATAGCCTTTTTCCTTCCAGGACTGTTCATACTCTGTTAATTTCATATTGATCCGTTCCCTTTCATAAAAATCCGTCATGCAGCCATCCTCGGCAAATGTGAATTCGAACGGCTGCATGCTTTATTCACTTTGATGCGTGAAGCCTACTTCCTGCTATTCTTCTGGATCGCCTCCCACAGGCCGTTTAAGTATGCAACGCCCAGAGCCCTGTCATACAGACCATAGCCCGGTCTCGCCTGTTCACCCCATATCATTCTTCCGTGATCCGGCCGGATTACACCGTCAAAGCCTGTTTCATACAGGGCCTTCACAATTTCATACATATCAAAATTGCCGTCCGAGGACAGATGGGAGCTCTCATGAAATACTCCCTCCCCTTCAAATTTCATATTCCTCAGATGGGCAAAATGAATTCTTTCACTAATCCTGGGATTGCGTATAATCCGGGGAAGATCATTCCTTAAATTACTGCCCAGCGAACCGGTGCAAAGAGTAAAGCCGTTATAAATGCTGTCATTTAAGGCAGCAATTTCCTCCAATGCCCGCTCGCTGGTTACAATACGCGGCAAACCAAATACACTCCAGGCAGGATCATCGGGATGGATCGCCATCTTAATCCGGTATTCTTCGCAAACCGGCATGATGGAATCCAGGAAATACTTCAGATTCTCCATTAGCTTCTCCGCAGTTATTCCCTTATATTGCTCAAATAATCCCATGATCTCATCCCTGCGGTTTGGTTCCCAGCCGGGCAAAATAAATCCTCCGCTTTCTTTCTCCATGCGATCGAACATATCTGCCGGGAGGATTCCCCGAATCAGCTTCTCATCATAGGCTAATACATAGGAACCATCCTCCAGTTTCTTTGCCAGGTCGGTTCTCGTCCAGTCGAAGATGGGCATGAAATTGTAGCATACCAGATGAACATCCGCCTTACCAAGGCTCTCCAGGGACTTCTTATAATTCTCAATATAATGCTCCCGGGAGGGAAGCCCTATCTTGATATCCTCATGAATATTCACACTCTCAATTCCTATCAGCTCAAGTCCGCTTTCCTCCACGGTCTTCTTCAGCTTTAGAACATCCTCCAGCCCCCAGGCTTCCCCTGCCGGAATATCATGCAGAGAGGATACCACTCCCCTTACCCCTGGAATTTGTCTGATCTTATCCAGAGATACACTGTCATGCTTTTCTCCGAACCATCTTAATGTCATTATCATAATTTCCTTATCCTCCTTATCCAATTTTATCTGCTTCGAGCGGCCAGAAATCTAATCTCTGAACCCATATATTTCTGCATGGCAGCTCAACGATAAATCATTCTGTGTTTGTCATCCTCTACTCCTGACTTTCGATAAAAATAAGTATTGATGCAGTCCCTCCATTCCTTTGCGCTTTCCAGCTGCAAATTCAATCGCTCTTCGATTCGCAGGTACACCTCCTGCGAAAGTTCGCCCTCAAGACTTCGAAAGCTCTCTATCATATCTTCAACTGCCTCCACTCCCTCAAAATGAGTGTCATAAATATGCTGTATCAGAGTCTTTCCGCTTTTCAAAAGATGATCGTAGCGGACATAATGAAAGAACAGCAGCAGCTCTTCCGGGCAGGTGGCTATGTTCCCATACCGGGAAGCATTGGGCTCATTGTATTGGACCGTGTAGCCGGTGCCGGTTCCCGTGCGGTCCACTCCCAGGCCGTTTCGGTCGGCCCTGTGGTACGTTCCCCATTTGTCATACTCATATCCGTCCACATTGGGGCCGTAGTGGCTGTGGGGATTGACCATCCAGCCGATTCCCAGGGGAGAGGTATAATTCTCGTAAATCTGCCAGGAGTCCCTCAGAACTTTCCATAGCACCCGCCTCACCGCTTCCTTCGCCGGGAAGGTTAAAGCAATCCATTCCTTTGCGATCTCCTCCGAGGTAAGCTCTGTATTCCAGCACAGCCTGCCAAAGCCATAGAGGTTTGCCGCCGCCAGGTCATGCCCGGTCCAGTTATCATCCTTTCCGGTATTGGCCACCGCCGCCATTCCACAGTTCATCTGATTATAGGTTTTTCCGGATACAATATCCGCAACCGTGCCGCCAGTTTCCCTGGCATAGGTCTCAAAGCTCAATATTTCTTTCCACATGGGCACCAGATAGCAGACATGCTTTTGCTGCCCGGTATATTCCTGGGCAATCTGCACCTCCAGCATCTGATTTGTTCTGCTCAGGCCGCCAAACAGCGGTGATACCGGCTCGCGCACCTGAAAATCCATGGGACCGTTTTTAATCTGAAGAATTACATTCTCCTCGAATGCCCCGTCCAGACCGATAAAATTATCATAAGCCGCCCTGGCCCGGTCTGTTTTATAATCGCGCCAGTCCTGCAGGCAATTGTATACAAAGCAGCGCCAAATTAACAATCCGCCGTGGGACTGCAGGGCCTTCGCCAGAACATTGGCTCCATCCGCATGACTTCGCCCATAGGTAAAGGGACCAGGTCTTCCCTCGGAATCCGCCTTCACCAAAAAGCCGCCGAAATCCGGTATGTACCGATAGATCCAATCCGCACAGTCCTTCCACCAGGAGGCAACCTCTTCCTCACAGGGATCGGCTGTGGCAATACCGCCGATTTCCATCGGAGCTGCGAAATTAACGCTTAGATAAAGCCGGATTCCATAGCCGGCAAACAGCTGTGCCATCTCCCCAAGCCTCCCAAGATACCGGTCGGTTATCAGCCAGGTGGCCGCTCCTTTGACATTAACATTATTGATAACCAGTCCGTTGATGCCAATGAATGCCGCCAGCCGCGCATAGTCCTTCGTCCTCCCATCAAGGAGGATTTCATCCTTTTCAAAAAAGAAGGAGTTACCGGAATATCCCCGTTCAATGCTTCCGTCCAGGTTATCCCAGTGATTCAGCATACGAAGGCGGTTCATAGGCTTCTCAATTGCTTGGATACCGCGCAAAGAGCATCCTGACACTATCCTGCGAATTAATCCGAACACTCCGTATAAAACTCCGGTCTCTGTCTTGCCGATAATATAAAGTCCGGATGCCTGCTCCTGGATAAGATAGCCTTCTTCCCCCAAGTCCTCCCCCTGTGCTCTGTTTTGGAGTGCCTCGTGGCTGCTTACTCCCAGTATCACTCCCTTGAGAGGGGTTTGCGGCTCCTCCTCCAACTCATTATATTCAGCGTGAATGCCAAGCAGCTGTGAAAGTGCCTGCTCCAGCTCCCGGCAGGCATTTTGAAGAAGCATATTTCCTGATGTTTTCCTCGTTCCCCACAGATAGATGCCCGTCAGCAAGTCCGCATCCGGATAATCAGGAATTGGATGATAGTTAAGCCAGCATTGATTATAGCTCATAAATTCTCTCCTACTCTTTCCATCAAAATGAACAGGCTGCCTCCTGCCGCTGTTTCACCCATGAAGCAAAAGACCCTCGCCCTATTAATTTAAGAAGAGGAAAAGGCGGTGGTCTGCCCGCCGCTTTTCCCTCTTCTGGAATGGCAGCATGCCGTCAGGCATGATACCGGTGTATGTGCATTGGTGTGCCCGCAAAAGGAGTACACATCAGAGGTACAAAGTACCGGATCATGAACGGTCTTCTGTTCATGAAAGAGTAACCGTTTGCCTGGAGTGCAGGGTTTTACTGTAGGGTTTTCTGCCTGTTAACCGAATGCTTCTGTCATCCGGCTGGCTGCTGCCGATGAATAATTCATATTCTCCCTCCCGCAGCACCAGCTTTCCATTATCATCATACAGCCCAAAAGCTTCGTCCTCTAATGTAATGGTAACGGTTTTCTGTTCACCCGGCTGCAAGGAGACCTTTTTCAATCCCTTCAGCTGATAGTTGGGAGCCCCCTCCGCTTTCACCTTGACATATACCTGAAGCGTTTCTGCTCCGGCAACTTTGCCCGTATTCCTGATATCCGCACGGCAGGTCACGGCCTTGCCCGGCTCAATTGCATCCGCATCAACACAGATCTTCTCCAGCTCGAATTCGGTATAGGATAAACCATAACCAAAAGGATACAGCGCTTCTTCGGACATGTAACGGTAGGTCCTTCCCCTCATATTATAATCCGTGAATTCAGGAAGCTCCTCCGAGGTACGGTAGAAAGTTACCGGCAGCTTGCCCTCCGGAGAATACTCTCCGAACAGCATCTCTGCAATCACTCTTCCTCCCTGTGCTCCCGGGTACCATCCCTGGACAATGGCCGGTATATGCTCTGCTTCCCATGGGATACTGAGTGCACTGCCGGACAGAAGCACCAGTACCACCGGCTTGCCGCTGTTCCAAAGCTCCTGTATCAATTTACCCTGGAGACCGGGAAGGTTTAAGTTAGGCTTGTCACCGCTGGCAAACTCGTTGCCCTGGTCGCCTTCCTCCCCTTCCAGGCCCGGGTCCAGGCCGAAGCAGGCAATGATCACATCACTCACATCGCATACGGCACGGACCTCTGCAAGGCGGTCATTCTCCTCACCCAGTCCCTGAATGCGGTTCTTAAATAAATGACATCCCTCGGAATAGAATACCCGGGCATCCTCTCCAAGATAGTCCTTGATTCCCTCCAGAACAGTAATATATTCGGAGGCAGTGCCTTCATAATTGCCCACCAGCGCCTTCCTGTTATTGGCATTCGGGCCTATGACGCCCACTGTCCTGATTTTGCTCTTATCTAAGGGAAGGAGATTATTTTCATTCTTTAACAATACAATAGATTTTCTGCCGGCCTTACGATTTAAGTGCTTGTGTTCAACACAATCCACCTTTTCATAGCCGATATGATTAAAAGGCACCTTGGATTGATCATCAAACAATCCAAGCTTCATTCGTGTCGTTACCAGTCTCGTTACCGCCCGGTCTAGGGTTTCCTCCTGAACCAGACCGTCCCTGACCGCATAAAGCAGGTTGCCGTACAGATTACCGCAATTAAGATCGCAGCCGTTATTCATCGCCAGAGCTACGGATTCTACCGGAGTCGAGGTCACCATGTGGCCTTCATGGAAGTCCTTAATCGCCCAGCAGTCGGAGGTCACATGCCCCTCAAACCCCCATTCCCCTCTCAGAATATCCTCCAGCAGAGTCTTGCTGCCGCAGCAAGGCTCCCCGTTCGTCCGATTGTAAGCGCCCATCACCGCCTCTACCTTCGCCTCCTGAACACAGGCCCGGAAAGCGGGAAGATAGGTCTCATAAAGATCCTGCGTGGATACCTCCGCATTAAAGCTATGTCTGATATCCTCCGGACCGGAGTGTACGGCAAAATGCTTTGCACATGCCGCCGCCTTGAGATATTTCTCATCGTGTCCCTGGATGCCCTGGACAAATCTTACACCAAGCCTTGAACTCAGATAGGGGTCCTCGCCATAGGTTTCATGACCTCTTCCCCATCTGGGATCCCGGAATATATTCACATTGGGAGACCAGAAGGTCAGCCCTTTATAGATATCCGTATCATTATATTTCTGCTGCATATTGAACTTAGCTCTGCCTTCTGTGGAAATGGCATCTGCAACCTCCTCCAATAAATCTTCGTCAAAGGTCGCCGCCAGCCCGATAGCCTGGGGAAATACCGTAGCTACGCCGGCACGGGCCACTCCGTGCAGTGCCTCATTCCACCAATTGTAAGCCTTAACACCAAGCCTCTCAATCGCCGGGGCCGTATAGAGTGTCTGAAATACCTTTTCCTCCAGAGTCATTCTGGATACCAGATCCTTTGCTCTCTCCTCAAAGCTCAGCCCTTCATTCCTGTATGCCATGTTATCCTGCATCTAAATTCCTCCTATTTTTGTTTCTGTCTATTCCAACTCTTTAAATCTACTCATTTATAAGCATCTTATCACACTTTGTTTAATGACTCAACAATAAAATCAGATTGATTCTATCCTACGAAAATTTTAGTTCTTCTGCCGGTGGGATGAGAGTTCCTCAGAGGACCAGGTCGTCCTCTGAGTCCGATTCTCATCACTAATTTCCATTCCCTACAAACTGATAAAGATGCTGCTTCCGCACCGTGTTCATAATGTTAGTCTAAAGCAAAATTTTCTTTTTGACCTATCATATATTGCTATAATAATCTCACTATTTGCGATTTTTCAGCAGAAATTAAATTGAGCAAAATAATTTATTGAATTAACAAATCCCCGTTTACAAATATATTGATTTATATTAAACTTAACTCTATGATATTATAACTAATAAACCACTCCTTCCGTTTATATTTTTATACGGATTTGACAAATTCGGTGTTGTTCTGCAATAGCTGAAATAATAGCAATATTTATTGCAAAATCGGCCTGCCGGGAGCAAAGAAAAGAAACGGTTCAAAAAAGATCTGCCATTAATACAAGGGGAGAGGGGTCAAGAGCCAAGATGAGAATTATGGATGGAATTTATGAAAAAGTAGACTATCAGAAGGATACATCGATCCTGCTCCATAACAACAATGAGCCGGATCATTATTCCGTTCATTGGCATACCGCTATTGAGATGATTATGCCAATCGAGAATATCTATACCATTCATATCGGCAGGACAACCTATACCCTGCAGGAGGGAGATATCCTGATCATCCCTCCTGGCGAACTGCATGAACTGGAAGCCCCGTCCTGGGGCGTACGCCGTATACTCCTCATTGACTTCTCCCTGATCAGCAATCTGAAAGGCCTGGCTAATATTTTGCCCGTATTGAACCAGCCCCGCCTGATTACGCCAGATACTGCTCCCGATATTCATTCCCGCATGGCGGAGCTCTTCGGCCAAATTAGCGAGGAGTACCGCAGCAGCAACACGCTCCGGGAAGCGGCCATCTACGCTTTAATCATCCAAATGTTCGTGGTAACCGGACGAAGCTGCCTGAATACAGAAAATCTGTTTCCGGATGTCAAACTGAATAAGCAAAAAGAATATATCGAGAAATTTAATCTTATCTTTGATTACATCAATCACCATTATTCCGATACCGTTACTCTGGAGACGGTTGCAGATGTAGCGGGCTTCAGCAAATTTCATTTTTCCCGGCTTTTTAAGCAATATACGAATATGTCCTTTTATGATTATTTGAATCAAAGGAGGGTCAAGGAAGCCGAGAAGCTTCTGCTTGACCCTGATCTCTCCATCACGGAGGTTGCCATGCGTTCCGGTTTTTCCAGCATAGCTACCTTCAACCGCGTGTTCAAAGGCTTCAAAGAATGTACCCCTACGGAATTCAAAAATCTCTACCGCAGGCGAAACCATATCCACGAATAATCGTTACCGTTCAGCACTTACTTTTTGCTTTGATGCTGCATATGATATAGTAACGCTCTTCATGAGGTACTTCCTATGCCAAAAAATTGGGTCTACGAACCGTGCATATCCTATTATGATGCATTACTTTTCCACAATGCCATGAAGAGGAACGAGGCCCCCTTCCGCTATCTTCCAATTGCCGTAGCAATGCGTGAGGAAACAGGCATGAAATACCGCTTCCTCTGCATTGCCCGAGCCAAAGATGATCCGGAACAAGCTTCCCATTTTACCATAATAGAGATATATAAACCAAGTGCAGGTATGCCCTATGCTACCTGCTTACATAGATTGGATACGGACCCCTGATCAGCGTAACTCTCCGGTTATGCCTTGATATAGGTAATAACACAGGCACCGGGCCCGGCATGGGTGCCGACAACACAACCCACCGGATAGATCTTGGCATCCTTAATATGATATCTGCTGTTAACACTTTCCATCAGCTGCTTCGTCTTAGCATCATCTGCCGTATATCCATAGTAGACCGGATAATTGCTGTCCAAGCCCCCCTGCTCCTCTATGATCTCCAGGATCTTACCAATCCCTTTATTCGTACCTCTTTCTTTGCCCAGTACTCCGATGGCACCATCTTTCAGTGTAATAATAGGCTTAAACTTCAAAAGCGAACCGAGAATGGCAGAGGATTTGGATAAGCGGCCGCCCTTATGAAGGTATTCCAGTGTATCCACGATAGCAAGGAGTACAATCCGCTCCTTCAATTCTTCCAGAATCTTGACGATATCCTTCGCACTTTTCCCTTCCCTGTTCAGCTTCACCGCATGCTCCACAAGAAAACGCAATCCGGTAATCGTAATCTGGCTATCCACAATATAAATCTCCTCGTATTCCGCCATTTCCTTTGCTATTACCGCACTTTGGAACGTTCCGCTCAGTTTACCGGCGATAAGGATTACAATCGCGCTATCCCCCGCCTCCTTCGCCTGAAGAAATGCGGAAAGGAAATCATCCGGAGCCGGCTGCGAGGTGGTGGGGAGCTTTTCCGCCTTCACCAACTTCTCATAAAAACCCTCTATGGTGATATCAATCCCCTCCTTATACTCTTTCTCTCCGAAGATGACCTTAAGGGGAACGACGGTTATTCCGAGCTCCCTGGCCTGTGTGCTATTAATATCCGAGGTTGAATCCGTTATAATTCTAATTCCCATAACAACTCCTGTCCGCCGCATCTGCGGCATATTATTTTTTTGCCAAGGGGATATTCGCAATCCGCGAATGTTTCCGACTGTTTGGCACTCATTCATATTCTCATCGTTTTACAGCAGCAAGGTTAAACTAAGGCATGATTGTATTCAGCTTTTTAATCAGAGCCTCCATCCGCTCTATCTCTTCTTCTGTAAACTTTTCGCGGATTCCGTTCATTAGCTGGGTATTAAAAGATGCATTCATTCCGTAATTCCTGGAAAACTTGTCTGTAACCTCCAGGAAATATTCCCTCCTGTCATCCTCAGACATGACCTTTCTTACGTAGCCCTTGCTGATCAGGTTGCTGATTCGGTAGGTGGCATTGGGCTGGGATATATTCACATAATTTGCAAATTGATGAACCGTGGGGCGGTTCATCAGAAAGATCGCCTCTACACAGTAGGATTCAGTGGGACTCAGGCTATCCTTGTCTTCATTGACCCCTGAAAACAAATTTTTGCAGTAATTATTTCTAAACTTAAAGTATAGTTTTTCAAATTCTCTCTCCAGCATGTTTGCATCTCCTATGGCTCTAAATTAATTCAAATTTTTTAACTATTTCCTTATTCTATCACTATAATAATCACTTGTCAAATGCATAATATTCTAAATCATATTATTTTTATAGGAATAATTCAATATGCTATTTCAAGAGATATATAACTTTTTTTAAAATTTCTTGATAATTTAACAGTTTGAGTAATATTATATACAAAGCATTTTATAAAGTGGGTTGATTTTTTAAAGTCACTATCGTATAATATCTTTAAAAGAAGTATCAAATATAACTATATCACTTATTGTCCTCTCATCAATTGCCAGGCAAGCGCCGGTATAACATGATTGGAGCTATGGAAAGGAGGCATTATGACCTTAGATCTTTTTACCGGCAATGTCAGCTTTATTCTTGTATTTATAGAGGGTATCCTATCCTTCTTCTCTCCCTGCGTCATTCCGCTGATTCCCATTTATATGGGCTATCTGGCCGGAAATGCAAAACAAACCCTGGAGGATGGAACCATCACCTATGACCGGAAGAGGGTTTTCCTCCACACCGTCTTCTTTGTTTTGGGAATCTCCTCGGCTTTCTTCCTTCTGGGGATATCCTTTACCGCTCTCGGGACCTTCTTTAAGACAAACCAGATGCTTTTCACCAAAATTGGAGGCATCCTGATTATCCTCCTGGGTTTGGTCCAGGTAGGCTTTTTGGAGATAAAATTTCTCCAGCGGGAGCGCAAACTTCACCTTAATATAGGCGATCGCAAGATGAATCCCCTGATTGCCTTTTTGATGGGCTTCACCTTCAGCTTTGCATGGACTCCCTGCGTCGGTCCTGCTCTTTCCTCCGTACTGATCATGGCTTCCTCCAGCAGCAGTTCCCTGATGGGCAATCTTCTGGTGCTCCTCTATTCCACAGGCTTTGTTATCCCCTTCCTGCTCCTGGGACTCTTCACCGCCCAGACACTGATCTTCCTGAAGAAGCACCAGAAGCTGCTGAAATATACCGTCAAGGCGGGAGGTATCCTGCTGATTATCATCGGTATCATGACCTTTACCGGTTGGATGAACAGCATCTCAGCTTATGTAAACCGTTTTGTGCCCCAGACCACCCAAAACAGTAAAAATAACCAGACTCCCGAGGACAAATCATCTGAAGACAACGGCAATCCCTCCAGCAACAATCCTTCCGAAGATAATTCCTCTGAAAATACTTCCGTGGGAAATCAAAATGGTTCATCCGATACGGCAAATAATAATTCCCAGCCTTCCTCGCCTGCCGGCGAAGAGAATAATTCCGGTGCCGCCTCGAATGACGACTCTGCGAAAAAGATTATCCCTGCCTTTGACTTTACCCTTACAGACCAATACGGTAACGAACATACCCTATCGGATTATAAAGGCAAGGTGGTATTCTTAAACTTCTGGGCTACCTGGTGCCCTCCCTGCAAGAAGGAAATGCCGGATATCGAAAAGTTTTACCAGGATACCGGTAAAAACCAGGAGGATATCATCGTACTCGCAGTAGCCAACCCTACCAGCGCCGAATATCCTAAGAACAGCGATGTCTCCAAGGAGGAGGTTATCAAATTCCTCGAGGAAAATAACTATACCTTCCCGGTTGTATTTGATGAGACCGGTGAGGTTCTGGCAGATTACTATATTTCCGCTTTCCCGACCACCTTCTTTATTAATACAGACGGAAATATCTATGGCTATATCCCTTCCATGATGACCAGGGATATGATCGACAACGCAATACAGCAGACCATCGATTCTACGAAGTAAAGGAGTGCCCGCTCATGAAGAACACCTATCAGCTTCCCTGTACCATCGCGCAAACCTTAAATCTGATCGGGGATAAATGGACGCTTCTCATTCTTCGCCAGCTCAAGCTGGGGCATGCCACCTATAAGGAGATCAAAGAACATCTGGAGGGGATTCCCTCCAATCTTCTCTCCGAACGCCTGAAGAGCCTGGAGACGGACGGATTGATTACCAGCCGGCTTTATCAATCCCATCCTCCCAGATATCAGTATCTATTAAGCCCCAGCGGAGCTGATCTTGATGATATCTTTCACAGCCTCATGCTATGGGGTGAGAGACATCTGAAGGATTGTCCGGGACGTCTGGTTCATAGCGAATGCGGCCATAGCGCCCAGCAGCAATATTATTGCAGCCATTGCGGCAAGGTAATCCCAAAGGAGGAACTGTCCGCAGCAAAATAATTCCTCCCCTTTACACCCGGGGTCGTTCATGATATAATGTCGAGTGAAACAGATTGGTCCATAGCTTAATGTTCCTGATCTGAATATAATATCAATGAAAGGACGGTTTTTATGTCGGTATTATCTGTAAATGAGGTGAATTTTAGACAGCAGTAAGCTGTTTAAAATTTGTGAATTGAATTAGTTTGGGTACACTTGTTGTATACCTTGTTTTATTGTACCCAACTTTCCGCCTTTACAGTAAATACTCAAAAACTGTCTTGTAATAGAGAAATGCAGCCGGCTTTCCATGCTCTTTCGAATTCAGCAAGGCATAATAGGGTTATCCTGTTATGCCTTTTTATTTTGTAAGAAACGCTGCAGCCAAGACAAAATCGCATTCCAGGACTGCGATTTGCCCACAGGAGTATTCTACCCATTTGTATCGGTGGAACTTTTGTGGGCTTTTATTTATTGCGGCGCTTATGACAATATAACGCATTAGCGTACCTCGGCCGCGGACCTGGAATTGCAGGAAAGAAGGAGTAAGGAGAAAATTAAAATGATAGAAAAATCAAACCATGCATTGGAATTTCATAAAATATTGGAGAAGCTGAGCGAATATTCACTGTCCCAGCAGGCAAAGCAAAAGCTTTTGGAACTGAAACCCTATCTTAAGGAATGGGAGGTAACCGCAAGACTCAAAGATACTACCGAGGGCAGAATAATACTGGACCACATCGGGTCACCGCCGCTGGCGGTAATGAAGGACATCGGTATGCTGCTAGAGCTGTCAGAGAAGGGTTCCATGCTGGTGCCGGAGCAATTAACCCAGATTGGCCTCTTCATCAATGCCTGTAAGCGCATGAAGAGCTTTCTTAAACGGGCCGAATCTTTGTACGTAGATATTGCAGGCTACGGTGGTTCCATCGACGATTTATCCGCCTTATCGGGAGAAATTGAAGGAGCGATCCGTAATAACAGTGTCGATGACAGCGCCTCTAAAGAATTAAAGGATATCCGGCGCAAAATGGAACAGCTGCGCACTGAGATGAAATCAAAGCTGGAAGCTCAGCTTCGCGGCAAGAAGGAATGGTTTACCGACGGTTATGTTTCCACAAGAAACGGACATTTTGTCCTTCCCGTAAAAAAAGAATATAAGCATATGGTCAGCGGCTCCGTGCTTGATATCTCCTCCAGCGGTGCAACCTATTTCATCGAACCGACCAGCGCCGCCAAGCTGAGGGAAGAGCTCTCCCTCCTTGAAATTGCGGAGAGCAATGAGGAGCGCCGTATTCTGTATACGCTCACTTCACTGGTTGTAGAGGAAGCCTTTCGGATACGTCTGAATATGGAAGCCATGGAGACTCTGGATTTCATCTTTGCCAAGGCAAAGCTCAGCGCCGACATGAAAGCTGTTGCCGCTAAAATCAACACGGAACGCCATATCCGCATTGAGAGCGGACGCCATCCCTTAATCAAGGCAGAAGAATGTGTACCCCTGGATTTTGAATTGGGCGGGGAAAGCTCCGGCATTGTTATCACCGGACCGAACACCGGCGGCAAGACAGTTGCATTAAAAACCGTGGGTCTGCTCCAATTAATGGCGCAGAGCGGGCTCCATGTACCCTGTGAAACCGCCGAGCTGTGCATGAACAACCAAATCCTCTGCGATATCGGAGACGGACAGAGTATTACAGAGAATTTATCCACATTCTCTTCCCATATCACGAATATCATCCACATCTTAGACCATGCAAATGCGGATAGCCTGGTTTTATTGGATGAACTTGGCTCCGGCACTGACCCTGCGGAGGGAATGGGTATCGCCATCGCTATTCTCGAGGAGCTAAGGCTAAAGGGCTGTCTTTTTGTAGCTACCACCCATTACCCGGAGGTAAAGGAATACGCCGCCAAATCGGAGGGTCTGGTCAATGCAAGAATGGCATTTGACCGGGAAAGCTTAAGACCACTGTACCGCTTGGAGATCGGTGAGGCCGGTGAGAGCTGTGCCTTATATATCGCAAAGCGCCTGGGCCTCCCCAAGCATATGCTGGAGCGGGCCTACCAGGAAGCTTATTGCAGGGATGGTGAAAGTTCTTATCCCAATACCAGCCCAGATCTCCTGGAGACGATAATTGAAGGTATGGAAGAGAAAAAGCCCTCCACCATAGCTGCTCCCCATATCGAAAAAGCCGGGGCAGCAAAGCCCGTCAGTACCAGAAGTCAGCGCTTTCAGGTGGGAGACAGCGTGGTGGTATATCCCCAGAAAAAAATAGGAATTGTCTTTTGCAAGGCAAATGAAAAGGGCGAGGTGGGAGTCCAGATTCAGAAAAGAAAGGAATATGTTAATCACAAGAGGCTTCAGCTGAAGGTGGCTGCTTCTGAAATGTATCCGGATAATTATGATTTCTCCATCGTATTTGACAGTGTGGAAAACCGCAAGGCAAGACACAAGATGGATAAGGGACACCAGCCGGACCTGGAGATCACTTATGAGAAAGGGGAAATCCTCTAATCAAGGCACCTCTTTCCGATAGTAATTATTAATTATAGCAAATCATCTTAAGCTATCTAAAAAGGGATGTCGCAAAATATGATTTTACCTGCAATATATATGTAGTCTTTTGTAACTGCACTGCTATATATCGTAGAAAAGCCTCATTTTACGGCATCCCCTTTTTATATTCAACGCCCATCTTATTGATAACTCCAGCCCAGATCGTTATGGTATATCATCTGCTTCGTCATACCGCCGTCAATGGTGATGTTCTCTCCGGTGATAAAGCTGCTGTCCTCACTGCATAGATACATTGCCATTTTTGCGATATCCTCCGGCCTTCCGACCCGCTTTACCGGATGCTGTTCCCGACCTTCCCGGCTCCCTTCCTCCCGTTCTGTATCAATCCAGCCCGGAGCGATGGAATTGACCCTGGCAATCCCCCGGAGGCTGATGGCCAGGGCGTGGGTCAGATAATACGGGGCACTTACCCCAACCCGAAGTACATAATTAAAATCCTCATAGCTGCAGCCGGACAGAATTCCTTTTCTGGAGAGGCAGGCATTATGAATCAAATAATCTACTTTGCCGTAACGCTCGATCACCAACCGCGCAAATTCTTCAAGGCTATCTTTCTCGGCAATATCCCCGCAATAGTAAAGATCACAGTCCACCCCGCCGGAATTAAGATCAATGACTGCCACCTTGGCGCCTGCCTTCTTAAATTCCTCCGCCATACATTTGCCAATACCGGCGGCTCCGCCAGTGATTACAACAATTTTAAGCTTCGACCCGGTTTCTTCCGTTTCTTTTTGCCTCATATAGTTTTTTATCCGCCTGTCCGATTAACTCCTCCGCAGTGAAGCCGGGCTTCGGAGTAATGGAAGCCACCCCAAAACTGGCCGTAATATTAACCCGGTAATTGCTGCATTCGATGGTTGTATCCTCCAGCTTTTTTCGTAAGGCTTCCGCCAGCTCATTGGCAAAACTGAGCGGTGCTCCGGGCAGGCAAATCAAAAACTCCTCCCCGCCATAACGCGCAACCCAATCATTTTCCCTCTTCAGACTGTGCTGAAGAAGCTCGGCAACCGCTTTCAAGGTGCAGTCTCCGGTCAGGTGACCGTAAGTATCGTTGACCCTCTTAAAGAAATCGATATCCACCATAATGACTGAGATATTATAGTTCGTCAAATTGGCATTAATCAGATCAAGCGGAAGCTTCTCGTTCAGATATCTCCGGTTGTAGATTCCGGTCAAAGGATCAATTCTTGCAATCCCGCTTAAATTGCTTATCATTGCGCAAGCTTCGCTCCTCGGATCATCTTCGCCAGGATTCATGCCGATGCTGCCCGTAACGTTCTTAATCAATTCCAATGCCACCCTCCGGTTGGAAAGCTCAATTGGAATTGCAGTAACCAGATAGACTTCATCCAAGATATATTCCAGCTTAACAAAGGCCTTCTTCTCACTGTATGCCTGCATGGAGATACAATCATCGCAGCTCTCTCCCTTTTTCCAGAAATCAAAGCAGTGGATGATAGGCTCTGCTGCCGCATGCTCTCGGACAGGAATTATCATCTTTCTAACCGGATCTACAATTCGGATATTCTCATAGGCATTGTTAAGAATATTGATTTTATCCAGGATTTCATTTATTTCCTCGTCATACATTGCAATTCCACCCTTCCGCACCGTCGGAAACCAGATACAATTCGAACGTAGAAATCTGGCTTATATTTCCTCCTATATTAACAGATATATGAAAATACGTCAAAAACATTATACTGTTTTTGACATAAACTAATTTTCAAAGCTATGGATATTATCAAAAATAATGAAAATAATAGCAATGGAGGTGTTATGAATGATTACGAATGTACAGCTGACCACAAAAGAAAAATTCTTATTAGAGGATGCAAAAACCTATGAGGAGCAATGCATACAAAAATATGAAAACTATACCAATCTGGCGGTGGATTCTGAACTGAAAGCCGTATTTCGCAGCAACGGCCAAAAGGAAGTGGAGCATCTTCAGACGATCAATGAATTACTCACCGGTAAGGTTCCTGCTATGGGACAAAAGAGCAGTCAGGGAGGCGGTTCCTCCGTCAAACCAATCCCCTCACAGCAATCTACAATAGAGCAGAAGAGCACGGGAAACTGCGGCTTTAACGCATCGGACAAGGATCTCTGTACGGATGCACTAATGACTGAAAAATATGTCTCCGGTGTATATGATACCGCAATATTTGAATTCAAGGACGCTGCTGTCCGTGATGTTCTTAATCACATCCAAAAGGAAGAACAAAAACACGGAGAAGCCATCTTTACCTACATGAAAAATAAAGGAATGTATAAACTAAGCTAACATTGAGCCGTACCGGACCCATAAAATATGCCTGAAACAGAAACCCCTGTCTCAGGCATATTTTAATCAACATCTATCCATAATGTCCGGCGACATTATGTCATAATCACAAGTGATTATGACATGCGATACTCCGTATCGTTATGCGCACTCACTTCGTTCGGCGCGGAATATTGTCTGACGACATTATTCCATGTATCCCCCCTTCATCGGAGATACCGCGCGGTCGGCAAACTGCTTCAGTATGCCGCTCTCGTATTTTGATTTTCTGGGCTTCCACTGCTCCCTGCGGCGGTTAAGCTCTTCTTCCACCTCAAGGGGGCTGCATTCCTTCCCTTTTATCCCGATAATGCTAAGGAGCCTCTGCTGAATATCAATCTCAATCAAATCTCCCTCCTCCACCAGTGCAATGGGACCGCCGCTGGCCGCTTCCGGCGATACATGGCCTATGGCAGGCCCCCGGGAGGCTCCGGAAAATCTCCCGTCGGTGATTAAAGCAATGGATTTGGCAAGCTCCGGATCCGAGGAGATCGCTTCTGTCGTGTAGAACATCTCCGGCATTCCGCTGCCCTTGGGTCCCTCATATCGAATTAGTACCGCCTCCTGCGGCTTTATTTGCTTATTTAAAATTGCTGCAATTGCCTCTTCCTCACTGTCAAAGGGTCTGGCTCTCAGAACTGCCCGGTGCATCTCTTGCGGAACAGCGGTATGCTTAATCACTGCCCCCTCCGGTGCCAGATTACCCTTGAGAATTGAAATCGCTCCGTTGACACCGATTGCCTTATGAAAGGGCCTGATAATCTCCTCCCGGCTTATTCCCAGCTTATCCAAAGCCTCATGACAGCGCTCGTAATATCCGCTATCCTTCAGCTCCTCCAAGTTCTCGCCCAGAGTCTTCCCGGTTACCGTCATTACTTCCAGATGCAGGCTCTCTTTGATCTCCTCCATGATGGCAGGCACACCGCCGGCATAATGGAAATACTGCGCCGGCCAGCTGCCGCTGGGACGGATATCCAACAGATAATGTGCTCCCCTATGAAGCCGGTCAAAGCGCTCGCCGTCCAGCTCTACCCCAAATTCATGGGCAATTGCAGGAAGATGCATCAGTGTATTGGTGGAGCCGGAAATCGCGGCATGAACCATGATCGCATTCTCAAATGCTTTCTCCGTTGCAATATCCCTTGGTCTCATCCCAAGATGGGCCAATCTCACCGCCTGCTCCCCTGCACGATAAGCATATTCATGCAATTCCCTGCCTGTCGCCGGCAAGAGGGAGCTTCCCGGAAGCATCAGTCCCAGAGCCTCCGCCATAATCTGCATTGTAGCCGCAGTTCCCATAAAGGAGCAGGCTCCGCAGGACGGGCAGGCATGATGCTTATAATACAGGAACTCTTCTCTGGTAATCTCTCCTCTTTGATACTTCGCGCTGTAGGTTCCGATCTGCTCCAGGGTCAGAAGTCCCGGGCCGGCGTCCATCACCCCTCCGGTCATAACCACCGATGGAATATTAATTCTGCCGATGGCCATAAGATGTGCAGGAACTCCCTTATCACAGCTTGAGATAAATACCCCTGCATCAAAGGGGGTTGCACCCGCATGTATCTCGATCAGATTGGCTATGGTATCTCTGGATGCAAGAGAATAATTAATTCCGTCATGTCCCTGAGCCATTCCATCACAAATATCCGTCGCAAAAAAACGGGCCGCCTTTCCTTCCCTGCTCTGAACTCCGGCCACCGCCTGTTCTACCAGGCCCATGAGGTGGACGCTTCCCGGATGGCTGTCTCCGAAGGTGCTCTCCACAATAATCTGCGGCTTCTCCAGATCCTCCAGACTCCAGCCCATACCCAGCTTCAGCGGATCCATTTCCGGCGCAATTTTTCTTATTTCCTGACTATTCATTCTATCCTCCCTCTACCGCTTCGCGGCATGCTTGTCATACAAAAAAGAGCCCCCTCACGCTTTTTTGTCCTCTCCTGAAAACAGCGTATCATAATACTTCCTGTATTCCTGGGTGCTTCGGCTCCAGGAGGAGTCAAAGCTCATGCAATTCTTCACATATCTGCTCCAGACCGGTGTGCTGTATACCGCCAGAGCCCGGTTCAGAGCCTCCTTCAGAGCCAGTCCGCTCCATTCTTTCATATAAAATCCGTTAGGACAGTCCGGATGAAATTCCACATCAAGCACCGTATCCCTCAGCCCTCCCACCGGATGCACCACCGGCACCGCCCCATAGCGCATGGCATAGAGCTGTCCCAAGCCGCAGGGTTCATAAAGAGAGGGCATAAGATAAATATCCGCTCCCGCATAGATTTTTTTGGCCTTGTCCAGGGAATACTGAAAATCCGCCGCAATGCTTTCGGGGTACCCCGAAGTGATGCCTGACAGAATATTCTGGTAATACGAATTCCCGGTACCAAGAATCATCAGCTGGAATTTACTGAAATCAAAGAAGCTGATCGCCTTCAATAATACATCAATTCCTTTGGAATAATCAAGACGGGTTATCATTGCAACCAATGGCCTGTCGTCCTCGGGAAGACCGTAACACTGCCGCAGCCAGCTGCGGTTTTTCTTCTTAAGCTCCGAGTGGCTGCTATCATAAGGATACTCCAGCTCCCCCTCTATTGCAGGATCATAGCATTGTATATCAATGCCATTGAGAATCCCAATCATGGGACGTCCCCGCTGTTTGATCAGAGGAGTCATTCCACACCCCAATTCAGGCTGTAGAAGCTCCTGGCTATATCCCGGACTTACCGTAGTAAGCAGGTCCGAATACAGAATTCCTGCCTTCATAAAGTTCAGCCACTCCGGCCACCCGAGGGAATACTGCTCCCTCATGGTTAACCGGTCCGCCAGATAAGAGGCCGGAATATACCCCTGATAGGATATGTTATGAACGGTGTATACCGTCTTAATCTGCGGAAACTCCTTCCTAAGCATGAGCGGCAGCAAGCCCGTATGCCAATCGTTGGCATGGACCAGCTCCGGCGGCTCGGGAAGCCTGCGGATCAATTCCAGCACCGCCCTGCAGAAAAAGTAAAATCGAATACCATCATCCTCATAGCTGTAAATATTGTCTCTGTAAAAATACCGGTCACTGACTATAAAATATGTCCTTATTCCCTCCGAATCATCCGTCTTTACCACGCAGGTATCAAAGCCTCGTTCCATCGCTACCGGATAGTCCATCAGATAGCTCATCCCCGCGGCGACGGACTTATGGCAGGGCATAATCCGGCTTACCTCATAATCCTCATACTCCTTCAGGCTCTTCGGAAAGCTTCTCCCAACTTCCCCAAGCCCTCCTGCACTGGCATAGGGTGATATCTCCGCTGCCACATAGAGCAGTCTCCTCTTAGTCATCTCAAACTCCATTCTCCGAATCAAATGGATTATATACCGCCGTAAACCGGCGGTATATAATCCTTCTCAACCAATGTTTTGATATTATTCATTTGATTTCAGTCTGTCATATAACTCCATGTACTTACCCGCCGGAAGTTCCCAGCTGTTATTACAAGACATTGCTGCCTTGATCAGCTTTGCACGCAAGGTCTTTTTGCGGTAGAGCCGCAGCGCCCTCTGTATCGTATAGAGCATATCATGGGCATTATAGTTGGCAAAACTGAAACCATTACCCTCACCCGTCACCTCGTTATAGGGTAAAACGGTATCTCTCAGACCTCCGGTCTCCCGGACAATGGGAAGTGTTCCGTATCGCATGCTGATTAGCTGGCCCAATCCACAGGGCTCGAAAAGAGAGGGCATCAGGAAGAAATCAGAAGCAGCATATATTCTCTGCGCTCTGGGTTCACTGTAGGCGATCTTCACCGCAACCCTTCCCGGATAACGATCTACCGCGTTCTGGAACAGCTCCTCGTATTTTCTGTCTCCGCTGCCTAAAATCACAAACTGGACTTCCTCACTCATTATCTCATCAAATACACATTCAATCAACGCCAGTCCCTTTTGGTCCGTCAGACGGGAAACCAGTCCGATCATCGGAATATCCTCATCCACCGTCAAGCCAAGCCGCTTCTGCAGCTCCACTTTATTCTGCCTCTTCTCCTTAAGGGTGGATTTGGTATAGTTCTTGTAGATAAAAAGATCCGTCTTGGGATTAAAGACCTCATAGTCAATCCCGTTGACGATTCCCACCAGATCATTCTCCCTTGCCTTCAGCAGGCCCTCCAGATGTTCTCCGTAATAAGGGTCCTTGATCTCTTGGGCATAGGTCTCGCTCACCGTGGTAATCAAATTCGTATAAACCAGTCCGCCCTTCATAAAGCTGGCCGCTCCGAAGAATTCCAGTTTATCCGAGGTAAAGTATTCCTCGCCCAGCCCAAACCATTCCTTCATCTCCGATATTCCATAGATCCCCTGGAATTTGAGGTTGTGAATCGTGAATACCGTCCGGATGTCCCGATACTGCTCCAGCCCTCTGTACTGCGCCTCCAGAAGCACCGGCACCATTCCCGTCTGCCAATCATGGCAATGCAGCACGTCCGGAATAAAGTCAAGGTGAGGAAGCACCTCCAAAACCGCCCGGCAGAAGAAGGCAAAACGCTCCTCATCATCCCCGTAACCGTAGCAGCTGTCCCGTTTGAAGTAAAACTCGTTATCGATAAAATAATAGGTAACTCCCCGGTACTGGGCCTGTTCAATTCCGCAATACAGGCTGCGCCAGCCCAGACTTACATAGATTTCGCCAAGATGCCGGACAGTAATATCGTTCTCCCAAAGGATTTCGCCAAGGGTCTTCTTCTCCTCGATTTCCTCCAGCTCTCCTGTGGCTTCATCCCGAACAATCTTCTTGGATTTGCCTGCATATTCGTACTTGGGCATAATAACCCTGACATCCGCTCCCAATTGGTTCAATGCCGGAGGCAATCCACCGATCACATCAGCCAGACCTCCGGTTTTTGCAAAGGGGCTGGCTTCCGACGCTACCATAAGAATTTTCTTCATAATAATCCCCCATTCTGCTGCCGCCCTGTCAATTAGGGCGGCACACTCCGTATTCGCTTACGGTACCTTTCTGACTAGATTACGGCACCCTTTCTGATCACCACCGGATAGCTTTCCTGACCTACCAGATGCCTTCCCTTGCGGATAATCGCTTCTTTGTCCAGAATTACATTCTCCAGCACGACTTTTTCCTGTATCTCCGTGCCCTGCATAATAATACTGTTCTTTACAACGGCTCCTTCCCCAATCTTCACACCGCGAAACAGCATGCTGTTTTCCACCTGTCCGTTGATAATACAGCCATCCGCAACAAGGGAGTTCTCCGCCTTCGCATTGACACCGTATTTGGCGGGGACCTCATCCCTTACCTTGGTATAGATCAGACCGGAATCGTGAAACAGCTCATAGAAATTCTCGGGATCGAACAGCTCCAGATTATGTTTAAAGTAGGATTGGATGCTGTCGATATTGGCCATATAGCCGTTATAAGGGAAGCCGTAGATCTTCAGCTTATTCAGATTCCGTACCAGAACATCCTTATTGAAATCAAACAATCCCCTTGCCTCACATTCGGCTATCAGATACTCAAACAGCCTTTTCTCAATAATATACATCTCCATACATAGCTTTTCGGAGGTGGGATTCGCTGAGTTTACCTCCATATCAACAATTCTGTGGTTCTCATCCGTATTGATGACAGTATGCTTTGACAGCGTTTCCTTGCCAGCCTTCTTCATCTCTTTATAAATGACGGTAATGTCTGCGTTATTCGCTTTATGAAATTCCATCGCCTCATAGTAGTTCAGGTTGCATACCATGGAGCTGCCGGAGAGAATTACATACTTTTGGGGGCTTTTGCGGATATAGGACATATTGCTGTGGTAAGCCTCAACCTCACCGCGGTACCAGCCTCTGTTCTCATGGCTGACATAGGGCGGAAGAATGAACAGACCGCCGTTCTTACGATCCAAGTCCCATTGCTTGCCGGTATCCAGATGATCCATCAGGGAGTGGTAATTGTTCTGAGTGATAATTCCTACATTCACAATTCCCGAGTTAACCATATTGGATAATGCGAAATCTATAATACGATATCTTCCTCCGAAGGGCAATGCTGCAACAGACCGCCGCAGGGTAAGCTCCTGAAGGCTGATATTGCTGTCGCCAGTATAAATAATTCCCATTGTGTCTCTCATAAATCCTCCATTCTGCTGTTTTTTACAGCATTTTATTCTCCTGATCAACGGCTTTTAGATCAAGCCTTCAGACCACTGCCTGAAAAGACTTATAATTGTCCGTGTCTATCATGTTTCCCTTCTCCAGGCGGAAACCGGAGGGAAGAACCAGGTTTTCACCGACTACTGTAATCTCATTATCCCGTTCTCCCGATGCTGCTGCATCCGAAGCCGTACCATAACCGATATAGCAGTTGTCACCAATCACGGTATTCTCGGCAATAATGGAATTTTCAATGACGGTATTCTCTCCGATTCTTACGTTAGGCATCAATATGGAATTACTGATTCGGCTTCCCCGTCCGACGCTTACTCCCGCAAACAACACGGAATGATACACATCGCCGGATATAATACCGCCTTCCGTTATGATGCAGCGTTTCACATTGGCACCCCGGGCAATAAAATGAGGCGGTTCCACCGGGTTCCTTGAATAAATCTTCCAGCCCACATCGTACAAATCCAGTTCAGGAGACTCTTCCAGCAGATCCATGTTGGCTTCCCAGAGACTCTGAATCGTTCCAACATCTCTCCAATATCCCTTGAAAGGATAGGCATACATGCGCTCTCCATCCCTTAGCATCTTTGGTATGATATCCTTCCCGAAATCATTATGGGACCCGGGTGTATTCATATCCTCAATCAGATAATGTCTCAGCTTCTTCCAGCTGAATATGTAAATACCCATGGATGCCTTATTGCTGATAGGCTTCTTCGGCTTTTCCACAAATTCATAGATCTTGTCATCCTCCTCCGTGTTCATGATGCCGAACCTGCTGGCATCCTCCCACGGCACCTCAAGAATAGCTATGGTAACATCCGCTTTCTTTTCCTCATGGTACTTCAGCATCGCATTATAATCCATCTTATAAATCTGGTCTCCGGAGAGGATCAGCACATATTCCGGATCATAAGCTTCGATAAACTCAATATTCTGACCGATGGCATTGGCAGTGCCGGAATACCACTCGCCAGCGGTCTGCTTCATATAGGGAGGAAGAATTGTTACGCCGCCGTTCAGACGGTCCAGATCCCACGGTTGACCTATCCCGATATAGGAATTTAATTTCAAGGGCTTATACTGGGTCAGAACCCCAATCGTATCAATACCCGAATTTGTACAGTTGCTGAGCGGAAAATCTATAATCCTGTATTTTCCCCCAAACGGAACCGCAGGCTTTGCGGTATTTTTCGTCAGTACCCCCAATCTGCTTCCCTGCCCTCCCGCGAGCAGCATGGCTACACATTTCTTTGCTACCATAACAAGTCCTCCTTTAAAAATATTCTCTATGCCTTTTTTCCTGACCTCTTTTGTTGCTTCACCGGCTTATAAAACACAGCTGACAAGGGCGGTATCCTTACCTCTACCGACTGCTCATATCCATGGCATGGGATTTTCTCAACCCTGACCGTCCTGTGCTTCTCACAGCCATCGCCTCCAAAACAGGCATCATCGGAGTTAAATATCTCCCGGTAGCTTCTCATCTTAGGTACCCCAACCCGATATTCCAGTCTCTCAACCGGTGTAAAATTTATCATTACCAGAAGAAAATCCTCAGGGCTTCGGCTCTTTCTCAAGAACGTCAGCACACTTTGGTTATTGTCCTCCGGACAGATCCACTGAAAACCGCTCCAGCCCCTGTCATCCTGCCATAGGGCCGGCTGTCCGATATAAAAATGATTTAATGCTTTCACATACTCCTTCATCTTCTGATGCATCTCGTAGTCCAGCAGCAGCCAATCCAGCTCCGCATCATAGCGCCACTCAATAAACTGTCCGAACTCTCCGCCCATGAAAAGCAGCTTCTTGCCCGGGTGGGCCATCATATAGCCAAATAAAACCCGGAGACCGGCAAACTTTTGAGGGTACTCCCCCGGCATTTTGTTCAGAAGAGAACGTTTGCCGTGTACCACTTCGTCGTGTGACAAAGGCAGGATATAATTTTCCGAAAAAGCGTAAGTCAGAGAAAACGTCAACAGATTATGGTTCCATTTGCGGTAAATCGGATCCATGGAAGTATATTTCAGAGTGTCGTTCATCCATCCCATATTCCATTTATAGAGAAAGCCCAATCCGCCGCTGCTGGTAGGTGCAGTAACGAGAGGCCATTGGCTGGAATCCTCCGCTATCATCAGGGTTCCGGGATACTGTGAATATACCACCTCATTCATTCTCTTCAGCAATGCGGCTGCCTCCAGATTCTCGTTGCCCCCATACTGGTTCGGAAGCCACTCCTCCCTGCCGAAATCATGATAAAGCATGCTGGTAACCGCATCTACCCGGAAACCGTCCACATGATAATACTCCAGCCAGAAGTTTACATTGGAGATTAGAAAACTCTGGACCTCATGACGTCCATAATCAAAAATCATGGTTCCCCACTGGGGATGTTCCCCTCTCCTGGGATCGGGATGCTCGTACAAAGCCGTGCCGTCAAATCTCGCAAGTCCATGGGCATCCCTGGGAAAATGCCCCGGTACCCAGTCAAGAATCACCCCAATTCCCTTCTGGTGGCAATAATCAACAAAATACATAAAATCCTTCGGCTCTCCATACCTGCTGGTAGCCGCATAATATCCGGTAACCTGATATCCCCAGGAACCGTCGAAGGGATGCTCCATAACGGGCATCAGCTCAATGTGGGTATAGCCCATATCCGCCACATAATCCACCAGCGAAACCGCCAGCTCCCGATAGTTCTCAAGGCTTTGGTTCTCCTTCTGCTTCCAGGAGCCCGGATGCACCTCATAAATCAACAGCGGTTCATCCAAAGGCAGCTTTTTATCCCTGCGCTTGATCCACTCCTTATCCGACCAGGAGAAGCCCTCCAGGTCATAGACGACAGATGCTGTTTTGGGACGGAGCTCACAACAATAACCATAGGGATCACATTTGTAAAGTATCTCTTTGGATTTGGTCCCAATTGCATACTTGTACATCTCCCCCGGCCCTATTCCGGGTACAAACAGCTCCCAAATTCCCGAGGCACTTTTGAGCCGCATCGGATGAAGCTCCGGATTCCACTGGTTGAAATCTCCGACGATACTGACCCAATCGGCATTCGGAGCCCATACTCCAAAACGGACTCCGGCTTTGCCGCCCTTCTTCGTACAATGTGCTCCAAGCATATAATAGCTCTTATAATTCGTCCCTTCATGAAAAAGATAGATTTGTTCTTCTTTCATCTCACCCGCTGTGCGGCCTCCTGCCATCCGTCCTCACCTCCCAATATGTTACCGCTTATCCCTTTATCTTTCCTGCCCGCGTAATCTCAGCATTGAAAATATATGAGGCTGTTCCAGAAATTATTCATAATTTCTTTTTTATTTCTCAGGCAGGTATGTCTTATGAAATAACGATTATACACTTGCTTATGCGTGTACACTGCATGGCGTATAACCTCACGGGCCGATATCCGATACATGATGCTATTACTCCATAATCACAGAGTGATCGCTCAAAATGTTGGTGTTATATGCCAAAATGCACACTCATTCCTTAGGCAGCGTTGGTATAATATCTAATCATATTATACCATAGTTGTCGGAATTTGTAATCATTTTTTTCTCAAATTCTAAAAGTTTTCTGGCAATTTTACCTTTTGTTCAAACATCGTAAACTTTTACAAACAATTCTCAAAGCAGCGAAATCCCTTCCATCACAAATTCGGATAACGCTCTTACATATTCATAAAAACGTAAATAAAACTTAACACTTATCATCTTTACTTATATCTCTTTCCTATATATAATGATGTAATAACAGAAAACCACCGACAGATTGATCCTAACTCCAACCATTGGCGATTAGGATATAATAAAAGGAGACTCACTATGAAAAAAGCCATTCTACCGATTGGTGCCGCATTGGCAGTTCTTGTTATTGCCATAACTTTGTATTTTATATTTCTTCGAGATAGATCCGAGCAGGTAGACAACCCGGGGTCCGTACCCACCCAGGCTCCCTTGCCCGAGGTTTCTCCTACAATGCCCCCTGTTCCCGAGGATACCGTACAGGAAGATATATTGTTTCCTGTCTGCGTTAAGGAAGAAGGCCTTTCGAGGTTTGGCTATATTGACCACAGCGGAAGGCTTGCCATTGATCCTGCCTATGACAGTGCCGGTAACTTTACGGAGGGTACAGCGATTGTAACTGTGGATGGAATTGATAAGGTCATTGATTCAAAGGGTTCCGTGATTTATGAAAACAATGGTCTGATCCGCTCCTTCCGCAATGGTTTGGCTGCTTTTCAGGAGCGCTCCGAGGATAGCGCACTTTACGGTTATATTAATTCTAAGGGTCAGGAGGTTATTCCCCCATCCTATCTCTTTGCCGATGATTTTAACGAGGACGGCCAGGCTTATGTCGCCCTTCCCGACGGCAGCTCCTTTCAGCTGATCGACCGGACCGGCAATGTGCTGGAAAGCTACCAGGTAACCGTAGGCAACGGCTATGTCAGGGATTTTCGGGATGGCTATCTGATTTACTATAATTCGGATGCAATGCGCTGCGGCGTAAAAAAGTTGGACGGCACCTCCGTATTCGATGCCATATACAGCAGCATTACCTACCTGGGCAGCAATCTCTTTGCCCTTACGGATCCTTCTCTCGAGTCTTATGAAACCACTTTCTATCCTGCTGCCATTTTCAATGCACAGGGAGAGCAATTAACCGAATTCAGCCTTTACGACCTCCAGCCTTTCTATGGAGATTATGCTTCCGCCGCCGATGAAACCTCCGTTTTCTTCATCGATAAGACCGGTCAGGAGGTTGCCTCTCTGCCCAGCTACGACGGCGGCGGCACACTCACCCTCCTTGGGGATATTGTTAAAGCGGAGATTGATGGAGACATCACATATTACCGCCTGGATAACACCGTACTATGGAAGGCCGATAGCACAATCCGTCTTTCTTCCGGCATCTCCGTAAAGGAGCTTAAATTCAAACCCCTGCGTTCCGTGCTGGTTCGTTACCCTCAAATCGAGGGCTTAGCCGACCCCGGCGTCCAGCATCAGATCAATGAACAGCTAGAATCTATCTTTACGGAAGCCAGGGCAAATATTACAGTTGAGGAACACCTGTCTGTGGACGATTCCTTCCAGGCCTCCCTGATCAATCAGCTCCTTGTCATTGAGATGAACGGCTATGATTATTATTCCGGAGCCGCCCACGGCATGCCTTTGCAGGAGTACTATTTCATTGATATCACAACTGGCACCTTCTATGATTTGAAGGATTTATTCCTCAAGGGAAGTGACTACAAATCAAAGATCGATGAAATAATCCATGCCAGACTGGAGGACACCTCCGAAGACAGCATGTATTTTTCGGACAGTTTTACCGGTATAGCCGATGCGCAAAACTTCTATCTGACGGAAGCCAATCTGGTAATCTATTTTTATCCCTATGAGATTGCCGCCTATGCCGCAGGTTTTCCTGAATTCGAGATCCCTCTTAAGGAGTTGGAGGATTATCTGAATACGGATGGAGCCTTCTGGAAGGCATTCCATCAATAGATCATGTCTTGTATTCAAAACCATCCGCTCTGAAGATGCCTTTAATCATAGGCTAACAAAAAGTCCGCCCGTTCAGCCTGGCTACGATACCTCGTAACCGGGACTGAACGGGCGGACTTTTATAAAGTACCTTCCAGACCTATACAAAAGCCAGCTTATCCAGAATATCATTCAGATAAGCGATGGCAATTCCATAGTTTGTCATGGGCACCTTCTGGATTTTAGCCTGCTCCACACGGTTTAGGACATACTTACGGTTGAACATACAGGAACCGCACTGAATGATCAAATCATAGGAAGAAAGATCTCTGGGGAAGTCATTTCCGCTGACATTCACGACAGTTAATCCGTCCCCAGCTTTTTTACGCAGCATTCGGGGCAGCTTCTCCCTGCCGATATCCTCCTCCATCGGGACATGGGTGCAGGCCTCCGCAATCAATACCCTGGACTTTTCCGTCAACTCATCCAGCACCTTTGCGCCTTCTACAAAATAATCAATATCTCCCTTATGGCTTGCATACAGCACCGAGAAGGAGGTCAGCAGGCTTTCCTCCGGCTTTTTCTCATAGACGGTCCGAAACACCTGGGAATCAGTTATAATCAGCTTCGGCGGCCGGGACAGGCTTTCCAGTGCCTGATCAAGCTTATCTGCGGTACTGCTCATTACGATACATTTCTTATCCAGCAGCTCCCGCAGGGTCTGAACCTGAGGGAGGATCAGGCGCCCCTTAGGAGCCTGAATATCCTGGGGCATAACCAGAAGCACTGTATCCCCCTCTCCCGCCAAGTCGCCGGTAATGCTCCTTGATTCAAAATCCTCCGGCAGCCTGCGGATGATTTCTTCTCTGATTTTCTCAATGCCGAGCCTGGATATCGCGCTGATTTTCACCGGCTCCTCTTTCAGAGCTTCGTATATTTTATTTCGTATTTTATCGGTGTTGCTAAGGCAGTCAATTTTATTTATTACCATGATCACTGCCGCCCTGTGTTCCCGGAAAGCATTTGCCCACTCCAGTTCCTGGGCGATGTCCTCACTGCTGCACACAATCAGAGCCACATCCGTCTTCTCCATAGCAAGCCGTGTCTTCTCGACCCGCATCTGCCCCAGATAACCGCTGTCGTCGAAGCCCGCGGTATCAATAAGGACGCAGGGGCCGATGCCATGGATTTCGATGCTCTTATAGACCGGATCCGTAGTTGTTCCCGCCACATCGGACACCAGTGCCGTACTGTGCCCTGTAAGGGCATTGATCAATGTGGATTTGCCGCTGTTTCTCTTTCCGAAGATACCGATATGAAGCTGATTTGCCCTCGGGGTATCATTTAAACTCATACACTTCCTCCTTTGCCGCAGCTGTTTCACGGCCCTAAAATCTGAAGTCCCTGCTGCCTCCTGCAATCTTATCCAGGTTTTCCTTCGCCAGGCGCAGCACCTTTTCATTCGGGATATTCCCCAATTCCAGCCCAATTAATTCCTCACCCTTCACTTTCGTATCCGGGGAGGCATAATCCTCCAAATACTCCTTCAGCGTCATCAAAGCGTTGGGCTGGCAGCAATTTGCTATCTGTCCGGATTTCACCAGACTCATAAAGCGGTCCCCTGTTCTGCCTTCCCGGTAACAGGCGGTACAAAAGCTGGGAATATGTCCGAGGGACAGGAGCCAATTCACAATCTCATCCAGAGTTCTTGTATCCTCGACTTCAAACTGTGCTGAGCTTTCTTCCTCCGGTTCCGGCGCACCGTAGCCTCCGACACTGGTCCTGGAGCCGCCGCTGATCTGGGACACTCCCAGCTTCAGTGCCTTTTCCCTGCTCTCCTGGGATTCCCTGGTTGAGACTATAATGCCGGTATAGGGAACTGCAATTCGAAGGATCGCCACTATTTTCTCAAATATTTCATCAGAGATGGCATCCTTAAAGCTGGATGCATCAATATCATCCGCCGGGCGAATCCTTGGAACACTGATGGTATGGGGGCCCACTCCCAAAGCTGCCTCCAAATGCTCTGCATGCATCAGGATTCCGGCAAAATCGTAGCGGTACATATTCAAGCCATAGAGAACTCCCAGTCCCACATCATCAATTCCCGCCTCCATGGCACGGTCCATGGCCTCGGTATGATAGGCGTAATTATGCTTGGGTCCCGTGGGATGGAGCTTTTCGTAATTCTCCTTATGATAGGTTTCCTGAAACAGAATATAGGTTCCGATACCGGCATCCTTCAGCTTATGGTAATTCTCCACGCTGGTTGCGGCGATATTGACATTCACCCTGCGGATAGCGCCGTTCTTATGATGAATGGAATAAATGGTACGGATGCTCTCCAGGATATACTCCAGAGGATTATTGACCGGATCCTCTCCTGCCTCCAGGGCCAGCCGCTTATGCCCCATATCCTGGAGAGCGATTACCTCACGGCGGATTTCCTCCTGCGTCAGCTTTTTACGGGGAATATGCTTATTGGTGTGGTGGTACGGACAATAGACGCAGCCGTTGACACAGTAATTGGATAGATACAGAGGAGCAAACATAACAATACGGTTGCCATAAAACTTTTCTTTAATCTTAACCGCCAGGTCATACATCCGCCTAATCTGATCCTCCTGTTCACACTCTAGAAGGACACTGGCTTCCCGGTGGGTGATGCCCTTCAGTTCCCCTGCCTTGTTCAAAATTCCATCAATCAGTTCCCGGTTGTTCTTATTGGCCTTTGCATACTCCAGCGTTGCCAGGATTTCCTCGTGATTAATAAATTCCTCTGCTTTCATGGATTTTACATCATACATGCCTCTATCTCCTTTTCCTGATAATCACCGCGGTCCACCGCTAACTCATAGCCTATCTTCTCCATCCGGCGGCTAAGGCAGAAACGGCATTCTGCCGCTTCATCCCCGGTACAGATTTTGTTATCGTACAACTCATAGTTTTTTCGCACTGTGGTTGGGGAGAGATTAGGCATAACCACATTGGCCCCGGACAGGATTCCCTCTTCCCTGCCGCCGGGGTGGATGGTCCCCAGAGCTGTGGTGGCCGGAAGTAAGGAGTTTGGCAGCATCAGCCTCAATATACTGACCAGAAGCAGCGTCAGCTCCATGGAGCCCTTCTCCTCCTGTGCAAAGGGTGTTTCATGATGGGGCAGAAAAGGGCCTATGCCGATCATCTGCGGCCCAAGCTCCTTCAGGAAGAATAAGTCCTCCACAATATGCTCCATCCTCTGTCCGGGCGATCCTACCATGAAGCCTGCCCCTACCTGATATCCTATTTTTTTTAGATTAAGCAGGCACTCCTTCCGGTTTTTCAGGCTCAAACCCGCCGGATGGAGCTTCGCATAATGCTCCTCGCTGGCAGTTTCATGACGGAGCAGATACCGGTCAGCCCCTGCCTCATAATATTTCAGATAGCTGTCATAGCTTTTTTCACCGATGGAAAGAGTCAGGGCGCATTCCGGGAAACTCTCTTTGATTCTGCGAATCATCTCCACAATCTCCTCATCCCGAAAGCTGCCGTCTTCTCCGCCCTGCAGCACGAAGGTGCGAAAGCCCAACTCAAAACCCTCTCTGCAGCAGTCTAAGATCTGCTCCTGGCTCAGACGATAGCGGGTAATATTGCGGTTACTCCTTCGGATTCCACAATAGTAGCAGTCATTTTTACAATAATTTGTAAATTCGATCAAGCCTCTGGTATAAACAAGGTTTCCAAAGCGGCGAAGAGCCTCCGATCGTGCTTTTTCCCTAAGATATTGCTTATCCTCCGCGTCCATGCCGGTCAATAAGGTGAGAAACTCCTTCTCCGTCAGTATTCGCTGTTCTCCCAGCCGGTCGATCAATTTCTTAATGTCAGACATAATCCTCCTCATCCTCCTTCTGATTTGGCGGAAAAATCATACTCCTTTCAGAGCATAAAAATTCCCTACGTCGTTATAGGCGTAAGGATAGAGGGTCCGATAAGATAATGCATCCTCCGGAAGCTTCAGCTTAATTGCTTCCTGCTTCGGAGCTGTTGCATAATCTCAATCAGCTATTTTCTATTCCTCGCCTTTCACGCGGGCGTACCCTAGTGGTTAGAACGATTTTTTCGTTATTTATTTAACAATTATATCTTGTTTTGTGCCCTTTGTAAATAGGATTTTTCAATGATCTAATAAATAGACGATTTCCTGCCGATTACAAAATCCATCTATGGGCAAAGAAAATACCATTCTCTGTCTGATAAGGATAAAAGCCCGTCTTTTCTTTCCCTTTTAGGTCAGCCATAAAACGATTTGTAAGAGAGTTATCTAAAAAGAGTCTCAGCATTTCCGCTTTACTCAAATTGTGAACACAAAAAACAGGATACTCCCCCAAAGATTATCGTAAAACGTAAATTTGCTTTCCTATTACAGCGGAAGAGAATCTTTGTTTCTTTCTTCTTCCAACTCAAGACACAGCCTGTTTCTAAAGGTGGAGAATCTTCTTCAAATGCGGCCTCCGATCAGGCATAAGCCAGCGTCATAATTACAAATCCCACAGCCGCACTGACCACATTTGCCGTAATCGCATACAGCAGTCTTCTCGGTTTTGTGTGTTCCTTCAACAATAATGTGAAGAATATACCTTCTACGACAATAATCGCCAACTCAGCCAGAATAAACAAAGCAGTTGCAACGAGAATACCTTCCTCCACAAAAATCACTCCAACCGTAGCGGTCAGGGCAAGCTGGGTGAATAGATTGACCGCAAGAAGCACCTTCGTGTTCGCCTTAATTGAAAAACCAAACAGAAGCAGCAATGCCCCCTCGATCAGCAATGTTAAAGTACAGGTCGCCAAAAACTGCTTAAGATACGCCACAAAGACGTTTTCCATATGTACGGAATTCGTGAGGTAATCATAGGTTATCACCGTCTTCAAGGCTTCCCGATGAATCTCCTCCGACACAATAATCTGATTATCCGGTGTTATTATGATGAGTTTAAAATCATCCGGTACACCCAAATAGCCGAAGCGGTGCTCCATCCCGTAATCCGCCTTCACACCGGTCAGCTTTCCCCACATGGGAACACGGGTTCCGTGAACCAGGGCCGGTTTCCAGCCATCTTCCTCATACCCCTCCAACAGCGCCAGCTTGACCGGGTCATATTCCTGAAGGTCCAGATTCTGATATTCGTTTTCCTCCGTCGACAATAAGTCAAGATAATACTCTTCCTCCGGCGGGTTGACCACCCTGACCTCAATCTCAGGCTTGGGTCCCATATCCGCATTGGCAGTCGCTGCCGGAATCAGCAGCAGAGCAGATAAGAGCAGTATAAGAATTACGACTAATCTTGTTCTCCAGTTATCCTTTCTCATAAAGACCCTCCATGCTCTTGGGCCTGATTCTCCCAAGTCCGCTTTAATCTTCCCAATATTGCCATAAACCAAATCCTTAGGAATATCCCAAATAATATTACAACAAATGAAATACCTGTGCTTGCCAGGGTAATTGCCGCAGCGGAGCCCAGGATGAATATTGTCTGGAGAATGGTATAGCCCTTCTGCTCAGCCCGGTAATCATCTGCCAGACTGCTGCTTCCCTCTTCTTGAAAGCATTCGATGCTTCCCTCCAGAATGCAGCTGACCAGGAGAAGCTCCAGTACGGAAAATGCAATTGGAAAATAGCTTAGCAGGATGGATTCATATTGGACCAGGGGCAGAAGAAAGCTGACTACCCCCAGGAGGGTCAGCCAATATGATATTTTTCGTGCCTGCTCAAAATGGCTTGAAGCCTTTTCCTCAATCAGATGGTTTAATCCCCGGGATACCATCATATAACCGACAAAAGCCGGAAGAATCGGTACCCATCCCAGATTGATATGAAAGGTGACGAAGAATATTCCCCAGAAGATAATCCGGTACCCGTCAAACATTAAATCTTCCTCCTGCTTCCCAAATATTTTAAGACATCGTAATAACTATAAAAATACTTCCTATATGCTATATTATAGACACGCGAGATCCTCCGGTTTCCATCCTCTCCGGTGTAGCTTAGAGCCGGGCGCACATCATAGATATCATATTCAGCGCCCTCCTTCCCTGCCTCCCGGTAACTGCTGCTAATGAGCAGATCATCTCCTTTATTGCATTCTATCTCGGAAGCCCTCTCATAGCTCCAGCCATTGACTTTTAATTCAAACCTTCGGAACATATCGTCCAGAAGAGGGGATTCCAGTCTAACCTCTGTAATATCCCGTATCACACGGTAGCGGGTGCTCGCTTCTCCCTGATTGGAGGAGCTTGAAACCTCTGTCGCAAATCCCCAGCCTTCTATGTCTTCGCTATACAGAATAATCCTGCCCAGATCGGTCTGAATCGCACTTCCATCATTGAACTGAACTATCGCCTGATTAAGTTCTACCTCTCCCTTCCAATCCTTCTGGAAGTAATTATTCATATATACATATATCTTGCGAAGGCTGTAGCGGCCTATGGTTTCTCCCAGCTTCGGGCTGGTATTTTGTTCAAAGGTGCTGAACCCTCCTGTCCAACTATAGCTCTGATCATTTTCTGTAGCGCTGAAGAAAAACTCCGGGGCTTCCAAAAAGGAAATGCCCGTTACTGTTCTCCGGTCCTCCTTATTGGTCAGGTACTGAAGCTCCAATACCGGCTGATGATAGCCGCTTTCCGGTTCCGGCACTGCGCTGACTGCTATGCAATAGGTCAGAAACACCGGTTCCCTCAGCCTGGTGACATAGACAAAGCCGATACAGACTGCTAAGGTCACGGCAATTACAAGTATGCATCCTCTCAACAGCTTTTCCTGTTTCTTCATTCCCTCTTCTCCTTGTATTCCAACCGTCAATTCTTTCTCTCTGTTTTTCGCTCCCCGCTTCAAGCGGATCGCTTTGTTATATTCTAGCATTTCCCAAACCGGTTATGCAAGCATCTTAAGAAAACCTTAATATTAAATTATGCTTTCCAGGATACTTTTCATTCCCTGTTCAAAAGCAAATCCGGTTTGTAAGAGTCAATTATTGCTTATGCATGGAAATCATATTATTTTGCAATAGATTTATATTATTCCTCAAGAGGTTTGTATTATAATGTTGACATTATTAATAATCAATTATATAATTTATTTATTGATAACATAAACATACGGAGAAAACTATGAACATTGATTTTGATGATAATTCTATTGATGATATCAAGAACGGCTTCTGTCACCATCCGGATACCGGAACCTATCATTGCCTTCTGTGCAATGCCGTATATGAAACCGGTGAGGTCTTCCGGTTCGGGGACCGGTACTATGAAGCCTCCCGGGCCGTTCGCCTGCATGTGGAGCAGGAGCATGGAGGCATGTTCCGTCATTTACTGGATTCTGACAGCAAATATAATACGGTCACCGAGAAGCAGAAGGAACTTCTCGACTTACTCAGGCGCGGTCTCTCCGATCAGCAGATCGCATCCGCTTTAGGCATCTCCGCCTCAACGGTCCGGCATCAGAAGTTCAGCTTTCGGGAGAAGGCAAAGCAGGCAAAGCTGTACCTCTCCCTCTACGGCCTGGCAATGGAAGCTCCCCCTGTTAATAAAGACAGTCTGATTCCGATCCATGACGGTGCCAAAATGGTTGATGACCGCTATATTATAACCGTGGAGGAACGGGAAAAGGTTCTTGAGACAGCATTCTCCAGCCTGATTCCTCTGAAGCTGAAGCTCTTCCCTGCCAGAGAGAAGAAAAAGATTGTCACTCTCCAGAAAATTATGGAGCAATTCCAAAAGGGACGAATTTACCCCGAGAAAGAGGTAAATGGAATTCTTAAGGATATCTATGAGGATTATCCCACACTTCGCAGATATCTGATTGAATATGGCTTCATGGAGCGTTCCCGGGATTGCCATGATTACTGGGTCAAATAGCCGGAAGATTGATGCAGCGGAAGCCGCAAAGAGCATCCTGTAAGAACACATGCAAAATATTTGCATAGAAATGGAGATAAGAATGGAACAGATCAAAGATAATCCCATCTTTAATGAAATCAATAAATTTCTTGATGAGGAGGGCCGCTTGACTCTCTTTCCCGCCAAGAGGAGGAATAAGGTAATAGCCCTATTCTATCTGGCGGCAAAGTTTGATGCCGACGCCTCCTATACCGAGAAGCAGGTGAATGAAATTATCGATGCCTGCCATACCTTTCAGGATAAATGGCTGCTTCGCAGAGAACTGGTCAATCTTGGCCTGCTTTGCAGACTGACCGATGGTTCCCGGTACTGGCTTTCCAAGGAACCGCCTCAGCTGGAGGATCTGCTGTCTTAATCAAAGAGGAGATTCCCCACTCGCTTCACTGCCGGATCATAACCCGGTCCGGTTCCTGAATTCCCGGGGACCGCAGCCACAAACCCGGCGAAATACCTTAGAAAAATAGGAAAGGCTATGATATCCCAGCATTTCCGCCACCTCGGACACAGAATAATTTCCTTCGCGAAGCAGATTTACGGCTTCGCGAATTTTTATCTCCCGGATATAATCGGATACCGGCACACCGGTTTCCGCCTTGAACAGACTCGATAGATAGGCAGGATGCAGCTTAACGGCAGCCGCAATCCATTGGAGGCTGCAGGCTTCATAAAGATGCTGGTCGATATACCGGATTGCCCTTCGGACCGGCAGCGTATACCGGTCCTGTTTTCCGCTCCTCACCAGCTCGGAATAATGCCTTGCTATCTCAAGCATGATTTGCTGCCAATTATGGATATTTGCCTGTTTTTCGATTTCATTGATATAATAGTCACTGAGAGCATAGCAGCGTTCATCATCTGCACCAAGGTCAGCGGCATAGCGGCACATAACCGCCACCCCACAGATCAGATTATTCTTGATCGACCGCAGGGGCTGTACAGCCAGCGGAAAATCATTCATGGTGGGGCCGGAATATCTCAGGGCCTGTCCCAAGGCCTCTATGGCATACGGTTTTGTGCCGGCAGGTAACCCCATCTCATCCGGCACAACTCCCTTCAAGAAGTCCAGGATCAACTTATGCTCCTCAGCCCTGGAATAATGTCCGTAGTCTGCCCTCAGCATTTGTTTTATTGCAAGTTCCGCCTGTTTTCTCTCCATCTTTTCCTCCGTCACTTCGACTCAACCTATTCTCAGTCTGCCCTAAATCTACTCTCAACCTACCCCAACTACCTCAAATACTTCAACTACCTAAATTACTTCAACTACCTAAATTACTTCCTGTCTACTTCCCATCTTTCCTGTTTATTTCCAAATTCCTTGGCTTATCCCCTTATTATAGTTCTAATTATCTTAAAATATTACAACTATTATACCACTGTACTGTTATCATAACAATAGGGCTGCACAGCAGCTTCTTAACTGATTCAACAAACAGCCAAGCAGTAATAACTTAGAGAAGGAGATGATTCAAATGGGTGTTTTTTCAACGGATTTCTTATGGGGAGGCTCCGTATCCAGCATGCAGACGGAGGGTGCCTGGAACGAGGGCGGTAAGGGCCTTACGGTCTATGACACACAGGAACGGACCAAATCCGGTTCGGATTGGAAGGTAGCAATTGATTTCTATCACCGCTATAAGGAGGATATCGCATTATTTGCCGGCATGGGCTTTGGGGCTTACCGCTTTTCCATCAGCTGGGCGCGCATTCTGCCGGATGGAGAGGGAGAGCTCAACGAGGAAGGCCTCCTCTTCTATGAGAGAGTGATTGATGAGCTTTTAAGCCATCATATCGAACCGGTTGTATGCCTGTACCATTTTGATATGCCCCTGGCGTTAATGCAAAAGTATGGGGGATGGAAGAGCCGGGAGACCGTCGCTGCTTTTGGCAAATACTCCGAGGCTGTAATCCGGCGCTTCGGTTCCCGAGTCAAATACTATATTCCCTTTAACGAACAAAATGCTGCTGCCATGATCTCCGTGTTCCGGCTTCCGATGGATGTCTCAAAGAAGGAAAGAAAAACTCTCTATGCCGCATCCATGCATCACATGTTTATGGCATCGGCAGAGGTATTCCATCTGGTTCGCCAGTATGCTCCCCATGCGAAGGTCGGGGGAATGGTGAATTTTATGCCGATGTATCCCGCCACTTGCCGGCCCGAGGATGTTCTTGCGGCACAAACGGCGGATCGAAGCTATAACTATCAAACCTTGGATGTACTGGCTTACGGGGAATATCCCGCAGACCTGCTGCAGGAATGGACGCTTGCCGAAATCCCCCTTCCCATCCTTCCCGGAGACCTGGATTATCTGAAGCAGGCAAAGATGGATTTCCTGGCTCACAGTTATTACCAGTCATTGACCGTGCGAACCGGAGAGGACGCGGACGGAGAAGCAATTCTGATGAGAGCCCTGCAAAATCCCAGTACCAATGAATACCTTACCCAAACTGAATGGGGCTGGAGCATTGATCCGGTGGGCTTGCGTCTTTCGGCAAAAGAAATACACAGCCGTTACCGTCTTCCGATCTTTACAATTGAATGCGGAATCGGAACAGATGAATCCCTGAATGAAGCAGGAACCGTCGAAGACGATTACCGTATCGAATATTTCCGCAGCCATCTGGAACAGCTGAAGCTGGCCGTGGCACAGGACGGAGTGGATCTAATGGGCTTTCTTACCTGGGGTCCCATTGATATCCTAAGCTCCCAGGGCGAGATGAAGAAACGCTATGGCTTTATTTATGTCGATCGTACCGATACAGACCTGAAGGACCTGGCAAGATATAAGAAGAAGAGCTACGACTGGTTTAAGCAAGTGATTGCCAGCAATGGCGAGATACTGTCATAGGGAAAGGAGTTCACTATGAATAAATTAATCTTTGATATTGGAGCCACCAATACCAAATTTGCATTAATGAGCGTGGACGGGGAAATTCTGGCCAGGGAAAAGTTCCCTACCAGCTATGCCTCCCTGGATTCCTATTTTGGAGCCATGGAGCAGGTCACTGCGAAATACCGTGACAGGGCCGATGAAATTGCCATTAGCACCAACGGACGCATGTGCCCGGACGGAAATACTTACCGGGCCTATACCATGAAGCTGCTCCAGGACGTGAATCTGAAGAAGGAGATGGAAGCTAGAACAGGGCTTCCCGTCACTGTTTTAAACGACGGATTTTGCGCTGCCCTGGGTGAATGGTGGAAGGGTGCGGGTCAGGGCTGCAAGAATCTGCTGGTTATCGTACTGGGAAGCGGTATGGGCGCGGGGCTTATCCTGGACGGAAAGCTCTATCAGGGCTCCCGGCTGAATTCCGCCATGGTTTTTGGTATGCTGAGCGCTTATGGCGGTGACAAAGCGGATCTTGCCGGATTTACCACCTCCTTCACCCTGCTCCTCTACCAATTATCCGCACGAAAGCAAATCCCAATGGAAGAAATGACCGGGCAGAAGTTCTTTGATTATGTTCTCCAGGGTGACGCCGACGCTGCGGCTATGCTGGACGGGTACTGCGAAAGTATTGCGTCCGTTATATATAATAGTGCCTTACTGCTGGACCCTGACCGCATCGTTATTACCGGAGGGCTGACCGGCCAGAGCATACTTGCGGATACCATCAATCGTAAGCTTCAGGAAATTCCCCAGAAGGCCCTTCAAGGCCAGGTCGCCGGACTAATGGATATGGTGTCGGCAGATCCTGCGGACTTCTTTCTGCGGGTAACCCGGGGCTCCCTGACGCTGGATGCCAATGTATATGGGGCATTATATCATATCCGTAAACGTACATGATACGCTGCTTCGCAGCAGAATGCCCCTTGATGGGTCTGTTGGATCTAAACCATCAAGGGGCATTCTTATATTATTTCCTATTCCTCTGTGACATTACTGTAATCCACTTCAAAGGTCTCCCCCTCTTCCAGAAGCATATGCCCTGATTCATAGGGCTTACCCTCCAGAGTAATCCATACTTGGGAAGTACCGTAATAGCTTCCGAGGGTGTTGGTGATACTCTGAAGTATCAGCAGCTCATATCCGGCTCCCGCATTCATCTCCTCTACAAATTCTCTGGAAAAATCCACTTGCAGAATTCCGCCGTCCTTCAAGCCTATGTGATTAATCTTTGTATTCTTACTGATTAAAGGGAGACGGGTCTGCTTTGACGGTTCTTTCTTCATCGCCTCTTCCAGCACCGTCAGAGAATCCGTATTCGTAGGCAAAATCAGCTCCGTCTGCTCCATATAAAGCTTCTCATCCACATCCGCATGATAGATTGCCACCGTCTGCTTATATGCCGTATCCCGTTTCACAGAACTCAGACTCCGGGATATAAGTATCCCCTCTGACTCATATTCGGATTTTACCAATCCCATTCCTGCGGCGTAATAATCTCTGGCCATGCTGTCCTCACCTTTGGTTGTAACCTCCAGGGCTTTAAAACTGCCATGAGGAGTGCTGACAGGTACTTCCGTACCGGAGATATAGCGGGTCCTGCCATCACTTAGGGTCCAGCTTGTCCCTTGAACCAAAGGTTCCTGCAGCAGTACCTCTGTCCCCTCAGATGCAGCCCTCTCCATAAAGTTCTCCCTGTAGTAGCATTCCGCCTTCTGATAGGTGACGGATAAGCTTTTGTTCTTTAGCTCCAATACTTGTACTGTCTCGCTGCCTCCGTTATTCATTCTGATCTGTATTCTGTTCTTTGCAGGATCGATGTAATCGACGTAACGGTAATATCCTGCATACTCGTTACCTTCCCCCTCATAGATATACTCTGTATCCGCCTCCAGCGGATAGTAATCCTCCAGCATCAGAGTTTCCTCCCCTTCCGCCTCCGTATCGTCAGCCTCGGGAGTCACCTCTGCCGGCAGTGTTACCGTGGGCTGGGGTGTCGGCGATATGTCCTCCGGACGCTTCCCTTCCTCCTTATCCCTGCTGCAGCCGGAAAAGACCATTGCAGCCATTGCCAGTATAACTATGATAGCCGGTATCCTTTTTCTATTCATAATATCACCCTTCCATTTTGAGTTGCATTCCACCGGTAATCTCTTTTTTGCGGAAGTCAACCTAATCACATTATTCCAAGCGCCTTTGTAAAACATAGGAGAGATTCGCAAAGCATATCTCATTGCTTTCATACATTAGACGATAATGGAAGAGATACGGTTTCCCGGACAGGTTCCTGCCATGGCGCATCACAGCTATGCCTGAAGCAGCCCGGAGATATTGGCATGAATCTTCTTTGCAATAAAGGAATTATTCATTGTATACAAATGTATTCCATCCACCCCCTGGGAGACAAGGTCCACAATCTGATCCACCGCATACGCAATTCCTGCATCCCGCAGAGCCTCCGGCGAATGCTCAAAGCGCTGCATCATCTTTGTAAACTTGGCCGGCAGGCTGGCACCGCACAGCGTGACCATGCGTTCAATCTGCGCTTTATTAACCACCGGCATAATTCCAGCTTCGATGGGTACCGTTATCCCAGCAATCCTCGCCTTTTCCAGAAAGGAATAAAAATAGTCATTATGAAAGAAAAGCTGGGAGATCAGATGCTGCGCACCCGCTTCCACCTTTCTTCTAAGGTTATGGATATCCGTAATCAAACTATCCGAATCGATATGCCCCTCCGGATAACAGGCCGCAGACACATGGAAGCCTCCCCATTGCCGGATATATGCTACCAGCTCCTGTGCATAACAAAATTCATTCTTCGGCGTGACCTCCGGGTTGATATCCCCGCGAAGAGCCAGAATATTCTCAATCCCGTTCTTTTGCAGGAGTGTCAGAATCTGGTCAATCTCGGCTCTGGTATAATTCACGCAGGTAAGATGCGCCAGCGGTTCAATTCCATATTTGTGCCTGAGGGCGGAGGCGATATCACAGGTAGCAGTGTCCCCCGCATTTCCTCCTGCTCCATAGGTAACACTGATGAAATCCGGGTTCAGCCCCTGCAGATCATCCAGCGTAGCATAGATGGTGTCAATGGAGCTGGTCTTTCTGGGCGGAAATACCTCGAAGGAAAGCACCGTCCGCTTTTTTGTAAACAGGTCCGCTATCTGCATCTCATTTCCCCTTTTCTATTCTATGGTTCTCACCCAGCAGCGGCGGCGCTTATGCTGTCTGGCTTCATAATGCTTCCAAAGAGCCTGCACCTGATAGTTGCTTTCCAGCTCGGGCCCTGTTTCCGCGATCTCAAAGCCATTCTCTCTGGCAGCCGCCGCCATGGAGTTCATTAAAATCGCAGTCAGACCTTTGTTTTGCATATTCGGCAATACACCGATCAGGTACAGGTCCAGCACCTTCGACTTCCCATAGGGTGCCCGGAGCAAGCGGTACCAGCCAAAGGGCAGCAGTCTGCCATTGCTCTTCTTTACTGCCTTATTCAAAGAGGGCATCGCAAGCCCAAAGCCCACCAACTGGTCGCTCTCATCCAACAAAAGCTTTAGATATTTGGGATTAATCATTAATATGAATTGGTCATAATATTTCATGATCTGCTGATAGGACAGCCTCACTGTCCCATAGAGATTCTCATAGGTAATATTGTATAAATCAAATATCTTAGTAATATATGGCTTGATCTGGCGCCGGCTCTTAGGCTCGATCAGTTTTAATTTATGCTTCTTCAGCACAGCAGCTGAGAGCATATCCATTCTCTCATTTGGCTCCTTCGGAATCTTTATCTGAAATTCCACCCAATCGGTGTCCCTTCGAAAGCCCAGGGCTTCCATATGCTTTACATAATAGGGGTGGTTATAGATGGTTATAAATATCCCTTCCTCCTGGAAACCCTCCAGCAGCATGCCCTCCTGGTCCATGTCGCTGAAGCCGATGGGCCCGTGAATTTCTGTCAGCCCTTCCTGGCGCCCCCAATCTATCACCGCTTCAAACAATGCGGCTGATACCTCCGGATCGTCGGCAAAATCTACTCTGGAGAAGCGGATCCGCTTCGTATGCCATTTTTCATTCGCCGCCTTATTAATGATTCCGGCAATTCTCCCAACGCATTCACCGTCCCGATATGCCAGGAACTGCTTCACCCTGCAATACTCAAATGCAGGATTTTTCCTGGGATTAAACATATTCAGCTCGTCCGATATCAGATCAGGAATTGCCTGAGGAACTTTTCCGTACATCGCAGTGGGTAAAGCCGCGAATATCTTCTGTTCTTTCTTGGTTTTAACCTCTTTTATCTCTAGCATGTGCACCCCCGTATACGCTAAGTCATATGTACTATTTTATATCAGCAGAGGATTTCATGCAACAAAAGTTATTTTTTACAACTTTCTCTTGCACAATCAAAAACTCTGTGCTATACTGGCAAAAATTCCTTAAAAAAGGAGAGCCTTTCATGAAACAATTCATTTATATGCCCGTGATTATTAGCTCTGAATCAATTAGACATTAGACTTGCAGCAAAAGCATAGCTGCAGGCAGAGATGTCTCCTTCAGTTATGCAAATACGGGTATGGCTTTCCAATATTTTATGATAGAACATCCGCCTTGCATAATAGAACTCTATTATCCAGGGCGGTTTTTTTATATCATGAACCTAACCGTGTTCATGATCTCAAGCTCCCATCGCATACTCGCAAGCAAGCTTGCAGGATGCTCACTCCACATTTACTATACCATTTTACAAGAAGGGCGGGAACAATATGAATGTAATTGTAGTGGATCAATTATCAAAGACCTTTCAGGTCAAGGAGAAGGAAAAAGGACTTAAGGGGAGTCTGAAATCCATTCTGCATCCCAGCTTCCGAACCATTCCGGCGGTCAGCAATATCAGCTTCCAAGTGGAGGAAGGCGAGATGCTTGCCTTTATCGGACCTAACGGTGCAGGGAAAAGCACCACCATTAAGATGCTCACGGGGATTTTGTATCCCGATGCCGGCTCGGCCCAGGTTATGGGGATCAATCCCACGGTCAAACGCAAGCAGCTCTCCTATCAGATTGGGACTGTCTTCGGGCAGAAGGAGCAGCTCTGGATGCATCTGACACCCTATGACAATTTCAAGTTCTTCGGAGCCATCTATGATCTGGAGGATCGTGAAGCGGAAGCCCGGATTGAAGAGCTTGCCGAAGTGTTTGAGCTGAGGGATTTTATTAATACTCCGGTGAGAAACCTTTCCCTGGGTCAGAGAATACGCTGCGAGATCGTCGCTTCCCTGATTCATCGGCCCAAAATCCTGTTCCTGGATGAACCGACCATCGGACTTGATCCTGTGGTGAAGGAGAACATTCGAGCCCTGATCAAGAAGATGAACCGGGAGTATCGCACCACCATATTTCTCACCAGCCATGATGTGGGGGACATTGAGAAGCTCTGCAAGAGAATTATTATTGTAAATCACGGAAGCATCGTTCTGGATGATTCCATGGAGCACCTGAAATACCATTATCTGAACCGCAAGCTGGTGGAGGTTAAGCTGCGGGAGGAAACAGATATGACTGCAGAGGATGGTATTACCGTTATCAAGAGCAAGGGCTGCAATCTTAAGCTGGAGGTGGATACTTCCAAAAGAAGTATTGCCGACACGCTGAAACTCCTGGATGCCGATCAGATACTGGATATCAATATTTCCAATGTCCCTCTGGAGAGCATTATCACGGAGATATATAAGGAGAATCGCCAGGAGACGGAGAGGAGGGGGAGCTTATGAGAAAATACCTGTTTGTGCTAAAGGCCACCTTGATCGAGAGCCTTCAGTATGTTATGAATATTTTTCTTGGTTTCATTACATTTTTTATGCTTCTCTTTATCTTTATGAATCTATGGAACTATATCTATTCGGATTCAGCCAACGTAATCAACGGCTATTCCAAGAATCAGATGATCTGGTATGTGATTCTCACCGAAATCATCTGGTTTGGTATGAGGAATCAGACCCTCAGCTCCCAGATCAGCAATGATATTAAAAGCGGCTCCATCGCTTACGGCATCAATAAGCCCTATCATTATATCTCTTATATTGTAGCAAAGCACTTGGGAGAGATTGCAGTAAAGTCCGTTCTCTTTGTAATAGCGGGCTTTGTCATCGGCTATTGCTTTCTCGGGTCCTTCCCGGAAATCAGATTATACCGTCTGCCTCTCCTGCTTCTCTCCCTGGTTCTGGGCATATTGATCAATACCTTCCTGAAAATGAGCATCAGCGTGCTTTCCTTCTGGATCGAGGATTCCACCCCGTTTCACTGGATTTATGATAAGATGATCATCGTTCTCGGTATCATGTTCCCAGTGGAGGTTTTCCCTCTCTGGGCACAGCCGCTGATCCGCTACTCCCCCATCTATGTGGTCACCTACGGTCCGGCTAAGCTTGTCATTGATTATCAAAGCCGGATGGCCCTGAGTGTGTTGGGTGCCCAAGGAATCTACCTGGTGTTTTCCCTTACTGTCCTATTGCTGCTCTACCGGAAAGGAGTGAAAAAATTAAATGTTAACGGCGGTTAAAAATCAGCTTCGGGTATTACTTCTCTCCATAAAATATAATATTATGAGGGAAATGACAAACCGGATTACCTTTCTGACCAATATATCCTTCATGGTATTAAATAATGCCACCTTCATCGTCCAGTGGCTGCTGCTGTTCCATCTGAGGCCAAATATCGGCGGCTATGGGTTTGATAATATTATGCTTCTTTGGGGTCTGGCCGCCTCTACCTTCGGATTTTCCCATGCCTTGTTTCAGGGAGCCTTCCAGCTTCCCTCCTTCATCCAGCAAGGAAAACTGGATCCTTTTCTTGTCCAGCCAAAGAATGTCCTGCTAGGCGTTATCACCTCACAGACCAACTCCTCTGCCATCGGTGATTTTATCTACGGTTACCTGGTCGTTATTATCTTTTGCTTCAGCCCGGCAAATTTGATCCTCTTTACTCTCTTTTCCTTATCCGGGGGATTGGTGATTACTGCCTTTGCCGTGATCACCGGAAGCTTCTCATTCTGGATTATAAAGGGAGAACTGCTCTCTGAGAACCTGAATAATATGCTGATCAACTTCACCACCTATCCTGACAGCATCTTCAAAAGCGGGGTACGCCTGCTGCTCTACACCCTGGTTCCTGTGGGCTTTGTGGTATACAATCCCCTGCATATTATGCTGGAATTCAACTTTCCCATCCTGCTGGCCACCTTCGCCTTCACCTTCGCTACCTGCCTTCTGGCAATCCTTCTTTTCTATCGGGGGCTTCGTCGGTATACTTCCAGCAGTCTGAGAAGTGCAAGAATTTAGACAAAATAGTTGTTATATAAAAAATAGTATGATTAAAGCGTCAAAAGGTGCTGCGCACATTTCCAGATACAATATATTGCCATTGCAAGCAGGCTTGCATATCAATATATTGCATCTGGAAAGCACCTCCGGTGCTTTTGACGCTTTAATCATAGTACAAATAATTACTTGAATTACCTGCATTTTTGTTTACTTGTGTCCAAATTATGGTATAATGTCGTTAGACATTACTACATCTTAACAACCTGCACAATTTTACAACGGGTCACACAATTTACTAACCGATGAGTTTTGACAAATTTTGTTCTAAAATCTAACGAAAAGTAAAGGAGTGGAATGATTGTATGGTACTTGAAGGTAAAGTAGTTGTAGCACAGGGTGGAGGGCCCACAGCAGTAATTAATCAGTCCTTAGTCGGGGCCGTGCTGGAATCAAGAAAATTTCCACAGATCACAAAGGTATATGGTGCAGTAAACGGAGTATCAGGAATTATTAATGAGGATTTTCTTGATCTTACGCAGGAGACAACCCATAATCTGGAGCAGGTAGCCATCACTCCTTCCTCCGCCTTATTTTCCACCAGGGACAAGCCCGATACCGCCTATTGCAAAGAAATCTTTAAAGTATTTCAGGCTCATGGGGTCAGGTATTTCTTCTATATCGGAGGAAACGACTCCGCAGACACCGTCCGGATTGTTAATGAACAGGCCGAATCCTCCGGTTATGAATTCAGAGCGATTCATATCCCCAAGACCATCGATAACGACCTGATGATGAACGATCATACTCCCGGATATCCGTCTGCTGCCAGATTTGTCGCACAGTCCTTCATCGGATTAAATCTTGACAACCGCGCTCTTCCGGGCGTACATATCGGTGTAGTCATGGGACGCCATGCCGGCTTTTTAACTGCTGCCGCCTCCATCGCCAAGAAATATCCCGATGATGGTCCCCATCTGATCTATTTGCCGGAACGGCATTTTGAAATAGAGAATTTTGTTCAGGATGTAAAAGAAGTTTATGATAAGTACGGACGCTGCATTATAGCAGTTTCTGAAGGAATCCAGGACGAGAACGGTGTTCCAATTGTAACAAAGCTGGTCAAGAGCGGAACCGATGCCCATGGAAATGCCCAGCTGTCCGGAACCGGTGCCCTGGGAGACTTGCTTTCACAGGAAATCAAGAACCGTCTCGGTATCAGCAGAGTACGTTCCGATACCCTGGGGTATCTCCAACGTTCCTTCATGGGCTGCACCTCGGAGGTTGACCAGCATGAGGCCAGAGAGGTTGGAGAGAAGGCTGCTCAGTTTGCCATCTGGCATAACATAGACGGCTCCATTATCATTAACCGCACCGGTTTCTATTCCGTTGACTATAAGATGACGCCCCTTCATAATGTTGCCGGTAAGACAAAACTGATGCCCGATACTTTTATTAATCTCCAAGGCAACAATGTTACGGACGACTTCAAGTACTATCTGCAGCCGCTGCTGGGCAGTGACATGCCGCAGGCGCATATGCTTCGTGCACCGAGAGCCGAAAAAATACTGAATAAGGTATAAGTCAGGACAAGTTGTAGCTACCTTCCTTATGTTGACTGTACAACTTTAATAATTACATTGTATTGTCAAGTTATATATTGCCAATAACGCAAAAATTCCCTCTTAATCAATTGAGAAGAGGGAATTTTTTTGCTTACTTTTTCTTTGTACCGCTTGCTGCTGCTGTTGCGCCGCCCTTTTTCTTCGGGGCTTTTTTCGGATTCTTATCTCCCAATGAACCCACCTCCTTTTGTTTGATTTTATATCGCGCATTAAGTCTATTGTAGCCTCAATTCGATATAAAGTCAAACAAATTTCATCTGCATAATTCGTCATTCGTAACAGTCCAGCCTGTGCGACTTTTGGCTCACTTCACCGTAAATTCCTCCGTTGACGGCAGACCATCCCAAACATGCCCGTCCGAACGATAATACAATCGTTGGACAGAGCCGTCTGTTTTTGTATAATCGATGGCAAAGACCTGCCCTACTTCTATCAGCATCGGATAATTATCATACGGCAGTACATCACCTGTTTTCTTCTTATCCATAAAATTGTCATAGGCATTTTCCAATCTCCAGAATTCCCGGCTGGCATAATCTTTGAACCCTGTCAAATCCTGTATTCCAAAATATGACGCCTCATAATCCTTTTCATCAATTGTGATAATATCTACTCTGTACGGCTCAATATCCTTTGCAATCCAAGTCAAATCCTCTGAATAGACAGCATCGCCGTAATGTGTCTTCAGTTGATTTGCCATACATGGAACGGAATTAGTCATGTAGTCCATGGCGTCAAGGCCCGTATGGGCTCCGCCATAAATCCCCATCACATTCTCACCGTCTAAACTGTCTAATTCCCGAATAAAATTCTCCGACATCTTATTTTCACGGTACATATCGTCACGGTTTTCGTAATAGTATTTACCCTGTTCAATCGCTTCCTGTGTCAGTAAATACTGCCCTGAGTCTTCTAAACCATTCTCTTCAAGATAGCTCAAAAAACGTTTTCCGGTGGTATTATACTGATGTCCGACATCCGTACCATGGAAAATCGTCTCAAGGCATTCACTTTTTATCTTCTTATAAAACCCCTTAATATCCGCACTATACATCGCGGTACCATCCCATTCGCCATACATCGTCTCCAGTATATCGTCGTTGTCCGACTGCATCCAGAGATTAAAAAACTCTGCGGTATAGTATGCAGTTTCAATAAATAAATGCCGCATATTTTCATTGTGATAGTATTCGTGCCACAACTCCAATTCCTTCTCCAGTATCTTTTCTACACCATGCTGTTCTCCATACAAGTAGATCCGCCCCGCCGAGGAAGATACAGGCGTAACCATAGCATCCGGCGCAGTGCTGTTTGAACAAGCGGCCAATATCGACAAAATAAATAATATGGCAGCAAGTGCAAAAAATCTTGATTTTTTCATAGACACCCCCCTCATATTAAAAGGCTCTCCATTCGCGTCCTATAATGAAATATAGTATAGGATGATATCCGAATAACTTCCATCTTCCAGGAGAAAGCCTCCGGGAATCACCCCAAGTCTGGTAAAGCCTATCTTCTCATACAAATGAATTGCCATATGGTTTGTGCTCACCACCGCATTGAACTGCATGAGCTTAAATCCCTTATCCTTCGCTGTCTTTAGGCTGTGGCGAACCAGCGTTTCTCCAATTTTATGCCCGCGGCGTCCGTCTCTGACCGCATAGGAAGCATTGGCAATATGATCGCAGCGCCCGATATTATTGGGATGCAGAATGTAGAGCCCAACAATCTCCCCTTCCAGAACCGCTACCCCGGTATAGGTTTGATCCGCAAAAAATTCCATTGCCTCCTCCGGCATCATCAAGGCGGTCTGAGGGAATGCGTTTGCCTCTTCCACCACCCTGTTCCAGATTTCAATCATGGAAGGCAGATCTTCTGATTCGTAACCTCGAATTATCAGCTCCATCCCGCCCTTTTGCTTCTTCTCTCCGTCACTTTCCTTCATTTGTGTTTCCATTCCTCTCTATTATTTCCTTTGTTATTAAATCTGTTTAATTAATCTGCCTTTAAGATATATCAAAGAATATCACGTTCTACCTGTACCAGCTCACCATCGGTGTTATTCTCAATATAATTAATTACATGGTCCAGGATACTGTCCGCCTGTGCCCGGTCTCCGGCCACCGCAGCAAATTCCAGAACCGCAGTCTGGTGGATATCCTGCTCCTCCACCTCGGCTATGGATACATTATACCGGTTTTTTACCTTGGCGCAGATACTTTTAACTACCATCCGCTTCTCCTTTAAAGAATGGACCCATGGCATATAAAGCTTAAGCTTGGCTGCCGCAATCATCCAAATCACCTGCCTGTCTCCCTATTTTTCCGGTATCGTGCACCAAGCGCAACAATCATTGGCCGGACATAACACCGAGCATATATTTCACTACTTGCTTCCAATCCATCTATCCTTCTCCGTTAAGATAGACCATCTCCGACAAGCCGTGGAACTTCAGAAAGCGCCTGAAACAGCGATCCATATCCTTTTGCAGTTTCTTTGTTGAACGGACACCCGGCTCAAGCCAGATATTTTTGATTAGAAGCTGCTTCTGCTTATACAGAGCCGTCACTTCCACTCGGGCAACAAACCGCTCTCCCAAAATCATGGGGAGAACATAATAACCATATTTGCGCTGCTCCTGAGGAGTATAGATCTCCCATTTATAATCAAAGTCAAACAGCTCTCTGATCAGTCTCCGGTCCCACATCATGCAATCTAATGGTGCGATTAACTCCATCCGTTCTTTCTCCTCACAATCTTCCATAGACTGACCTAGCAGCTCCCGATCCGAGCTGACACAGTAAAGGCGTTCCTTGCATCCCTCCACCTCCAGTTCGATCAGCGCTTCCTCCTCAAGAAGCTCCTGAAAGACCGCATTGCGCTCCCTGGCTTTCAAATTCCAGATATTTAGCCAGGCATCCGAGGGCCTGTTCCATAGGAGCCCAACCGCAGAAATCCGTCTCAGGATACGCCACTTCAAATGATCTAATTCCTCGGGATAGGGATCTTCCGCTTCCAGAAGCTCCTTCGGTATGTAATCCTCGGACAGAGCATAGTATTTACCCGTTCCCCTCTTGTGGTGAATGATTAATTCACCTCGAAAATACAGGCTTTCCAATGCGGCTCTGGCAAGCTTTGTGCTGCTCCAGTACCAGTCCACCTTCTCGTTAAATCCAATATCCTTGGAGCTGACCGCTCCCTTGGTTCGTATCAATTCCTTGACTTGCGGCGCAATCTGCTCCACCGCGTCACGTCCCCGTCCCCACTCCCGGTATCCCTGGCGGATACGTTCAAAATAAGGCCAATCCTCCCGAGGAAGAATCGCCAGATTCTTATCAAAAAAATCAATCAGTCTGCGATCTTCATATAAAAGCTCATAGAGCATCTGCTTCGTAAAGCCCTGGACTCTTGATTGCAGCACCAGCTCCGCATTCTTCCCACATACATCAATGGGGTCAAATTGGATGCATCCGCACTGACGGATATATTCCACGACCCCCTCCTTTCCGGAGAAACGGTATTCGCCGGACAATCCCTGCTTTCGCAGAATAAATTGTCTTGCCTGCTGCTTCGTAAGTGTAATCGCCATTTTTCTCTCCCATCGTTTCTTTATACCAATCGCTTCTTTATCCTAATCGCTTAAGCGGTTTATTCATAGACTATCTTCTCCAGATACAGACCCAGGGCTTCCGCCAGATCACCGGCGCGGCCCCTTTCCTTCGACGCGAGTATCTCCGGTATCTCTTCCGCTTTCATCCGCCCCAAGCCAACCGCTATCAGGGTGCCCACAATCCATCGGGCCATATTATAGAGAAAACCGTCCCCACGGATACGGATATGGAGAAATCCATCATCCTCGTGTGAGATTTCGACGGAATAAATTGTCCGTTCCATGGATTTTTTCTTGGATTTGGCATTGGAAAAGGCGGTAAAATCATGGGTCCCCACAAAATACCTTCCGGCCTGTGCCATAACTTCCTGCTCCAGCCTCTCAGCCACATGCATACTGTACTTTCGCATGAAGGGATTACTGTACTCCCGGTTCCATATTTTATACAGATAGGTTTTCTCCTTCGCATGATATCTTGCATGGAATTGCTCCTCAGCCTCTTCCGCCTTAAGGATACTGATATCCTTTGGAAGATACCGGTTCAGATAGCCCATTAGCTCATCACAGCCATACTTGTTCTTCGTCTTGAAATTAGCAACCTGCGCCAGGGCATGAACTCCCGCATCGGTTCTGCTGCACCCAATGATCTCCACCGGCTGGCCATCCAGCTGGGACAGCACCTGCTCTATCTTATCCTGTATGGTGGCTTCCCCCCTGCCCAGCCGCTGCCAGCCTTTATACCTGCCGCCATCGTACTGGAGAATCAGTTTGTAATTATACATAAATGCTCCTCACTATATTCTCATCCGTATTATTTCTTCCGGTCAATATTACTTCTTCCAATTAATGTTCCTTCTACCAATGAATGTGCTTACATCCAATCAGCATCATTTCTTCCAACGCGTATGAATCACATAAAAAGTAATGAGAATCACCGCATAGAGTGCCAACACAACCACAAGCGTCAGCATACGCTCCGTATCAGTACCATCGGCATATAAGACCGGACCCAGACCGAAGAGAGTTACCAGCATAAGCAGAAGAATTAAGACTGTATAGACAATTTTCTTTTTCATAAGGCTTCCTCCTATCATTTCTTCCTTCTTATGTAGCTGCCAACCCTTTGGATTGGCAAGGCTCCGAAGCCGTCTTTTTATTCATTCAGGTTATCCCAATCAACCTCCAACGGTTTTATTGTAACATTATTCTGGTTTGATTTAAAGGTTTTTGTCCATTCCGGCTGCAGCGGAAGCTCCTTGGAGGGCTCTCCGATTTCAGGAAAATCCGCAAAATCATAATGCATCACCGTAATTCCGTTCCACTTCCACCATTCTTCATCCGTCAGCCTCTGTGTGCTGCTAAACTCATAATGGGAATAAACGCTTCCCCGGCACAGATACAGCTTTCCGTTCATAGGAGCCGCCACATAGATATCATCGAAATATCCGGTTCCGAGGGAAAGATAGAAGCCGTCACTGGAGCTGATATCGGATACCAGCATATCACTGATCTCTATGTTGGGATAATCCTCATCAACAATTGCACTCAGGAAACTTCCCGATATATTTTCAAGGCTGCCTCCATAGCGCAGCAGACTGCTATTCTCCTCTTCGGTCAGCGGTTCGTTCCGTAATTCCTTCCTGGAGCAGGTGACTAAAAGCTGCAATAACTCCTTGTACCGGTTCGCTCCTTCCAATAAGCTTTCATTCAGCATATTGCGCTCCTCCAGAACAGAAACCGTATAATCCGTCAGATAATACAGCTTGCTGTAAAGCTCCGGCTGAGGCTCTACATAATGGTAATCCGCATATTCCACCGGACCTCCCATCTCGGCCATTGCCTGCTTGCCGTACAAGACCGTATCATGCTTCAGCTCCGTATAGGATGCAAGAGCGGTATTCAGGGCCTTGTTCTTCCAGGCCTGGGTCGTCATAAAGAAGGGCATTCCGGAATTCGGCGCATATTCCTTCAAGGCATCTGTCAGCGTCCAAAGCCATCCGGAATAGAGATTGGAGGACCAATCCTGAGGCTGCATGCCCGCAACCTTATCCTTCCATGCCTTATAATTGGGAGTGTATTCCGGCCAGGTATCCTGCGGCTTGTATACCTCAAATTGAAGCTGCTCTGCCAGTTCACTTCCCAATACCCCCATAACATCCAGACCGCTGGGCAGAGGGCGTAGAATGGGTATCACCAGATCCTGCAGGATATCGCTGTCAAGGATGTACCGCTGCCCCATAAACCGGAACTGCTTTTCTGTCTGCATTGTGGTGGACACTGTTTTGCCCTGAATTCGTGGTTCCGGCAGGGCTCTGACCGCTTTCTCCAGACTTGCCGCATAGGCCTTATCATTGAAGTTTTCCGGGTTCTCCTCTTCCCCGAATACCTCCCGGCGAAGCCGGTTCAGGGTAAATACATCGATATCATCGGAAGCTCCCACATAGGAAGAGGTGGGAAGAAAGATATTTGACCAAAGCTCGGCATCACATACCTGTTCCGACTCGGCAAAGGTGGTGTAAGTTATAAGCAGCGACCTCAGAACATTATCATATTGATAATCTCCCTTTTGGTACAGAGCATAGGGAAAGGTACCAAACCACATCATTGTGCGGAAGAACCTGCCCAGCTCCTCCGTCCGGGTATAATGCCCCCTTACGGTAAACTGGCTATAGTCAAGATCCGATAAAAGCAGCGGAGATTGGCTGATACCGCTTGCCTCCATGCACAGCTTGTATTCCTGACGGGCGAGCTCTGCCAGCTTCTGCTCGACCTTAACCGGCAGCTCCGGGGTCTGGAGCAGAAGCATTCTTGCCACAAGAAAATATACTACATTGCTTCTTTGCAGCTCCTTCAGCTGTTCATCCTCTAACTGCTCCCATAGCCGGATGGATTTCTCCAGCATCTGCTGCGTCATAAGCTCCAAATCCTGATAAAGAAAGGCTGATTCTATATGAATCAGAGATTTATCATAAAACTGGTGGTATAGATGAAGCACTGTATCAGCGGTAATAAAATTGGGTACACCGCTATATTCATTGCTATCGTAGGTATAATGCATCTTTGTACTCTTGGTCGGAAGCACCACAAAGCCATTATTCACAAGCAGCTTTATCTGATCTTTGGTAAATCCGGAAAATTGGTCTATATTCTCTATATTGGACAAATCTCCGGCAATCTGGTACGAGGGAACCTTCGCCTCGAATTCCGGCTTTGTATATGCTGCTTTCTCCGGTTGAAACGTATCCACCGAGGCCCAGTTTAAATCCAGCTTCAGCATCGCTGACCCATTCTCTCCCCCAACGGAAGCAGGGATATCCGTAATCCGGCCTTCCTCCTTTGTATCACTTTCTTCCACCCCAATATGCTTGGTAATAGTATCACCCGCCTGATTCTTTGTCTTATTGCCCTGACAGCCGGTGAACACCAGGCATAGGCACAAAAACAGCACAACAATTTTTTTCATCTTCCTTCCTCCAATCCTAACTGCTTCATTTAATCCTTTACTCCAATCGCACACCTCAAGCAAGCTTGGGTATGCTCATTCCGCTTTCACTATCTTATTCTCATTTAGCATGAGATAATCATCTCCTTTTGAGTGGGTCAGACGCAGGAGATTCCCGCCGCATAGCTCCACAGAAGAAATCCCTTCATATTCCTCGCTCTGGGCCAGCATGAGAAAACCAAAATCATACCAGGCATAAGCCAGCAGCTTCTCCCTGCCCTCCTCTTCCCGGGAAAGGAATACAATTTCCTCTCCTTTGGTATCCACCAGCTCTCCAACCTCAAAATCCATCCAGTTTCCCGCAATATCCGAGCCGGTCCACTTTTTGACCAACCCCGCTTCCTGATAATTGAAGATGAACAGCCTGTTCCTCTCTTTGGGATCATAATGGGTAGTCTTTCTTACCGCCGTAAGGATATCGGTAATCCCATCCCCGTCCACATCTCCCAGCTCAAGCTTCCAGGGCTTCAGGAGTGTAAAATCATTCTCATATACCCTCACCCACTGCTCTTCCCCTTTCCGCTCCAGAACCAGAAAGAGGTCACCGAAGCCCAGCTCCTTTACGGTACTGACCAGAAGAAAGGCCTTGTTATTTTCTATAGCGTAGTCAATGATTGTTTCGCTGCTTTTCAGCACCCGTTCCAAGGGAAAGCTCTCCTGCTTCGGAATGCGAACACTGATTATGATTACAGTAAGGCAAAGAGCCGCTTCCATAATCGGCAATCTCATTTTTCCAGTCAGAATTATTCTCTCTCCTTTTCTTTCTCGCCAGGCTTTCATTTTCCCCTATCCCTTCTATGACCGTCGTTGCCGCTGCCCCCATGTTTCCATTTATCTCATTATAAACAGGGTTTTCCATAATTATACACCTGTTTCTTATATAAACTCTTTCCTATATTTTACTACTCTCTCGGATTCCTGACAATACCTAAGTCTGTTGCAGTACACGCTGCCAGCCTGCTTGACAAGCTTGATATCATCAAATGCTTTTCTAGGCACAAAAAGACTCCGCGATACAAGGTAAAAAAAGAGCGGCTGTAATCACTGAATTGATATCACAGCCGCTCTTTTTTACTCTATGTGTTGTTTTCTATATTCACTGGGCGTCATATGGTAAAACTTTTTAAAAAAACGAATATAGCTTCTGACATCGCTGTATCCTACTTTTTCACAGATTTCATTAATATTTTCATCTGTCTCAGTTAGCATCTCAAGAGAGCACTGCGTCCGGTAATAGTTAAGATATTCCGATAAAGTTTTTCCAGTGGAAAGTTTAAAAATTTTGGTTAGATAGATCGGGCTGACACCGACAAATTCTGCAATTTGAGGAATTGTAACAGGCTGAGCATAAGACTGCTCAATATAATTCACTGCTTTTTGAATATAACTGCGCGTTTCAATGGATATCTTATTTTTGGCGTTCATAATTCCAAACAGGGAAGAATAAAAGCTTTTAATGCACTCTTCCATAGTGGAGGCGCTTTCCAACTTGCGGATCGCCGTGCTCAACGGACTGTCCGGCAGGTCTACATTCACATCAAGAAGCGATGCATAGATAGAACAAAGCGCAATAATGGAAATGCGCCGCCCTTCTTCTGCCTCTGTCTCATTTAAATAGCGGTTCCGGAAATTTTCTGCCAGTTCATTTAAAGAATGTCTGTCTTTATCAATAATGGATTGAGTGAGGCATGAAATCAGGTCCGGATCTACAGAAGAAGTGAATTCATTCTGAAACCCAAACAATATGAAATCATCGGCATCCGCTGCCGTAAAGATTACGTTTCTGCGTGCCAGCTGCCATGCCTGCCATGGCTGCGGATCTTTTTCCGAGCAAATTCCAACGGAAAACAAAGGATAAACAGAAAGGCTCTGCTTCATCCGCTTTTTCAACGCGTTGCAAATATTGAACAATTCTTCCTGGAGACTGTCACAACGGCTGGTATTCAAAATGATGCAAATACTTTTGTTATCAATATAAAGACCGTATGCTGAGCCTAAAACAGAAAATGCGCTGGTGGTGTTAGTACGTATAAGCAGTTTTAACTGCTCCCGTTTTGTATAATCCTCCATCGTATCAAGAGAAGGAAGGGAAAGGAGGATAATTGCATAAAAAGGATAGGGAAAGGTGATCCCATGGTATTCATATTCCGGAGGAAGATGAGCAATATTGACATCGTTATGCAGTATTCCGACCAGAAGACGTTCCCGCACCAGCTGCTGATTCTCATGCATGAGTGTTTTAATACCGGACATCTGGGCATTCATATTATCCAGCGCAGTACTTAATAGTGAGAACTCGTCCGAACTACCCGCGGGGCTCTCTGTGTATGGAATAATGCCTATTTTTCTCATAATAGCATCTACAGGACGCAACATGATCCTGCTATAGAGGACGGAAGCTGCAAAAATTGCAACGACAGCAACCGGATAGATCAGGAGCCAATGGGACAGCAACGGCCAGGCCGCAGCAGCAAACTGACGGTTTGACACATAGAAAGAGCAATTGGTATCCATTGTTTTAAAAGAAGTAAACGACTCCTGCTCCGGGAATAACACAGCCTCATTATCTGCCGGAGAAATACTGTTATCCCAGGCATATGCAGTTGAGGACGAGGAAGACCACAGTAATTGACCCTGAAAGGTAATCGATGCTGTATACGGTATAGAGGAAAGTGCGTTTGATGCAATACTTTGTAGTTTTTTCAGTGAATAAGCAACTGTCACGAAGCCCTGGCCTTCCGAACTATACAGAGGCAGTCTTCTGATATACATTACCACGGGTACTGCAGGCCTGGGCATATAGTATCTTTCATAAGGGACATTAACAAGCCACGTCTCCTCATGATGCATTTCCCCCAGATAGTCAAGCAGTTTCTGATTATAAAAATCATCATAATTATACATGCCGCCGCTGGAATCAAATATTCTCTCGGAACGTTCAAAAAATACGCAGATACTTTCATAGGAATAAATAGAAGAATAAGGGGTCACGTCATTAATCATACGGGACAGCTGCTCCAAAGACGGCGATTTTGTATCGAGAAGCCGGTCTACAGAATATAAATTCCCAATAAAGACGGCACTGTTTTTGACATTGGATAAATACTCCTGAACAGCGAGCGCCGCGTAATCAGCTTTCATTTCCAAAGTTTCCTGAAGCTTCAACCGGCTCTGAAATGCTATAACAATCCCACCCACTGCAAATATGATTGTGGTAAAAAGAAAGGTTATGCAAAAAGAAGAGCGGAAATGCCTGGATCTTAAAATATTTTTCCATTTATAGAGTTTTTCTTTGCTGTTTAATAAGCTCCAAATTTCTACCATCTCCTTTTATATGTTCTAATTATACAGAAAAAGCAGGAAAAGTCAAAAGAATTTTGTGCTAAATAGAACAAAGATCAACTGGCACTGCAAAAATCCAAAATGAAGTTGTAAATAATAGATAAATTAATATCAAAAAATTAACTTTTTTATGCAAAAAGCAGATTTGATTTTTGATATTCTGAGGATTTTTAAAGCAAAACAGAGGGATTGTTAAATTAAAAACAAATTAGGATTATTAGTTGCATTCTTTTTAAATCAATGGGTTGTTATAATATGCTCACTTGATGTTTCGTTATATTTTTTAGACGTGACAGGAACGGGAGGGATAAGTTTGAGCAGGTTGACAGAAGTAACAAAAGGAAGAAGAAAGGGGGGGCAAACACAGAGTATAGGCGCTTACCTATGGAAGCACAAATATTTGTATTTGATGCTGGTTCCGGCTATTCTATACTATATCATTTTCTGCTATGTCCCAATGTATGGGGTGAGCATAGCATTTAAGGATTTCAACCCAATGCTGGGGATTGTGAAAAGTCCCTGGACAGGCTTTGAGACATTTGGCAGGCTGTTTTCCATGGAAAAGTTCTATTCTGTATTTTGGAACACCATACAAATCAGCATGATTCGTCTGATTTTTGGATTTCCATTCCCGATTATCGTGGCTCTTATGATCAATGAGCTGCGTCGCGTTCGGATGAAAAGGGTTATTCAGACGGCTGTATATATCCCAAATTTTATTTCATGGGTAATTTTAGGGGGTATTCTGACAAGTATTCTATCCATGGACTCAGGGATTATCAATGGTATTATAAAAGCCCTGGGATTTGCACCTATCGGCTTTTTGACAGACGAGAAATACTTTGTTCCTACTCTGGTCGTGTCGATGATCTGGAAGACATTTGGCTGGAATACCATCATCTATCTGGCCGCTATCACAGGGATTGATCCGCAGCTCTACGAGGCCGCCACGGTTGACGGGGCAAACCGATGGCACAAGCTCCTTCATATTACCTTGCCGTGTATCCGCTCCATTATTATCGTTGTGCTGATTACGCGCGTCGGGAGTCTGATGCAGGCGGGCTTTGAACAGATATTTGTACTCTATCATCCCGGTGTATATGGAACAGCGGACATTATAGATACCTATGTATATCGGATGGGCCTTCAGGAGGGTAAATTTGAACTGGCCACTGCAGTTGGACTATTTAAGTCGGTCATCAATTTCTGCCTGGTGATAGCAGCGAACAAAATAGCCAGAATGGCCGGAGAGGAGGGGATTTATTAAATGTCTAAAAGAGAGACAGCACGAAAAGGGAACCATATAAAGGCTTCGCTGGGGAGCCGGATTTTCGACGGTATCAATATTTGTATTCTTCTAACATTGGCATTGATCACTTTTTATCCGTTTTGGGACTGTCTGGTTGTATCTTTTTCCTCATTGAAAAGCTATTTGTCAACCAGCATCCATTTATGGCCCTCTGAGTGGTCATTTGACGGGTATTCCTATATGCTTAAAGAAATAACATTGTGGACCTCCTATGCAAACAGCCTTTTTGTTACCGTAATAGGTACCCTGATTAATATGATAATTACAACTATGGCTGCATATGTACTGTCCAAAAAAGATTTAAAAGGACAACGGCCCATCATGTTCCTGGCGGTATTTACCATGATGTTTTCCGGAGGGATTATTCCTACTTATATTGTGGTAAAGGACCTTCATCTGATGAATTCATTATGGTCCATGATCATTCCGTCAGCAATTAATACCTATAACTTGATTATTTTGAGAAACTTTTTTATGGAGCTTCCGTTAGAATTGGAAGAGGCGGCTATGCTTGACGGTTGTACGGAGGTAGGAGTACTTTTTCGGATCATGCTTCCGATTTCCAAGCCGGCGCTTACAACAGTAGCTCTATTTTATGCGGTAGATCACTGGAATGACTTTTTTTCAGCAATCATGTATATCAACAGCAAGGAGGCATGGCCGCTGCAGCTGTTTTTAAGGTCCATGCTGTTTCAGAGTGATGCAGCTTACTCCAGCGGAGGTGAAAGCCTGTTCTTACTGGGGCAGCCTATGAAGATGGCGGCGGTAATGCTGGCAATTATTCCGATTATGTGTGCTTATCCATTTTTTCAGAAATACTTTACGGCCGGTATGACAGCGGGAGCCGTCAAAGGCTAGAAAACAATGAGATGCGGTAATCTGCTTCTCTTATGTTAATAAAAGCAATTAGAAAGAGAGGGACAATTATGAAAAAAAGAAAAGTATTGAGTTTGGTACTGGCAGTAGTTATGGCGATGTCTGTAACTGCATGCGGCGGCAAAAACCAAACGGAGCAGCCCCCGAAAACAGATTCGCCTTCGTCAACAGATTCCGGTAAGTCGGAGACGAAAGCAAAGGACGAGGGAAATGTTCCAATTCGCTGGCTGACCACAGGAGATGCGGCAGCAAAGGCAATCAAGGCAGATGACAGGATTATTGCGGCCATCAATGAAAAGCTGGGAATTGATCTGACCGTTGAAATCGTGCCGGAAGCGAATACCGAAAAGGTGAATGTAGCCATGGCTTCGGGAGATTTTCCGGATGTGGTGACAGGTTCTTATGGAACAAGTGCAACCCAGCAGTGGATTGATGATGGGATGGTAATACCGCTGTCCAAGTATTTTGATACAATGCCGAATATTAAAGCATGGCTTGATGACTATCAGTGGTCCGCAACTGGCGGAGAGTTTTATGGTCTCCCGTTTATTACGCAGTATGAAGCGGCAAACAGCCTGATTATAATGAGGCAGGACTGGCTGGATAATCTTGGTCTCTCCTATCCGAAGACGCTGGATGAGATGAAGGCGGTTATGCTTGCATTTACTAATGATGATCCGGATGGTGACGGTAAAAATAATACCTACGGATATACGGCATCAAAGGGTATCCCGTTTGACTGGGTATTTTTCGCATACGGACTTCCCTATGCTGATTACTCGTTGGATAACAACGATCAGGTTATTCCATTTTTTGAGGATTCGTCCTTTGTTCCTGCCATGACTTATATCAAGGAGCTCTGGGACTTAAAGGTTATTGATCCGGAACTGATGCTTAATGATGATCCAAAAAAAGAAGAAAAGTTTTATCAGGGTAAGGCCGGAGCTATGCTGGGACCGTTGTTCCGCCATGTATCACGTCATGAAAACAGTGTAAAAGAGTTATTTCCGAATGCTACCATCTGCTATGCTCTTCCTCCGGCAGGACCGGATGGATCCAGCGGATTAAATAAACAAGGTAAGAACGGTATGATGACCTGCATTACCACCGCATGCAAGAATCAGGACAAAGCCGCTGCATTTATGGATTTCATGGTATCCAAGGAAGGCAATGATCTGCTAAGGCTTGGTATTGAAGGGATTCATTATACAAAAGACGGTGATACCATTACTTACAATATGGAAGAACGGGCAAAGGACGCATTTGCTGATAATGGCTGGGCCCATGCTCTGGCCTGGGGCTCCTTCTACTGGCCTCTGGAAAGCGGGTACATACCTGCTACGGACCCGAATCGGGAACGTGCTCTGGAAACTGTAAAGCTGGCTTCCGAATGTCAGATACAAAATATGATTAAACAGAAGACTCCGGCAGAGATACAGGAAGGGTCAGCCGTTAATGATATCTTTATTCAGTATTTTTCCGATATGCTGCAGGGTAAAATCGGTATTGAGGAAGGCGTGGCCCGGCTCGGCAAGGAATGGAGAAACCAGGGCGGAAACGAAATCTTAAAGGCAGTCAATGAAGTATATCAGGCAAATAAATAAACCGGTGAATGCGATGAATACAAAACCAAATATATTATTTATTCTTTCAGATGATCAGGGGGCCTGGGCGATGCATTGCTCGGGCACCCCCGAGCTCTATACTCCCAATTTAGACAGGATTGCCGCATCAGGGATGAGGTTTGAGAACTTTTTCTGTGCATCTCCTGTCTGCTCTCCGGCCAGAGCATCGCTGTTAACCGGTAAAATTCCGTCAGCCCACGGTGTTTTGGACTGGATCCGGAGCGGTAGTGTGGACGGCGTTAAGTTTGCAGCACAGGGCAGGGAAAATCCTTATGCTGACGGCTATCTCAAGGAACGAACCCCCATTGCTTATTTAGAAGGACAGGTCGCCTATACGGATATTCTGGCAGAGAACGGCTATACCTGTGCTCTTTCCGGAAAATGGCATTTGGGCGACAGCGTAACTCCCCAGCATGGATTTGAAAAATGGTATAGCCTGGGACTAGGAGGATGTTGTTACTTCCACCCGGATATTGTAGAACATGGTGATATCCGTATAGAGCATGAAAAGTATGTAACAAATCTTTTTGCAGATAGAGCCCTTCAGTTTCTGGACGAACTGGAGAGCAAAGAAGCACCGTTTTACCTGGCAGTTCATTTTACCGCGCCTCATTCGCCATGGGGGAAGGAACACCACCCGGACAAATGGATTAATTATTACGATGATTGTGATTTCGCCAGTATTCCGGATATCCCCGACCATCCGGATCTGATGACAGGCCCTGTTTATGGAACAGAAAAGAGGAGGGAAAATCTAAGAGGATATTTTGCGTCAATCAGTGCTATGGATGAAGAAATAGGACGGCTTTTAGATGCTCTGGACAGGAAGCATCTGACAGAAGACACCATCGTGATCTTTACATCGGATAATGGAATGAGCATGGGACACCATGGTGTATGGGGAAAGGGAAACGGAACCTTCCCGATGAATATGTATGATTCCTCGGTGAAGGTGCCGTTCCTTATCTCTTATCCGCGTTTTATTCCCCAAAAAGCCGTTTGCAAAGATATGGTGAGCGCTTATGATTTATTTCCGACTCTTATGGAATTACTGGGGCTGGAGAACCATTTGCCGAAGAATCTTCCGGGAAAAAGCTTTTTAAAAAGCATGCAGGGGAGTAAAATAGAGAAGGATCAGGATATTGTAATTTTTGATGAATACGGCCCTGTCCGTATGATTCGAAATGCGGGATGGAAATATATACACCGCTATCCTTATGGAAAACACGAACTTTACGACCTGACTTCCGATCCCGGAGAAACCCGGAATTTATACGGAGAGCCAGAATATGAGGCCAAAGTGCTGGAGCTTCGGATACAGCTTGAGAAGTGGTTTCTGCAGTACGCAGATCCTGAATTAGACGGGACCAAGGAGGGTGTAACCGGAGCGGGACAGCTCTGCCGCCCGGGAATTTATGCTAACAGAGCTGATGTCTATGCACCTGTAGGGAGCTGAAACTCTATAACAGACCTGACGAAGGCCAAGGGAGGAAAATATGAAAGTTCAACCTAATTTTTTATTTATATTTATGGATGATATGGGTTGGAAAGATCTAGCCTGTACGGGAAGCACCTTTTATGAGACACCTCAAATAGATAAACTGTGCAGACAAGGTATGGTGTTTGGCAATGCATACGCGGCTTGCCCCGTGTGCTCGCCCTCCAGAGCCAGTTATTTGACCGGGAAATATCCGGCGAGGCTGAAGTTAACAGACTGGATTGATATGGAAGGCACTTCTCATCCGCTGAAAGGGAAGCTGATTGATGCGCCTTATATCAAGCACCTGCCGGCCGGCGAGTACACCATCGCCCAGGCGCTTCAGGACGCAGGCTATGCCACCTGGCATGTGGGTAAGTGGCATTTAGGTGGCAGGGAGTATTACCCTGAACATTTTGGGTTTGAAAGAAATATTGGCGGCTGTTCCTGGGGTCATCCCAAGGAAGGATATTTCAGCCCTTACGGGATCGAAACGCTTGACGAAGGACCGGAAGGGGAATACTTAACTGACCGGATCACAGACGAGGCAATCGGACTTTTGAAGGAACGGCAGGAACAGGGGGATAAGCGGCCATTTTTTCTAAACCTCTGTCACTACGCAGTTCATACTCCAATTCAGGTCAAGGAGGAGGACAGGCTTCGTTTTGAAAGGAAAGCCAAAGAACTTGGGATTGACGAAGAAGCTGCCCTGTTCGAAGGAGAATATCATCATACGGAAGATAAAAAGGGAAAACGCGTTATCAGAAGGGTGATACAGTCCGATCCTTCCTATGCAGGAATGATCTGGAATCTGGATCAGAATATCGGTCGGCTGCTGGAGGCTCTGGAGAAATGCGGAGAAGCAGAAAATACAGTTGTGGTATTTACCTCGGATAATGGTGGCCTGGCCACAAGCGAGGGATCTCCAACTTGTAACCTGCCGGCTGTCGAGGGAAAGGGCTGGGTCTACGAAGGCGGAACAAGGGTACCCCTGCTCGTACGCTATCCGGGCAGTGTCAGACCTGGAAGCAGATGCGATGTACCAGTTACTACTCCTGACTTTTTTCCCACTTTCCTGGAACTGGCCGGAATTTCTTCTGACAGCTCAAGGAGCGTGGATGGACAAAGCATTGTTCCTTTGCTGACCGGCGAGGATATTCCGGAAAGGCCGATTTTCTGGCATTACCCCCATTATGGGAATCAAGGCGGAACGCCGGCGGCTTCTGTGGTGCTGGGTCGCTATAAATATATTGAATTCTTTGAGAACGAGCGTGAAGAGCTATATGATTTGAAAGCGGATTTCAGCGAGACAAAAAATCTTGCAAAGCTCCGCCCGGACATAGCTGCAAATCTGCGGATGATGCTGCACGGATGGCAAAGAGAGGTTTGTGCCGCATTCCCGGAAAGAAATGAATCGTATGAGCCGTAACAATGCCTGTTATTATTCTTTGGAATACGGCTTAACAAAAAACATCTTGTAAAGTAAAAAACACTTGCATTGCCTTCAAAAGAAGGCTGTGCAGGTGTTTTTTGTGCTGTTCTTTCTCTTCCATAGGAGGAATGCATATAGGGTAAGGTGTCTGACACCTCAGATTATTTCTAAACTATCCCTGTCCGGCAGCGAGGGAAACTCCTCAAAGGGCAGGGTCTGATACCAGAATGCGGTGGATGCAATATCATCCTGCAGCGGCAGATAACGCCCGCCGCTCCTCCATCCCAGCGCCTGGATCGTAACCTTAAGATCCTTCTCAAAGCGGATCGGATCCGTCAGATGGAAGCGATACAGGCCAAAACGCTTCTGAGCCTTGTACAGGGCATCCTGGCTTACTACCTGGAGCCCGGTATAGGGGGTAGAAAACGACACATATCTGTCATGCGTCATCGGATCCTCAAAATTATAGGAGCCGCAGAAATAATCCTCCGTACCGGTTCCGCAGATGGTGGGATATTCCCCGTCACCATCCATATAAAACTTGATTTCCCCTTCTCCCCACCAGGTATTGTTATTTACGCCCCAGGCAAGATAGGTTCCCACATAATGACCCTTTCCCTTTACATTGTCCAGAATGGTATATACCTCTTTATAGGGGAGGGGATTCACCCTGCGAAATTGTGCATGGAAATAAGCCGCATCCTCCGGGATCTGTGTCAGCGCATAATCAATCTGGTAATAAATCGTCATTTCCTCATCGCTGAGATTCTCCAGCTCCATACGGCAATGCTTCCGAAACGGCATGCTCCAATAGCAGTTCAAAGCGCTGCCCGGATTGACACAAACCGCAAGGGAGGACAGCTGAAAATATTCCTGCCAGCCGCAGCAGAAGAAATCACCCACAGGGCATTCTACCGAGGGATTTTCCGAATGATCCCAATAGATACGCAGAATCGTGTTTCTCCACGCTCCTGTCGGAGTCATCCAGATATGCTGAATCACACCTGGCCCTTCTATATCAGCAATGACCAGCTTTGATTTTGACTGTATTACAAAATACGGATTTACCTTCCAGCCTGTTCCCAAATCCCTGGCAGCCCTTTTCGCCGAGCCCTGCTCCAGCTCACACATGCCCCCCTTTCCCTTTTCACCGGTGATATTTTCCGGGCTGACGGAACGGGTTACTGCATCGGATAATCTCGCCAGATTATCCATATTATTGAAGCTAAATGATTGATACATATAAACACCTCCTAAATATAATCGATCAAAAGAAAAGGCAATACTAATCGATCCACTCCGGCTGGATTAAATCACCGTCACAGTAGACCAAAATCCCCTCCAGGGAGCCGCCGCATAACTTTATAGCGTAATTTACGCCCTTATCGGTTTCCTTCCGGTAAAACATACCCCAGGCTTTACCACAAGAGAAAAAGGAAGCAAAATTCTCACGATTGATCACCGGACGGAAGGAAATCCTTCTGTTGGGAATATCACTCTCAAAGCCGGTCAGCGCCAGAATCACACAATAGCTGGAAAGCGCCCTGGCATAATGATGTCCGCATTCCACCTCGTCCCAGGGGCTTCGCTTCACCCCGTCATATCTGCTGCGGATACCGTCAATAATCGTAAGCCCGTCCTCCAAAAAACCCTCATAGATCAAATGGGCCGCCACATGATATTCTATGCCTGTCCATACCTCATCGCTGTATACAAAGGGTATTTCCGGACGTTCTCCGCCCGGCCAGGTGCATAGCAAAAGTCCCGGTTCATCATTCAGCGCATAGGTTCTCTGGAGATTTGTGACATCATTCATATTTTCCTTGAAATTGTATTTATAAATGGCCTTTACAGCCGATTTCACATGGCTTTCCTCCAGTAAGTAGCCCAAATGATTTGCGTGGGCCAGCAGCTGTCCCAGCAGCTGGTCGGAAAGGCAGCCCTTCCCGTACTGGTATTTATACCGGTTTATATCCTCCAATTGCTGTTGATAATACTCGCCGTTGTAGGTAACCTCCTCCAGCCGCCGTGATGCCCGCAATGCCGTCTCACGATACCAGGAGGTATCCTCCTGCAGATACTCCGCCATGGCCTCTCCCGCACGTAAAGCTGCAATCCAGATGGTGTTGATCATCGATGTCGGACCGTAAAATTCAATGTCATAGGTATTGTGCTGCTTTCCCTCCAGCATACCGTCCTTATCCAGGTCCCATTCCTTCTCCGCATAGCAGAGCGTCTTTTTGGCACCCGGCCAGAGGCGGCGCAGCAGCTCATCGTCTCCTGACAGCTTCCACTCCCGATAGAGCCGGATGACACAGCCCAGCTGTCCGTCAGCAGCCGCATGATAATCCCATGCTTCATCTCCCAGATACCGCCTGGCCCGGAAATTCATACTTCCGTCTTCGTTCATTTCCGTAAGGAATTCCGTATGGCGCATGGATTGCTCCAGCTCAGGAAAATAATAGGCCAGAGTATAGGCATAATCCCATACGTGGGTACAATTCCCGTCACAGCTGCCGCCATAATCGGAGCAGCCCTCATAGCAGAAGAAAGTGCCGTCCTCCACCCGGAAGCAGGTATTACTCCGGATAACCGTAAGGCTATTTTCCAGGGCCGCCTTTACCCCGTCCGGAAGGGTGGATTCCGATATGCTTTGCGCATACCGGCGGCTCTCTCCCTCCAAATAGCCGATATTCTCCCACAGCATTCCCGCAGTCTCAAGGGAATTACCAAACTTGGCATAATAGTTTTTGATCAAAGGAATGCCATTTTTACGGTGGTCCTGATTCTGTTCCCAGGATCTTATTCTGTTAGGATGATGCCAGGATAAGATAAAGGTATACCTCTCACTATCCCCTGGCTGGATTTCCTTTCTGCTGCCAAGAGATGCTATTTTATACGGACTGTTATGGCCATGGTTTCCTTCTCCCCGGAGCTTACGGTCGGAATCCAGCAAACCATCCTCCTGAACATCATTCCAGAAATCCTGAAGTCCATCCCACCAGCTTCCCTCATTCCAATACTCACGGTAGGTCACCTGTTCCTCCGGCATGGCCAGGGTCATATCCATGTATTCCAATTCCTCCGGCTTTCTGGAGCCGTTCAGAAAATGGATCCCCCGAAGGACACCGGTATCCACATAGCGGTTGATACTCTCCCCCTCGAACAGAGGATCCCTCCAAAGATCCCGTCCCATATAATTGCACAGGTTGGTAAAGGAGCCGATGACGCTGACCCGGAGCGGTTTTGATGTAATATTCTTAATCTCATAGCACAGCACGGCAGCCGGCAGGGAGGAATTATCCGTATCCAATGGAATGAACGGAGTAAAGGCCTCCATCTCGGCGGTCACCGGCACGTGGGGGTCCTCCAGTTTTACCCGGACAAAGGGATACTCACTTGTCATCTCGGAGTTCTGAAACCTCGGAAGACCTCCGATATCCCAAGCATTAAAGCCGTTGGCACCCCGGTAGGGGGGCTGAATCTGAGACTCCAGCGCTTTCATTACAATATTCCCTTCCGCGTCTTCGGTTCGAAGGGTAAAAAAGGTATACGGAGAATTATTATTCTTTTGGGGGGTATTGAAAAACTCAAAATCCGTCAGTTCTCCGCGTGCTCCCACAGACAGATTTCCCGTTCCAATCCCTCCCAGCAAAAACCGGGCTGCCGTGGCATCTTTCTTATATTTATACATAGCTTCCTCCTTTTCCGCACGAAAAATCCGCGCTTATTTATTCTATAAAGCCGATACCGGAGCATCCATTTCTTAACACTCCTTTTATGTTTTAGAGCAAATTCTCGGCTCTACTATTTATTGTACCTATTATATCATGAACAAAAACCATGTTCATGAGTCTTGTTGCTCCAATCGGAAATTGCAGTCAAGCTTGCATTTCCTCACTCCGCTTTCATTACATCATGAATATAAACCGTATCCATGATCTTCAGCTCCGATCGCACGCTCACAAGCGAGCTTGCGGCATCTCACTACGCTTTCATTATATCCTGGCATGCCATGTATGACTCGTACATTTCTACTCGAATATGGACATTTTTTGTGATGTTTGATATAATGATTAAGGTGTCAAAGGGCGCACAAAACAGTACCCGCGATGCTTTTAACACCAAACACAATCAACCGTTATTCAAGACACCTGGAGGTACCATCCTATGAGAGCTTCCCGCGAAATAAGAAACTATGATTCCGATTTCATGGTTTGGCACACCATGTACTCCAATATCAGCTTTTTACCTCATTGGCATAAGGAAATTGAACTGGTTTATGTTCGTAAGGGCATCTTGGAAATCAATATTACCAACCAGCATCTGATCGCCAAGGAAGGGGATTTTATCTTCTGTGACAGCGGCGAGATTCATCATAGCTTCTCCAGCGAAGCAAATAACACCGTGGATTTTATCCTGTTTGATCCCGACATTCTGAAGCTTTCTTATGTAACGAGCCGATTTGCCAATCCCCTGGTTACCAGGGATGTCCTGAGACATTACGGCATCGACCAGCAGTGCAGGGAGCTGTTCAATACCATAATTTATGAATTGAAGCATAAAGGCCCCTACTATCAGGAGATTATTAAAGCCTCCCTGATGAAATTCTGGTACATCTTAAAACGGCATCTTCCAAGAAACACACGAAACAGCTTTTCCAATAAGCATTTGCACACGTTGAACGAATTTCAACAGCTCCTCTCCTATATCGAGGAGCATTACCAGGATAAGATCACCCTGGAAGAGGCCGCCAGTAAAACGTATTTTAGTCCGTGCCATTTTTCCAAGACCTTCAACCGGCTGATGGGGATTCCTTTTGTTGCATATGTCAATATGGTGCGGACCATGCGTGCGATTGAACTTCTTCAGAGGTCTTCCACAATAATCGAGGCCGCCATGAACAGCGGCTTTAATAATATAAGAACCTTTAACAGGGTATTCAAGCAGTTTACCGGGTATACTCCAAGTGAGTTTCTGCATATGCAGGATACCGAAGCATTCCGAATAAATTACAGTAAATATAGATCCAGTGATTCATACTTCGTGGAGAATGATTCTTCCATGATGATTCGCTATATCCGCAATGAGAGTATCCCTATTCCAGAGGGAGAGACTGCTCATTTGACAATGGACACAATCGAGGAAACGGCAATTCCCGCATGTCGGTAATGAGCATGCTTGTATTGATACTTTATAAACACAATGTGAGACAATGATCATAACTGAAAAGTCTCACGATAATGAAGTTCGGCAAGGGGGCCCTGGCTGGAACCCGGGAAGTATTGTATCAGAGGATGCTGTAGAATATGATTGGAGGAGCATTGGTCAATGAGTCTGGACAGAGAATGGAATCACCTTGAATTTACCCGTCACGAAATACCGGCGGCGCACCGGCCCCTGGAGGAGGAAATGGCTTTTTATAATGCCGTCAAGGAGGGGGACCTTGCTTATGTGACGGAGAACTGTATCCGTCAGACCTTTCTTCAGTCGGAAGGGATGGGGCTTTTATCGGAAAATTTGCTGCAGAATACAAGATATCATTTTGTAGTAACTACCGCCATGATTACACGGCATTGTATCGACGGAGGAATGGAGGCAGAAAAGGCCTATTGCCTCAGTGACTTTTACATACTGAAAATGGATAAATGCCAGAGCAGGGATGAGATATCCGATTTGCACCAGGCAATGTGTTATGATTTTACCGGGAAGATGCAGCTGCTGCACACCAATAACATCTTTTCCAAGCATATTGTGCGGTGTATCGATTATATTTATAGCCATATTCACAGCCGAATCACCTTAAAGGATCTGGCCGATTATTTGGATTTGTCAGAATGCTATCTGTCAAAGCTGTTTTTGGATGAAGTCGGCATTTCTATCCGTGGATATATTCGTGAAAAGAAAATAGAGAAGGCTAAAAATCTATTAAAATTCTCCGATTATGACATTGCGGATATCGCCAATTATCTCTCTTTCTCCTCCCAAAGTCATTTTACCCAGATCTTTGAGAAAGAGGTTGGCTTGTCACCCAAAAAATACCGGGATAAATATTATAGAAAGAGCTGGAGCAGGAAGACGGAACTATCCTGAACCGGCCGCCGTCCTTTTCCACTTCTATCTTTATACAGAACTTCATACAGAAAGGCTGCCGCCAAACGATACTCCAGCATCGGATATCTGTTTGACCGCAGCCTTATTCTATTATTCTTTTCTATTTGGAATGGATTACTTTATTTCAGTCACGCTGACACCGGTCAACTCTATTGTTCCGGCAGGTGTTTCTGCATCTCCCACCTTGCCGAAGGAGAATACCAGATCACCGGCGGTATCACTTTCTCCGTTCATTATAAAGGTACTGACATAATTATATTCCTTATCTGCGGACAGAACAATGCTGTCACCGCCGTAATATGCATAGTCCTTCGAGGCATTTCCCATCAGGGCAAGCTCAACATTTCGAGCAGCGCTGGATTTAAAGGTTGCTCTCACCTGATAGGTCTTCCCCTTCATGTAAGAGAGACCGCTCTGTTTTAGCTGAACGTGCCAGTTCTGGGTTCCCGGATTGGTGATATCGAACTTGATCCGGCCGTTTTCCGCCGTATAGGCTGCAGCCGCACTGCCGTCAACATAAGGGGACCAGCCCTTCATACCCTCCGCAAAGCTTCCGTTTTGAACCATCTCTGCACCCGGCTGCATAACCCTATCAATCCTCACATTGTCAATATAGACCGTTCCTTTTTGGCCCAGCAGGAACTTTAAAACCGCCGAATTATCCTTAAGATTGGATGCGGTGGTAAATTTAAATTGATAATGCTTTGTCTTTGTAGTTAACTTTGCCGTGTAGGTCTTGCCGGCAACCGATGCCTGGATCGTTTTCTCTGCCGTGGCTCTGGAATCAAAGGTCAGTACATAGGTTTCACCCGCTTTTAAGGCAAGACCGCTTTGCTGTACCACAACATCTCCCTGCTTCTTTGACGTGGAAGGGACCTTCACCTTTAATTTTCTAACATAGTCCGTATTGGTAACCGTTACCAGGGCCTTACTCTTGTTTGTACTGATTTTCCAATGCTCCAGGCGGTTTATCCCCTGATCAAAGGTCCCGTTGTATATGTAGTTGCCATCCGGCAGGGTGGTTTTGACCTGTTTCGATACATCCTGCTGCCCTGTTTTCACCAGACGTACATTTTTGATCTGTACGGCAGCCGTGGGATTGCCGGACTGCTGGGCTCCCAGATTGAATTCCAGCCGGCCGTTCTCGTCCGTGTCCGCTTCCATGTTAAAATCGTAGGTATAGCTGCGATAATCGGTGGTTAAATTAACCGTCTGATCCTCCATGTATTTCGTATAGTTCAGGTCCGGTCCGTCCAGCCTCAGTACCATAGTTCTGTCTGCCTCCGCCTTTGCCTCAAAGGTAATCCTATACCGGCCGCCCTCGGAAAGCGGAATTCCCGCCTGCATCACCTGAACGGCATAATCCACGGTTCCTTCGCTTTTTAATGAAATTGTCATGGTATTGTCCGCGATGGATGCAGCCGCAGCACCGCCGCTCTGTGTCTTAAGAAACCAGCCGTCATTATCCTCCATCGTCTCAGCTGCCGAGAAATCACTGTTCGTCACATAATTACCGGTGGAATCCGGCTCCCTTAAGGTTACCGCTGTTTCCGGCAAGATCACATTTTCATCATAGGAAGCCTTCTGATAGACCTTCACATAATCTACCAACAGTTTTGCTTTGGAAAAATCGGTGGAGGCATCGGGATTCCCGGGCCAGTTTCCTCCCACCGCAACATTTAAGATTATATTAAATTCCTGATCAAAGGGAGCAGGGTAGGTTATGATCCCCGCGCCGTCCGTACTCGTATACCATCTTGTCTCTGTTTTGGTCAGCTTACCGTCTACATAAAAGCTGATTTTATCCGGCAGCCATTCCAGGGAAAATACATGGTAGTCATCGGAAAAATCTCCGGAGGACAGGGTTTTGCTCCCCTGGCTCTGTACATCAATCCCTGTTTTACTGTAATGCAAGGTCTGATAGACCTTGGACGGCTCGTTGCCTAACAGCTCCATGATGTCAATCTCTCCGCATTTTGGCCATCCGCCGTAAAGCTCTTCCCTTGTTGGCATCATCCAGATTGCGGGCCAGATTCCCTGTCCCTTCGGCAGCTTCGCTCTGATTTCAATTTTACCGTATTTGAAATCCCCTTTTCCCCGGGTATTAATTCTTCCAGAGGTATAAGAAGTCTTTCCGGTTGCGGCATCCTCCTTCTTTATTGGCTGAATAACAAGATTTCCATCCTTTACATAGATATTGTCAATTGAATCTGTATATCTTTGCAATTCATTGTTTACCCATCCCGGCTCATGCAGCTCATAATTCCATTTGTCGGTATCCAGGCTATTCCCTGAAAAGTCATCACTCCATACCAGAGAATATTCCTTTGAAGCGGATGCTTTCTCTGTTGTTTTGGCCTGTGCCTCTGGAACAAAGCATTTTGCCGGAACAATAACCGTAACCAGAATTGCTGCCGCCAGGGCAAGTAATCTCATTTTTTCCTTTCTCATAAACACACCCCCTGCATTATTTATGAGAATAACGTATCATTTTTTTCAGCACAATAATATCATATTTCTTTTGTTTTTATCATGTACTTTCTATCATTATCCAGAAAGTCATGGTCCTTTCGACTGATTACAGCAAAAGCCTGGAATACCTATTTTCAAGGGCCTCCAAGCTTTTTCCTTCTTAAAGCATCAAAGATATGTCCAGTCCTAATACTCCTCGGCAAAATCCACCTGATTCTGAAGAGGTCTGCCTTCGATATAGCTCTTCAGGTTATGACAGAATATATTTATTCTCCTTCTGTCATTGGTCGGAGATCCTCCCGAAGTATGGGGAGTGAGAATAACATTGGGGATCTCCCACAGAGGGCTGTCCTCCGGCAGCGGCTCCGGTTCGGTAACATCCAGCCCGGCTCCTCCAATCCATCCCTCGGTAAGGGCCTTCACCAGAGCCTCCTGGTCGATCAGGGCTCCCCTTCCGATATTAACAAGAAAGGCTCCCGGCTTCATCTGCCGAAGTCTCTGCTCCGTGATCAGCCCTCTTGTCTTGTGGGTGCCCGGAAGTGCAAGCACCACATAATCCGATTGGGCCAATACCTCCTCCAGCTCATCCATGGTATACAGGCTGTCCACACAATCGGGAGCTGCCGTCCGTCTGCGCTTTACTGCCAGCACCCTCGCTCCCCAGGCCTTTGCCCGCTCTGCTATCTGAGTCCCGATATCTCCCAGGCCCAGAATACCTATGGTAGACCCATAGAAATCCTTCGCCTCCCAGTTCCGGGACCAGTTCTTCTCTAATTTACGGTAGGAATATTCCTGAAGATTACGGTTATGGGCCAGAATCATGGCAAATACATGCTCGGCAATGGGCAGTCCGAATACTCCGCTGGAGGTAGATACCCGGATATCCTTGTTGCAGTAATCCTCCTGTTGAGTATAGCCATCCGCTCCTGCACTGGGCAGATGGAGCCAGCGTAGCTTCTTCGCCCAGCCCTGCTGCTCCTTTGTCAGCCAGCCGAAGATAATTTCCGCATTTTCAATCATCTCTCGCGTTACCTCTTTTGCGTCCGCAACGGTAACAGACATCTCCGGCGCCGTATTTGCAATCTCTTGTCTCAGCTCCTCATTTACCGGAAAGATCGAGGTTGTAATAATTAATAATTCCTGCTTTTCCTTCATATGCTATTCCTCCTGTCGTTATTTGTTTGTGTAAAGTATTTTACACTGATTTTTTATTTGAACCCTTTATTTTTCAAGGGTTACAGAGCTTTTTGAAACAAAAAAACAATGACCCCCTATTTTCGTGTATAATTGAAGTTCCTACACAA
>JAFAGA010000059.1 GCA_023423045.1 Bacillota bacterium | reverse complement strand
GCTTAGACACCATTATTCTACTACAAAAAGGAAGTGGATTCCTTATATTTAGGGCATTATTTGAAAGTTGTTTATAAAGAGAGTTATGAATCCGAGACTCTGTGGATAAATCTACGGAAACTCAAGGAAACATATATTGACAAGCCGTTAAAAGAAGCTTTTCCGGATATTGATATCGAAATCAAAATGTACAATGACAGACAGAGCTTGCAGGTAGAAGTTGCCGGAGGGGGAGGTCCTGACATTCTGGATTTGGACGGACCGACGGATGTGGCAGAATATGCAAAAGCAGACCGGGTTATGGATTTGGGTAAATACGCGGATCAATACGGTTGGAAAGATATGTTTTATGAATGGGCATACAATAGTTGTTTTTATAAAGAAAAATTATACTCACTTCCAACTTCCTTTGAAGGAATGGTAATGTATTACAATATGGATGTCATGAATGCAAATGGCTGGACTATTCCGAAGAATGCAGCAGAGCTTGAAACATTAATGAAAAATATGCAGGATAAGGATATTATTCCGATTTCCTTTGGTAACTCTAATTACCAAGGCGCTGTTGACTGGCTGTATTCTACATTTTTAAGCTGTAATGCAGGTCCTGATAATCTTAAGAAAGCCCTGGAAGGCAATATTAAATTTAGTGATCCTTCTATGGTGGAAGCAATGAATCAAATGGTGGATTGGTGGAAAATCGGTTATATAGGAGATAACGCATCCCAGTCTATCACAAATGAGGATATGATGGCTTTTTTTGCAGAGGGCAGAGCTGGAATGATGATTAACGGTACTTGGGCATCCGGTCAGCTATTGGTGACTTATCCCGATTGCAATTGGCAGGCAGAGATGGTTCCTGAGCTTCGTGAAGGGGTAGGGCAGATACTGCCATTTGCAACAGGCGGCGGATATGCAATCAATGCAAGCAGCAAAAATCAGGATCTTGCGGCAGAAATTCTTAATTACTTATTTACAAGCAAAGACAGACATTATCTATCAATTACAGAAGCAAATTATCAACCTTATCCCCTGGATGATTTTGATTTAGCAAAATTAGAGGATATGGATGAAAAACTTCTTTTCATGTATGAAGTACTTGACAGAGCACAGAAGGAAAACAGAATTGGATATTGCTCCTGGACATTCTTCCCTTCCGATACTCGTGTTTATATGAATGAAAACACAGATGCGTTATTTTTGGGCTCTCTGACGGTGGAAGACTACTTGAATAAGGCACAGGAATCAATTGATGCAGCAATAGCGGAAGGATCGACACCAGCGATTCCGTAATTCCTATGGAGTGGGAACTAACATACAGGAAGTTCCCACTCTACTTAAGAGTTATGGGCTCATTAAGCGGAGTATGATATAAAGATTTTTTGGGTTGACAGAAGCGAAGGAAGAGGTGGTAATCAAATGAACACAAAACAGAGAAGGAATACGATTCCTTATTACTTCATATTACCGGCATTTGTTGTTCATGTTTGCGTTGTTACGGGGCCGTCACTAAGTACATTGGTCATGTCCTTATTTGATTGGAACGGTATGGGGGGAGCAAAGTTTATTGGACTAGACAATTTCAGGGAAATATTCGGCAATGATCCCATCGTTAAAATGGCGGTAATACATAATCTGCAATGGCTGGCTGTTTTTATCACGGTACCGCTTATTCTGGGCTTTACAGTGGCAATACTGGTCAGCCGCGTGAGACATTGCCAGATGTTTTTGAGGACAGTTTACTTCATACCCTATGTTATTTCGGCAGCAGTTGCGGGAAAGATCTGGACGGCCTATATGAATCCGTACTATGGACTCAATACAATATTTGATAAGCTTGGTTTTCATAAGCTGGCGGATGTACTATGGCTGGGCAATCCTAAAATTGCACTATTCTCCGTTGCTTTTGTTGATAACTGGCACTGGTGGGGATTTATCATGGTGCTGTTTTTGGGCGCGCTTCAGCAGGTGGATCCGTCGCTGTATGAAGCGGCACGGGTTGACGGCGCGACTAGGCTGCAGGAATTGCTTCACGTATCTATTCCGGGGATTAAACAGACAATTGCCTTTGTGCTTATTATGACTATCATGTGGTCATTCCTGACCTTTGATTATGTTTACATCATGACAAACGGCGGCCCTGCCAATTCAACAGAAATCATGTCTACCTGGATTTACAAAAATGCGTTTTCAAAATACCGTGCAGGATATGCCAATGCACTATGTGTAATTCAAAGCGGCATTTGCATTATATTGTATTTTGTACAGAAGTATGTCAGTAAAAAGGGAGGAATGGAGGATGATTAATAGAGCTAAAAAAACCATATTTGATATCATAAAATATGTATTTTTATTTGGCATGGCAATGTTCGCTTCATTTCCGTTAATTCAGGTCTTATTGAATTCCTGGCGGACGGACCGGGAAGTAAAAACAATGCCTCTCGGACTTCCCAAAGAATGGACAAATAACTACGTGGATACGTGGAAAATGGGGGGATATTTCGCGGCATATTGCAATACCTTCTTGATTGCGGCAATAGTAATTCTGCTTGTGCTGATTTTGGTAGGATTGGGCTCCTATGCCCTTTCCAAGCTGGATTTTAAATTGAAGGGATTTTTTACGGCATACTTCTTTGTGGCGATATCACTGCCTGGATTTTTATATATTGTACCAAATTATTTTTTGATGAATAAGCTTGGACTGGTAGACACCCATCTGAGCTTGATTATTGTATATACGGCGATGCAGCTTCCCTTCAATATGCTGCTGCTTCGGACCTTCCTGGCGGGTATTCCGAGGGAATTGGAAGAGGCCGCTAAGATTGACGGATGCAATGAAATCCAGTCCTTATGGCGAATTACGCTTCCCATAGCGAAGCCTATGTTTTTGACAGTAGCACTTTTAGTATTGGTTAGTGTATGGAATGAATTTTTATGGTCTAATACATTCATAACGACAGAGGGGCTGAAAACCGTAGCCACAAGATTTGTCAAATTTACAGGTCAGTATGGCTCCAATATGGCGAGAATCTATACGGCCAGTGTAATTACAATTGCACCGATTATTATTCTCTATCTTCTCTTTAGCCGTAAGTTTATTGAAGGTATGACCAGCGGCAGTGTGAAAGGCTGATATCAAAAAAATGAAAGGTACAGGTGCTGTATGAAGAAAGAATATATAGAAAAAATTTATGCCGGTTGGCTTGCAAAGATTATAGGAATACGATTGGGAGCGCCAATTGAGGGCTGGACTTATGAAAAGATTAAAAATATATATGGTGAGCTGGATCATTATCCGGTGGATTACAGAGAGTTTGCAGCAGATGATGACAGTAACGGACCGCTCTTTTTCTTAAAAGCATTAGAGGATGGCAGGCATGGATATGATCTCAAGGCACAGGATGTGGCAGAGGCGCTTTTAAATTATGCACCCTTTGAACATGGATTTTTCTGGTGGGGCGGCTATGGAATATCCACAGAACACACGGCATATTTGAATCTGCGCAATGGCATCAAGGCTCCTATGAGCGGAAGCATCGAACAGAATGGATATACAACGGCGGAACAGATCGGCGGACAAATTTTTATTGATACCTGGGGGTTGGTGACACCGGGAAATCCGGATTTGGCAGCAAAATATGCTAAGGAAGCAGCAAGCGTTACTCACGGCGGAAACGGAATCTACGGCGGTATTTTTGTCGCAGTGTGTATCAGCTATGCATTTGTGGAAAAGGATATCATTAAGATAATCGAAAAAGGGCTTTCCTATATTCCGCAGGATTGTGAATATTCCAGAGTGGTAAAGGCGGTTATAAGCTTCTACAAGGATCATCCCTCCCAGTGGAGAAGTTGCTACGACTATATACACAAGAATTTTGGTTACGATAAATACCCGGGAAATTGTCATATCATTCCCAATATCGCGGTTATGATTTTAGCTCTTTTGTATGGTGAGGGTGATTTTTCTGATACTCTGAATATCTGCAATATGTGTGGCTGGGATACGGACTGTAACGTCGGTAATGTTGCCACGATTATGGGTGTTCGCAATGGGCTGGAAGGAATCAATTATGATAAATGGAGAAAACCGATTAACGATTTTCTTGCATGCTCCAGTGTAATCGGTTCTTTGAACATTATGGATATCCCGTTTGGTGCAACTTATATTGCCAAACTGGCATTTGCTATTGACGGTGAAGAAGTGCCGGAGCCTTGGAAAACGATTATGGAGCAGAGGATTGACAGCTGTCATTTTGAATATCCGGGTTCAACCCATGGGATTCGCGTTCGAACAGAGTATAATGATGATAATTCGAATCAACAGATCGAGTATGAACTGATTAACACAGACGAAACAGCCGGCAGCGGAAGCAGAGCATTAAAAGCCATTGTCAAGCCTGTGCACCCTGGTGAAAATGTGTATTTGTATAAGAAGACTTATTATAAGCCGGCAGATTTTCATGACAGCCGCTATGATCCCAGTTTTTCTCCGCTGGTATATCCGGGTCAGATAATTCATGGCAGCGCTTACATTCCGGAGTATGGAAGAGAAGCAGAGGTTAGCTTGTTTGTGAGGGAGGAGCGCAGTGGAACAATATATCAGAGCAGTCCGATTCATTTAACAAAGGGGGAATGGAAAGCACTGGAGTTCAAAATACCTGCCATGGAAGGCGCGTTAATTGATGAAATCGGATTTTGCTTCCATATCCTTGGCTTACAGAGGGAAATGATCGATTTTGTAGGTTTAATTGATGATCTCTATGCAGATGGAAAGCCGGAGTATTCCCTGGAGCTTGACATGGAAAGGGAAGAGGTTTGGAACGGCCTGCATCGTGAGATAAGCCAATTTACAAAATTAAAAGGACTGATGTATCTGCATGGGGGTCAGTTGAATCTATCGTGTGCGGATTTTGCGGAAGCCTATACCGGAAGGCATGATTGGGAAGACTATACGGCGGCCTTTTACCTTACCCCGGTCACAGGGGAAAATCATTTGGTGAACGTACGTGTACAGGGAGCGATCCGGTCTTATGCAGTTGGATTATATCCCAATGGTAAGGTTGCATTGCTCAAGAATGATAATGGCTATCACGTACTGGCGAGCGAAGATTTTACATGGTCAGCGGAGAAGGAATATAAGGTTGTGATTACGGTTAAGGGTAATTACTTGAAGGCAGCGATTAATGAGGAAGTTACATTAGAGTATACTGATACAGAGCGCCCGTATCTTACCGGCTCAGTAGGAGTTTCTGTCCTGCATGGAAGCCATTGTAAATATCGAAGAATAACAGTTTCGTAGAGGAAGTACTGAAGTAGAGGAAGTGCTGAATAGAGCAAGGGTTGACGCAGAGTAAAAATTGGCGTAAAGAAAGGACTGGCATAGAGGAAGGGCCGGCGCAGAGAAAGGGCGGATGGAAAGGAGGGAGTGATGGAATGGATGTGGTAGGACTTGGAACGTTTGCAATGGATGTGCTGAAAAAGGTAAATGCTTTGCCAAAAGAAGATGATTTTTGCATTATCGAGGATACGAAATATGTACCGGGCGGAAGCGGAACCAATGTGATTGTGCAATTGGCCAGACTGGGTGCGGAATGCGGTTATATCGGTAAAGTGGCAGATGATGAAGTGGGGAAAGGCATTTTGAACAGCTTGATAGAAGAAAAGGTTGATGTGGGCAAAATGCTTGTTAGTGAAGGCGGGATATCTCTCCATACGGAAATCGTTATTGACGGTGAAGGAAATAAGTTTATTATGCTGAATATGGGTGATGCAGCCTTATCCCTTTGTGCCAGTGAAATAGATATCCACTATTTAGCGGAAGCCGAAGTTTTTTATACGGATCTATTTCCGAAAGAACCGGCGATAGCGGCTCTGAAGGCGGCGAAACAGGCGGGTAAAAAAACGGTATTTAATATGCAGACAGGGCTTGAGACCATGGAAAGTCTCGGAATTACAAAAGAGGATATTCTGGAGGTGCTGCAATATGTGGATATCTTCGCTCCTTGCAGAAGCGGACTGTATGCAATCACAGAGACAACGGATTTAATAGAATGCAGAGAATTGTTACGGAATTACTGTAATGGAATTTTGCTTTTCACCCTTGGAAAAAAAGGAGCGGTTGCTTTCGATGAGCAGAATGCAATTTATCAGGTACAAAGCGTTAATGTCTGTGCAGTTGATACTACCGGTGCGGGAGATTCGTTTATAGGAGGATTTATCTATAGCTATTTACTGCAAAGAGAATCTTTAAATACTGCCATGGAATTTGCGACTGCCTGCGCAGCATATACCTGTACCGGATTAGGCGCACGTTATTCACCGACGTTAGACCAGGTGAAGGCATTCATAAGAGAAAATCGATGATAAAGCGACAGTGTGAAAAGGATACTGTGGCCGCCAAAAACCTTGGGAAGAAGCCCAAAATGAATTCTGTGGAAGATGCATTTTGAGTTTCTTCCGGGTTTTATGTGCTGAAAAGATGTTGCTCTTAATTTCCCCCGGGTTTTGTGCAGCTGCAAAGCGGGGTGCGTCGATTAGTATTAGAAAAGGGGCTGAGGAAGATGACGCAACGATATAATAGAATATGGGGCGGTTTGATCGGTGTGGCATATGGAGATGCTTATGGTATGCCGTCGGAGATGTGGTCCCCGAAAGCGATCAAATCATATTTCGGGAAGATAAATGATTTCCTTCCGGGCCCGCCGGAGAACATAATCTCAAAAAACCTGCTTCGGGGCGAAGTGACCGACGATACTATGAACACAAAATTTGTTGTTGAAATGCTGAGTGAAGCAGGAGGAAAAGTCGATACGAACCTTTTTATTAAAAAGCTTCGCAACTGGTCGGAAACCTGTGATAAAAGCACGGCCGTTACCGGGCCGAGCACAGCAAAGGCTTTTGCTCAATTGGATGCCGGAGTTCCAATGGAGGAGGCGGGCAAAACAGGCATCACCAATGGAGCAGCAATGAAGATACTGCCGGTTGGATTTATTGCAGACTACCATGATTTATGTGATCTGGCGGAAGAGGTAAGGCAGCTTTGTCTGCCGACCCATAATACATCAGCTGCAATTAGCGGAGCATGCGCAATTGCGGCGGCAGGAGCATATGCGGTTGCCGGAGAAAAGGATCTTGATCAGATGCTGGAGGCGGCCTGCAGGGCGGCAAAGCTGGGAGCGGAAAAAGGATATGAAGTAATCGCGCCATCTATAGAAAAACGAATTCTCCTTGGAAAACAGCTTGTTGATCAAAGTGATAATGAAATGGAAGCGATAAGTGCCATCTATGATATTATCGGAAGCGGGCTCCCAATCACAGAGAGTGTTCCGGCGGCATTGTCTCTTGTATATCTTTCAAAGGGTAATCCAATCAGATGTGCCGGGTATTGCGCTAATTTGGGAGGAGATACAGACACCATCGGAGCGATGGCCTGCGGAATATGCGGAGCCTTCTCCGGTGGAGACATATTTCCGCAGGCAGGGGTTGATCTGTTGGAACAAGTGAACGAATTGTCCTTCCGTGCTATGGCTGATCTGTTGGTTAAAGTATTGAAATAAAAAATATAGTATCATTTCATAAAAAATTGCTTGCATTCTTCTATAGCTCTTGGTATAGTAAAGTTCGTTCGCTGGATATTATCCGGCGTATAGCATATGGTTTGCAGTTGTGGCGGAATTGGCATACGCGCTAGACTAAGGAATTTCTGTGTTATTTGCTGATACTCCAACAGTAATTTCACCTTATTTTACAGGACTTACAACTGAATATAAAGAAAATTATTAGCACAGTAGATTACTCTATAAATTAACAGTAATCTACTGTGTTTTTTTGTGTGTTTAAAACAGGGATTATACAGCCCAGAAAACCACTAGATACCTTCTGTTAGCGTTCAAAGGGACAAATTATGAACCGAGGTTCATATGTACAAGGCGGATGGCGTAAGCTGTCCGCCTTGTGCTGTTACGCGATGTTTTCTTGTTCCGCATTTTCTGCATCTTCTGCGGTGACCTGCTCTACGCTGTCCATGATGCCCACATCCCGATATACGATGCGGATTGCCTGCTCTGCGGTGCGGGAGTATTTTGTGCTCTTTTCGCCCACCTCAATGCGTGAGATAAAGAGCCGCAGGATTTCAGGTGTCAGTTCTCGTATTTCCGTGTACTGCTTTGCCTTCTCAATGAAAGCATCCACGTTGGAGGCGGAGTCCATCAGCTTCTGCAGCCGTGCCTCCTTGGCAGGGATCGCATCCCGCAGTGCCTTCTGCTCATCATTGTAATCCGCAGACAGCATACGGAACTGCTCATTGGTCACCCGCCCCAACACATTATCTTCGTAGAGTCGCTTGAACAGTGAGGTGAGTTCTGTATCCCTATGCCGTGCCGCATCCAGTTCTCTTTGCAGACTGTTCATCTCCTTGCGAAGCTCCACCGAGTTCTTGCGGTTGATGTACTCTGCGAAGAGGGCTTCTTTTTGCCTTGCGAAGTGGGTCACCCTGCGCAGATCGTCAAGGATAATCTGAACCAGATCACGCTCCCGGATGTAGTGGGAGGAGCAGACCTCCTTACCCCTTTTCTTGTAGGTGTAGCACATGAAGTTGTTTTTAATTGCGTCCATCGTGTGCGCCCGATGCAGGACGAGGGGCTTTCCGCAGTCGGCGCAGAACACCAGTCCGGAGAATAAATTCGGCTCATCCATCTGCTTGGGTGTGCGCTTTTTCCTCTGACGAAGCTCCTGTACCATATCCCGCTGCTCCTGCGTGATCAACGCTTCATGGGTATTCTTTACCAGAATCTGTTCGGACTCATCGTGGTAAACAGCTTTCTTATTCTTGTAGGACAGGGTGGTTGTCCGCAGTCCCGGCATGTGTCCGAGATAGGTTCGGTTGTCCAAAATGCCTGTTACCGTACTGGATGTCCAGCGGTATGGATTCGTGGTGTCTAGACACTTGTGTTCCTTTCCCGTCCTGCGGTAGTAGTGATTGGTAGGGTTGAGCACCTGTTCCTGTGTGAGAATCCGGGCGATCTGATTGGGGCCTTTTCCACCTGCACACAGGCTGAAAATCCGTTGCACAATAGGTGCGGTTTCTTCATCGGGGACGATGCCCTTTCGGACGGTTTCGTCCTTCCGGTAGCCGTAGGGCGGCCTGCCGCCGAGGATTTCCCCTCGCTCCGCCTGCATCCGTTTGACCGCACGAACCTTTTTGCTGGAATCCTTGGCATGAAGCTCGTTGAACCAGTTCCTCATGGGCGTGAAGTCATTGCTGCTTTCATATAGGGAATCCACACCATCGTTGACTGCAATAAAGCGGATGCCCTTCTGCGGGAAGAAGATTTCCGTGTAATACCCCACCTGCAGATATTCTCTGCCAAGCCGGGACAAATCCTTTACAATCAGGGTTTCCACCTGCTCATTTTCTATCAGGCCCAGCAGTTCCCCCCACGAAGGGCGATTGAAATTTGTTCCGGAGTAGCCGTCATCATACAGGAACAACACATTGGTGAAGCCATTTTCCTTTGCATATTTTTCAAGGAGCAGTCTCTGGTTTTGAATGCTGTTGGAGTCACCCTTGAGGTCATCCTCCTGACTGAGTCTGCCGTATAAAATCGTATATTTTTCTTGGTTTGCCATTGTCTATTTCTCCTTTCTGCGGCAAACCGGTACGGTACTACACATCATACCGCAACGGTTCCCGCAAGTCTACTGAATTCAAGCTGTATGGGCTTCTTTTTTCAGATCGGCATCAATGAATTCCAGCAGCCTGTCCGTGGGGGTACAATCGGCCTCCGGTGGGAACACAGAGCAGATGCGGAAGCGGCGACCTTCGATTACCATGCTCCGCTGTGCAGTAGTTTGGTCGGTGTCAAAGAATACTGTAGCATCCTCAAAGCAAGGTGCGGCCTTTCCGTTTTCTGCTTCTTCATGTGCGATCTCGGCAGTTTCATAGGCGCCGAGCACGCCTGTCTGCAGATAATGCTGTCCAATTTTTCGTTCTCTGTCCATATTTCACTTTTCCTTTTTGATTCCCCCTACCGTGTACCGTGGTATGTACTGCCACGGTCGAATGAGCGGCAGGGAGAAATTGTTTATGTGGAATTATAGAAATTCCTCGTACTCCTCGGCTTCCTTCACAGCCTTGGAGATAGGCACAAATCCTTTCAGACGGTTGACCTGCTTGATGGCTTTTCCCCGAAGGCTGCGGTCAATGTCATAGGGGATATCCATGGCAGTTGCCATCAGCATATAGATTTGCGCCACCTCCACGGCGATTTTGTAGGAGAGCTTGGAGAGGTGCTGTTCCAGCTTCTTGATCTCGCTTCGTTCAATTTGCTGGTAGATGCCCACCAGCTCACCGGAAAACTGCCGCATCAAATCACGGCTGATGTATTCACGGATGGCAGCATTGATAAGCTCGGAGCGGTTCGTGAAGCCAAGACCGGCATATTTTTCATCGGCAAGCTTTATGGTTTCGCCCGGCAGGGACACGGTTATCTTTTCAGTTTTCATCATAGCTCCTCATCAAACGACGATTGCTGGTAGGCATAGATGCTGTCATACCGGACATTACCGATGGTGTTTTTCACATCCTTGACGCATTTATTGCGTAGCTGTTTCAACGTTTCCTCATTGGCTCCGGGAACAGTCGTGGCTGTCACATGGGCTACCATGGACAGCTCCACGCACAGGCGAAACAGTTGGCGGCAGATTTTTGCATCCAGCTTTGTCACCTGATCCTCCATAAAAGCGAGGGTGGTTTTACTCATATAATCCGTGTCGTTTTGGCTATGGAGATAACCGAGATAGAACTCAGTGGCCACACCGACAAAGGCACTGCGGCTGGGATAATCGTACAGGGGATATTCCGCATCCACCCGGGCGATGAGGCCGCATGTGAATTCCTACTTTTGCTTTGTTATTGTCACTCATGTTTGCAATTCTCCTTTTTTTCTTGATTTCCGTTCCGGACTTCCGAAAAGACGGCGGAATCTCTGGGATTTTCCGCTCCTTGGACTTCCCGGAGGAATACCCATTTTGATTTAGAGCACCTTATCCGACCACCGTATAATTCCGCTCTGCGCCCCGCACTGCGGGACGCTGTGACCGTCAGAGGGGCCGCTTGTGGTCACCTGACTTTATCCTGCTCATCTCTTCGTCCGTGGGGAATGCATGTGGTTTCTGTATCCTTTAGCTGGATAGGGGTTTCCTGACAGTTCCGCACAAAGCCCCCGCGTTACGATTTGGGGCAGGAGAGGTGGCATCCCTGCACCTCTCCTGTCAAAGCGGCACACAGGGCGACACAGGGGGCAACGTGAGGCGATTACACCTCTCCTGACGGCTGTGACGGCAAAGACGGCAAATCTAAGGGGGCAATTCTTCCGTCATACCGTCATTGCCGTCATAGCAGAGGGTAAATTCCCGCCGTTCAAAGGTGCGTTTGTCGGAATAGGCAATGTTGTTTTTCTGAAGATAATCCATGTGCTTGATGATTTTCTTTTTCAGCACTGCCGGGGGATAATCTGCTCCACTGAAGTGTTTGAGCTGCTCTGCAAGCTCGGTGGCTGTTCCTGTGAAGATGGGGATTGATTTTATAAAGTCAGAGAGATAAAAAATGACCTCATCCACTTTTTGTTCTGTCGCTTCAATCGGTTGAAGTAATTCCCACAGGAAGGTTTCTTTATTGAACCCCAAAAACAATTCCCGTTGTTCGATATCTCTGCCGGTGCAGATGAGCGTTGCGGTGCGATCTGTCCTTTTCTCTTTCTGTAAGATGAAGCTGCTGTCCGCGCCGCCTGCAATTCCGGTGGTGCCGGAAATCATGTTAACAGGATCGCTGTCACCGGTTTTCCGCAGATGATGAACCAGAACGATGGCAAGCTTGTGCCGATCTGCAATTTGCTTGAGTGCAGTAATGTCATCATAATCGGCGGCGTAGGGATTGACGCTTGTGGAAATATTTCTGCGAATCTTTTGCAGGGTGTCAATGACAATCAGCCCTGTGCCGGGATGCTCCCCCAGGAAAGCTTCAATCTGAACCTCAAGTCCGTTTCCGATGGCATCGCTCATAACTGCGAAATGAAGATTGGATGGTGCTTCATCTGTAATCTCAAACAGACGGTTTTGAATTCTCGCAAAGCTATCCTCAAGACAGAGATAGAGCACATCGAACTTTCGGGTTTCAAAGCCCCACACCGGTTCGCCCTTCGCCACCTGCAAGCAAATCCAGAGTGCCAGCCAGCTCTTGCCGATTTTCGGAGAGCCTGCAAGGATATGCAGTCCCTGTGGAATCAGGCCTTGCACAACAAATCTGAGCGGCTTCATGGGAGTACTCATAAGCGTTTCCGCATCCATGGTTTCAAATTTCTTTATCATCGTAACCACCTCACTTTTCTTTTTGGTACTTTCATTGTAGAAAAGTTTGTGGTACTCTTATATCGTGAATTAAAAGAATTTTATTTTAGATGAATCAATTCTTTGCAGGAGGGCGTATGGAGATTACCTATCCGTTTGCTAAGGTGTTTGCCGACAGCACAAACAAACTCAATATATTTTTTCTTCACGATGCCGAGCATTCTGCCTTTCAGCAGATTGGCGAGATCGGAAGCGGCATTGTGGATTTCTGCGAGCTTGATTTCTCGGAAATCGGGAAAAAAATAAAGGTACTGGAAACCATGATGGTCACCAATGCCGATTTTGAAGATATTAAGGCTGGACTTTATGAAGTAGTCGATTTATTAAAGAATAAGCATCCCTATGTCCACTTTTTTATTAACAGCGAAGTGGTACGGACACTTTGGGCATCTGAAAAATCCAAAGAAGAACAGCTTGATTACTTGTTGTTCCTTTTGCACTATTATTTTGACTTGCAGACAAAATACAGCGAGGCCCTGGAGTTTTGTCTGAACACGCAGATGCTAACGAAGTACACACCTTCCGAGCGGTATGTGATGTTTGTCAATCTGCATCCGAATTTTACACAGTATATTCTTCGTACCATGTATGGGGTTGCTCCGATTAGCCACGGTCGGTTCGACTCAAGCAAACTGATTGCGTTTGACGATCCCCATGAGGTTGATATAAAAAAGGTTTTGCAGGATGTTCACAGGGACAGCGATTATGCCGTCAGCCTGTGGCAGTATTTAGCCATTCAGAGCTTGGAGGAAATGCTCTATCTTGAGTTTATGGAGATGATTAAGCGGGGCATCCGAGTTAAGCGCTGCGCTTTGTGTGACCGATACTTTGTGCTTGCGGATAAGCGCAGGCGGGATTACTGCGACAGGGTCTACAAGGGCAAGCGCACCTGCAAGCAGATTGGGGCAAAACAGAAATTTAATGAGTCCGTTAACGACGATATTTATCTGCTGCAGTTTCAAACTATTTACAACCGAATGTACTCCCGGTATTACCGTATGGATGCTTGGGATAGCGATAAGCCTACGAACAAAATAACGGAGGAAGCGTTTAAGGTGTGGACTGATATGGCTTCTAAGGCAAGGCAGGAATACAAGGCTGGCCAGATCAATGGCGAGGAGTTGGTTCGTCGGATAAAGATAGATTAGCAGGAATACATAAGCCCTAACTGAAAACGATTTAAAATCATCGTATTTTTACCTACTTGCAATACTTCCCGAAGGACGCTACCATCAACCAAACTTGAGAAGGGAGGGTTTGGTCATGCCGGACTATGCCGCGATGTATAAGCGTCTGTTCAACACCGCAACCGATGTGATTGGTATTTTGCAAAGGGGCGCAGCAGGACACCGAGGAGATGTATATGGCTTCACCGGAGCCAGATATTCGGGTGTTGGAACCGAAAAAGCCGGAGGATGATGAATAGCAAATCAAAGGGCGCAGTGGGGTCTTTCCACTGCGTTTTTCTATTCACTCAGATATAAATTTGTGAGCATCAAACTTGACTCTTTTTTGTCCTTCTCAGACAAAAAAACGCTTATCACAACTGGACATTATTCGTTTCTTCGTATATAATATAAAATGAAGAATTATGCAGGGGGCTGAGGCTTTGAAATTCATAACAGCAAAAGAAGCCGGTGAAAAATGGGGTATATCCGACCGGCGAGTACAGCTTCTATGTAAGCAAGGCAGGATTAAAGGCGCGTATCGGCTCGGATGGACTTGGGCTATTCCGGAGGATGCCGAAAAGCCTATTGACGGGCGTTTGAAGCCTACTGAGTAAGGGAGTGAATTTTATGCCGATGTGGAATCCGTGGCGTGGCTGCCGCAGATACAGCGAGGGCTGTCAATATTGCTATATTCATAAGGGCGATAGCAAGCGCAGCGTGGATACCAGTGTGATTGTCCGCACGGATAATTTTGACGCTCCTATTCGAAAAAAGAAGTCCGGGGACTATAAAATCAAATCAGGGCAAATAGTTTATCTCTGCTTTTCCACCGACTTTTTAATCGAAGATGCGGACGAGTGGCGGTCTGAATGCTGGGCTATAGTGCGGGAGCGAAGCGACCTAAACTTCCTTTTCCTCACAAAGCGCATTGACCGTTTTATGATCTGTATTCCCAATGATTGGGGCGACGGCTATGACAATGTGATTGTCGGTTGTACGGTGGAGAATCAGCGGCAAGCTGATTACCGTTTGAGCATTTTTGCGAACTTGCCCATTAAACATAAGAATATCATCTGTCAGCCTTTGCTTGAGGGGATAGACATTGAAAAATATCTCCATGGTGCCGAATTGGTCGTTGTCGGCGGCGAATCGGACAGGAATGCCCGACCTTTGGATTATGATTGGGTTTTGGATATTCGAGAACAATGCAAGCGGCAGGATGTTCGTTTTGAATTCCGTCAATGTGGTACACATTTCATCAAAGACGGTAAGCAATACTCATTGGCGGTAAAGGATTTATGCGCTCAGGCAAGAAAAGCAAACATTAACTTATAAGGACGGGGAGGGAGCATTGGCAAAAAATGGAGCAAGCATAGTATAATCTTCCTATGTGTTTTCGCACTCGGCGGCGGTATCTTTTGGGGAGCAAATCAGCTTTGGGTTAACCCTTACCGTGGGACAGTGACGAAGTTTCGTCCGTCCGAAAAGCTCAATACCCTTCTTTCGGGCCCAGAGGCGTTGAAGGATTTCGACTATCTTGTAAACTGCATAATGGAACGCCATCCCGCCTGTATGTATTGTTTCTATTTTGCTCCATCCAACAGCTTCTATAGAAAGCTTGAATGCCAACTTGTCGGTATAGAGAAACAAACAGAAGAGAATATCCCAGTCGAGATATTTTCATGTGATAATACAGACATAAAAAGTAAAATATTCCAATCATTAACTGGGCATTCTATTTCGGTCAACAGGAGGTAGCCTATGCAAATTAAAGATATTTGGCCGTTTCTGCTCCCCGGAGTGCTGCTTCAAATACTTATGCAGATTGTCTGTATAGCAGAGGCTGTAAGGGAAAAAAGATGGACTCCCCTCAAGCGCACTCTGTATATCCTGTCAATCGCCGTTTTCGGACTGGCGGCCATTGCTTTCCATCTGCTCCGCGCCGAAAAAACGCCGCCAAAGGATACATCGCTTGCCGAGGTGGAAAGAGCCAACCATCTAACGAATAAGGGCATCTTCTTCCTGCTGCTGATTGCTTATCAAATCATGGGGCTGCATATGCTGGCGGAGAATGTCGGAACGCCTGTGTATACTCCCTTGCTATGGCTGCTCACAATCTCTTTTCTCGTAATGCTTATCTATAACTTGCTCCATGAGAAAAAGCGCCTTGCTGCCGAACCCGTTTTGCCGATTTTGCAGCTTATACTGTGTATCCCGATCCAATATATGGACGCTTCGGGAGACAATCTGTTCCTTTCGATTATTGCGGGATTTTCCGCAATCAACCACACACCCCTGCCCAAAGCGAAGATATATGGAATCGGTGCTCTCGGCGCTTACCTTATGGGCAGTACGGCAAGAACCATCGCTTTATCGGGGAATGCACAAATGAGCGATCTTGTCCGCTATTTTTTCGTCAACACAATTGTCGTTTTGCTTGCTCTCATCGCATTTTACACCTTGAAAAAACAGATGATTACAAGCGTTCAGTTAGAATCGGCTTTACATACGGTGAAGGAGCAATCCGAGCAGATCAAGGGTTTGGCTGTGGTGGAGGAACGCAACCGTATCGCCGCCGAAATGCACGATACGGTTGGACATACTTTGACCGCCGCCGTCCTTAGTTTAGAAGCAGGGAAAAACAGTCAGGGGATAGAGCAGGTGCGGCGTGGGCTTTCAGAGCTTCGCGCATCGGTCAGAGTAGTCAAGGCAGGAAACGATATTGGCTTTAAAGAGGCCCTGGAACAGCTTTTACAGGAAATCCACGCTGATACAGGGCTTGAAATTCACAGCGTGATCGAATCGCCTGTTAATCTGACGCCGCTTCATGCAGGCATCCTGCTTTCTGCGGTGAAGGAATGCGCAACGAATGCCATCAGGCACGGAAAAGCAACCGATACGGACATTTTGGTTGGCTCACAGGGCGGCGAATTCCGCTTGACCTTCACGGATAACGGCATTGGGACGGGTACAATTAACCTCGGCTCAGGGCTGTCCATCATGCGGGAACGAGTGGGAAGTGTAGGCGGGTCGATCGAAACAGAGAGTGCGCCGGGAGAAGGGTTTACCGTAAGTCTGACAATACCCGTTGCACAGCGAAAGGAGGAAATATAGTGAATCCAATTACCGTCTTACTTACAGACGATCAGACTATTATACGGGACGGTCTACGCGCGCTGCTTGAAGCACATCCCGATATTCAGGTAGTTGCCGAAGCCAAAAACGGAGCGGAAGCTGTTGAGCTATCAAAAGCTCACCGCCCTAATGTTGTGCTGATGGACATCCGAATGCCGCAGATGGATGGTGTTGAAGCTACCCGCCTGATAAAGCAGCACACTCCTGAAACGGCGGTTTTGATGCTGACCACCTTTGATGATGATGACTCCATACTCGGTGCAATGACAAACGGAGCATCGGGCTATCTGCTCAAGGACATCAGCGGTGCAAAACTGGCAGATGCCATCCGTGACGCTGCACATGGGAACGTAATCCTTCCGGGGAACATTGCTGCTAAGATCACGAAGCATATACACCGTCAAGTGAAACCGATTGCCGCACTTTCAGACTTTACCGAGCGGGAGCAGGAAATTATTCGCTTGTTGATGCAAGGAAAAAGCAATCAAGAGATCGCAAAGGCTCTTTTCTTAACCGTTGGAACAGTCAAGAATTATATCAGCCAAATTTACAGTAAGGCTGACATCACCGACCGGGCGAATGCGATACTGCATTTTAAGGAATTAGGACTTTAGAGGATTCGACTTTTCATAGCGGGAGCTGCGGCTCCTGCTTTTTTTATTACCCGATACATTACTCCGGTCACTTATCATATGACCGTTTTATTCTCTATACTGAATATAGAAAATCCAATAGTCGTTATTGGAGGCGTTAAAATGGAACTGTTAAAGAATATCTTTGAGAAAGCAGCACAGTTTTTGCGGTATCTGTCCGAGGAATATGCCTGTCCCTGCTTCTATGTCTCCGAAATGCGTGAGGCGCAGCGGAAAAGGGAGCAAACTTGCTGTGAGGTCAGAGAGGTAATTAGAAGGCATCAACTATGGTGACTCAAACTCAATTTAAGGAGGACGGTCTCTAATGAAAAAGAGAAAAATGTCGGATTATTGGGGCATAGGAACTGCCATCGGTTTATGTGCCGGTGTCGGCATTGTGTTGGGAGCAATATTTCAAAACGTGACTTTATGGCTTTTAATTGGCGCTGGTGTAGGCGGGGTTCTTGGTGCGGTTTCTGAGATGTATAAGAAGAAATAACGATTTCAGGAAGATGGAGGTCTTACATTATGAACGAATTTGCGCTTACAACAGATATGCTTCTGATTCTCTCCCCGCTCGTTCTCCTTCAGCTTGGTCTGGCAGCATACTGCGGTATTAAAATCTTTAAAGAGGGTGTGCAAAACTTGAACAAATGGGCATGGTTTTTCATCTGCCTGTTTGTCAATGTGATCGGCCCGGTGCTGTTCCTCTTGGTGGGAAGGAGGAAGGATTTCAAATGATTACGGTAAAGGGGCTTACAAAGAAGTTTGGCAGCTTTCAGGCATTAAAGGGACTCAATATGCGTGTTAAGCCTAACGAGGTCTATGGTTTTATCGGTCAAAACGGTGCTGGAAAAACCACGACCATGAACATTCTCGCCGGGCTTTCACGTCCTGCACAGGGCGAGTGTACCGTAAACGGAATGGATGCCACAGGGCTAATACATCCCGGCGATTTAAACATTGGCTACCTCCCGGAAGACCCCAAATTCTATCCGTGGATGACTGCACATGAAACCCTTGTCTATCTTTCAGGCGAGCGAAGTGCAAAGTGTACCGAGGAAATTCTTCGATGGACAGGGCTTGTGGATGCACAGAACCGCCGTGTGGGTGGATTCTCTCGCGGAATGAAGCAGCGGTTGGGCATCGGCGTCGCTCTCATACGCAACCCGCAGCTTCTCGTCCTTGATGAACCATCCTCAGCTCTTGACCCGGAGGGCAGAAGCGAGGTGTTACGTCTTATCAAAGACTTGAAGGGCATGGGCAAAACCATCCTGTTCTCCACACACATTTTAGACGATGTGGAGCGTGTCTGCGATACGGTCGGCATGATTGATGCAGGGCGAATGATGTTTGAGAAGCCGCTTACACAACTTCAAAAAGAGAATACACAGTCGGTTTTTGACATCACCTCTGTTGCCGCCATCGAACCCAGTATACAGGTTGCGTTGGAGCAGCTAACGGGTGTGGTATCTGTAACAAAATCAGAAAGATCCTTTGCTGTCAGAGTAGTGGATACCGAAATTTCCGTTTCGGTAATGCGCTTCTTTGCAGACCATGAGATTGCGATAGAATCCTTCTCCATACGTAAAATGCGTTTGGAGGGTTTATTCTTACAAGGGGTGAATGCGAAATGAGGACAGAGATTATAAAGGAGTTGCGTTATGCGCTTAGGAGCGGACGGATTCTTATCCTGCTTGCGAGCTTCCTGTTTTTTGCATTGCTTACGCCGGTAATGCTCAAAGTGGTACTTCCAATGGTTCTGTCCAGTCAGCTTAGCGGAGAAGCCTCACAGGCTATCAGTGGCCTGACCGATATGACGCAGCTTGACTGCATTCGCAACTATATGGATGATGTGCTGCAAATCGGAACTATCATCATTGCTTTTACGCTATGCGGCCTTACGGCATCCGAAATTCGAGAGAATACATGGGTATTGCCATTATGTGCAGGCAAACGCTTCGGACGGATGATTGCCGCGAAGTTGTTGGTTCTCGGTGCATTGATGGTTGTGATCCCAACCCTCGCACTGCTTGCCGATTATGCCTATTCAGGACTGCTCTTTGGGTTTGAAATTGGAATTTTGCCGATTGTGTACGGGGGGCTATTGCAGGGTATTTATGTGCTCTTTTTGCTCTCCTGCCTGATGATGTGGGGTGTTATGCTGAAAAAATCGATTCCCGCAGGGTTTTTGACATTGATAACAGCGTTCGGAATACACTTTATTTCTTCCCTGCTTCGATTTATAGAATGGACACCTTCGGGCTTACTCGCCCATGCCAATGAGTTAATACCGACCATTGGATTATCACTGTTGATTCCGTTGGGGATGACGATGCTGCTGATTGCCGTGGCGACCGCAATTACCCTAATACGCCTGAAACGCATGGAGTGGAATGTCCGGAACATATAAAAGATTTGCATAGCAGGAGCAGGAGGGACAAAAATGGGTGGTCAAACGAAAATCGACTGTGCCAAAAATTCCATCACACAGATTCTTGATGAAGCCAAGAATCTGAGCTGCGATTTATTCAAAAACCCATTCTTTCTGGCAATGTCAGCTGTGTTTGCTTTTGGAAAGCTCGCTGTGAATCTGTATATGGGTGCAAAAATCACAACAGCTTTGCGGAGCGGTGTTGTTGGGTTCATTCTGTATGTACTGGCGTGTTATTGCATCCATATCCTCACGGTCCATGACCAACCCGAACAGTCCTCATTCGGTAAAAACCCCTATGTTGTGGTAGGCTGGGTAATTGTCACGATTAACATATTACTGCTTGAGGTACAGATCAACGCAGGAGTTATCGATGGAAAGGTCTTACTATGGAGCGAATTAAACGCAAATTGGAGGACCTTTATAAACGGCATGGCACAGCGATACGAGTGGATAGAGGGAACGGGACTTGTCGGGTGGCCGTATTTAATTTTGTATGTGCTTATTCCATTGGTTCTTGCCCTCTGCTACCGAATGAAATTGCCCCGGATAATGGGCTGGAAAAAGGCAAACGCAACACTTCCATTCGTTCTGCTCTATATTTCAGCATTCGTTTTCACAAAGGGCATATCACTAAAAAGCATGGCTACCCTACTGACGGTTACTGTATGGCCCGCCTTTGGCGAGGAATTTCTATACCGGGGTATCCTTCAGCAGGCATTGCTCGGTATGGTGAAAAAGCCCATAACAGCCATTATCATTACATCCGTCTTGTTTGCGGTAAGCCATATCCCAATTTATGTGTTTGCTGCATCAGGCTCGGTAATACTCGGTTGGTCGGCGCTGCTCCCTATCATGCTGACATCGTTCTTTTGGGGCTACGGATATTACCGCACAGGTGTATTGTGGCCGTGGATACTGATCCATGCGATTAGCAATTTAGTCGGAATGTAAGAACGGCTTATTATAAAAGTTGATGCTTGGGGGATGAATGGGATGTTGAGATTGCTAACTTGGCGGGGTAAGAACATGAATAATGCGAAGATAATCGGAGGACACAGAATGTGGCTGTGGGTTATCATTTTATGCATACTAATCAGCTTCCTCGTTGCACTGCTTTCCGGCAGTCTGCAAATCAAGCGAAATATGCGCGCCGATGCGACGCTTGACGAATTTAAGGCGCATATGGATGACCGCATTCCCGCCCTGATGGAGCTGTACCGCATTCCGGGCTGTAATATCGCGCTTGTGAAAGACAGAAAAATAGTGTGGACACAGGCGTATGGTTATGCGGATGTGGAAAGCGGCAGAGCGCTGACGGTTGATACCCCTATGAGCGTGCAATCCATTACGAAGTCTATCACGGCTTGGGGAGTTATGCGGCTTGCCGAAAAGGGCTTGATAGACTTGGAGGCCCCGTTATCACAGTATTTGAAAAGCTGGCAGCTTCCGCAGTCGGATTATCCGGCAGAAGAAATTACAATCCGTCAGCTTCTAAGCCACACCGCTGGTATGCCGCTGGGCGACTTCACCAATGTCTATGCTCCCGGCGATGTAATGCCTACTAATCGGGATGTGATGAACGGAGAAGCGCTGTTAATGCGTGAACCGGGAACGGAATTTTCGTACTCCAACGTCGGCTTCAACATCTTGGAGATTATGATCGAGGAGGTCACTGGGCAGCGCTTTTCAGAGTATATACGCACAGAAATTTTACTTCCGCTGGGCATGGAGAACGCAGCCTTTGACATAGATATAGCGGCAGCCGCCTATCTGCCCACTGCATATAATCTGAACAAAGAATCCGTGCCGGTGTATCTCTACCCCTCAAAGGCTTCGGGCGGTCTATTCGCCACAGCCCATGATATTGCCCGATTTACGACGGCAGGGATGAAGGAAAATCCTGTCCTAAAGGCAGAAAGCATTGACAGGATGTATCAATCTGAGTGCAATAACATCGGAATCTACGGTTTAGTATTTGATGGCTACGGCTTTGGACATTATCTCGAAGTACTTCCGAATGGTATGCTCTCCGTATCCCACGGCGGTCAGGGCAACGGCATCATGACACATTTTCATGCTGTGCCAGAAACGGGCGATGCTATCGTGATTCTCACAAACAGCCAAAGGAGTTGGCCGCTTTTCGCCTATGTGCTAAGCGATTGGGCGCATTGGCGGGCGTTTCCATCCGTCGGCATGGGGAGGATTATTTGGGGGCATTACGGATTGAGTGCCGTCATCGGGATATTGATTTCCGCAAGCCTGCTGTTGCAGTTAAGGCTGATAACAGGCTTTTATCGGCAAAAGCGAGCGGGATTTCGATGGTTTAAGATGGGCGTTGCTATACTCTTGTTCGGAATTCTGATTTGGTGTGCCTTCCAAAAGTATCTGATTGTGTCCTCTATCTTCCCGACCTTGACCATATGGCTTGGAGGTGCGGTGCTCGCGCTGTCCATTACATTGCTACTATCTGCATCGCTACCGCTGCAAGGAAGGAGAAAAATGCACCATGAAAATCCACAAAATAAAAAATAGGGGTACTCTGTTTACCTCAAATTCTGCCGGATGGGATTTGAACATTTATCTTATCCAAGGGAAAAATATTAACTTCGTGATCGACACAGGCCTCGGAGCTTATAGCGTTGCGCCAATCATAGAGCATATGAAAGACGATAACAAGCCAACCGTTGTAATCAACACCCATTATCATTGGGATCATGTTTGGGGCAACGGCTCTTTTAAGGGCTGCATAATTGTGGCGCATCAGCTTTGCCGAGAGATGATGCTGTCGCAATGGGAGCAAATGATGCAAAGAAATGGTCGGTATTGCCAAGGTGAGGTGCTTATGCAACTCCCCAACCTTGTTTTTGAAAAGGAACTGTATTTTGCCGAAGATGGCATCAGAATATTTCACACACCCGGACATACAGCAGACTCTATCAGCGTTTTGGATGAGGGAGATAGCGTACTAATGCTCGCGGACAATATCGGCGATAGCATGGACGAAATTCTCCCCAGCATCAATTGTGAAAGGGATTTATACAGGCAAACTATGGAGCGTTATGAAACAATGGATTTCGATGTTTGCATTTCCGGGCATAACAAACCGCTGGGCAAAGAAGTGATACGCAGAATACTCGATCTTCCTTGATGGGTTTTATGATTCTCGCCGTCATGCCATATAATTGAAAGAGGGAGTAAAAATTGAAGCGTTCAGTAAAAAAGATGAACATCCGGTGGCTGAACATAGCATGGGGGCAGATCATCACTATAGCGATTGCCCCTTTGATGGCATTAGTTTTGCTATCCGTTTGTCTGCGGTCACAGCCTCCATTAGAAGCCTCATTGAGCCAAGTGCTGGATGAATATGTTCAGGCGTTAAACCAGGCCTGCGAAAACCAACAGATTAGTGGGTGCATACTCATCACCAAACAAGGAGAAATAGCCGCAGCCAATTTTTATGGTATGGCTGACTATCAGGAACAGCTACCATTTTTGCAAGATACCCGCTTTCTGCTGTGCTCAACCACAAAGCTGTTTACCGCAATCGGGATTATGCAGTTGCAAGAAAAAGGGTTGCTGAAAGTGGACGATTCGATTGCCCAGTATTTCCCCGACGCTCTTTGGGGAGAGCCCATCACTATCCGGCAGCTTCTTACCCATACAGGAGGTTTGCTGCGCGATGTAACCGATCAAGGACTCATTAGCCCTTATGAGCAGACGGAAAAGCACCGACTGCAAAGCCTGATCCAACAGAGTCCATTGCTGTTTAAGCCCGGCAGCGATATGGCCTACAGCAATGCCGGATACCAACTGTTGGCGGGGATTATTGAAAAGGTGACCGGCCTGTCATATGAAGAATATCTGCAAAAACACATTTTTGACCCCGCAAATATGCGCAATACAGGTTGTGCCGATGCAGTAGCTGATGTGGAGAAATTGGCGGTTGGATATGAATACAAATACGGAAATTTTCGCAAAAAAACTCCATATAACCTGTCCCACGCTTTTGGTTCCGGCAACATCTTTACAACACCCTATGACATGGCTCTGTTTGACAAGGCCTTAATAAACGGAATATTGATAAAAGCTGAAACCTTCACACAAATAACTACCGATAACACAGGGTTAAACAGAGAATATGGATATGGCTGTTTTGTAGGGACATTTGATGGATACGAGTGGTTTGGGCATCCCGGCAATTTCTCCAGCGGATATTTTTCCTACTATGTACATTTCCCCCGGGAGAATGTTGGACTTATCCTGCTATTTAATACCGTTTGGAATGATAACAATAGTATTATGAAAGCTGTCAGCGCAATCGTACTACAGCGTCCCTATTCCTTGCCGCAAAAAAGGCAGCGAATCTCGGTAGCATACGTTGATCCCGCTTGTTATGAAGGCATTTATCAAACGCCTGATGGTCAGGCAATGACAATAAAAAATGTGGACGGACTCCTTCTCGTATCATCCGATACGGTAGCATACTTGGCCCCTTGTGACGAAAACAGCTTTTACGATAGCTATAATGAGTTTTGGGAGTATATTTTCGAAACAAATCAAAACGGCAAGGTGATTGGTTGTGTTATAAGCAATGGGTTTGATACCATACGGCTTGAAAAGACAGAAAAATAATTGCTTTAAAACATTGGGATATGATTCGATTTTTCATACCAATATTACTCCAGTCACTTATCATATGACCGTATGTTTCTATATACTGAACATGGAATGGAGGATTTACAATGAAAACAACTGTAACCCGATACCCAATCATCCCATTTACCCTACGGTATATTGCAGTACACACGCTAACCTATTTGGCGTTCGGCATATTCTTCATGCTGGTCAGCCGGTATTTTAAATATTTCAAAAGCGACCCGATATTTGACTTAGTGATGAAGCCGTCTGAATCGCTATCCGTCAGACTTGCGCCCCTTATACAGATATTGCGCGGCGCTCTGTTAGCACTTGCGATATACCCTTTCCATGAAGTCATCAGCGGACGAAAAAGGGGCTTTGTTAAGCTGTCATTTCTGCTGTTTATCCTCACAAGTATCGGCGCTGTGATTACCGGACCGGGGTCGATTGAAGGCTTCTTATATACCCGATTTTCCTTCAATCCGCTCATCGGATACCCGGAAATCGCCCTGCAAATTCTTGCGTCCTCATGGCTGTTCTGCCATTGGCAAGGAAGAAAAAACAAAGCGAATTTCGCCGACCAAATCAATTAAGAAGGAGGGTAGCACAATGCCTGAAGCCATAGGGTAAATTGCTAATCAACGACTACCATCCGTTTACGAATATGCTGCCACCCCCCGGCGAGGACGCATACGATCCGGAACATTTGAACCGTGTGGCCTGCTCCTATTTTAAGAAAGAGCCGTGGGTCGAAAATAACGGCATGAGCTACATCACCCCGGAGTATCATTCCAAAATCTTCACGAACTCTCCGCACACGATGTCAAGCATCATCAATGCTGTGGTTCGTTCGGGAATGTCTATACAAAAGCTGAATGAGTACGATTATGATGTTGGACTGTCGGATGTGTATAACAACAAAGGATTCCCACTGTCTTTCATACTCGTTGGCGAGAAAATGTGAAAGGAGCTTTTACGAATGGATAACGTTGTATATCTTGAGGCAAAGGAAAAGGACCTGGACAAACTGAAAAGCGGTGAAAAGACTCTGATTATCCGTGGTGCAGCCGGAAGAAAATTGCCGCACGGACGGGTTTTTCCCGGTGAGGTCTTGTGGTTTGTTGAAAACAGCGGTGACGGATTGGTGCGGTGTCGTGCCACAGTTAAAAATGTATTTAACTCGGAGAAATTGACCGAGCAAGAATCACAAAAGGTACTTTCAGATCATCAACCAAAGCTTTGCCTTACCCCAAATCAGATCAAACGATGGGGCTGTAAACGCTATCTTGTGCTGATAGAGGTAGAGGAATTGCAGGAAATTCCCCCCTTTACGGTTGATCGGAGCAGCTACGGCAATATGGATGATTGGATTCCTGCCGAAGATATTGAAAGCATCAAAAAGCAATCTCTCTAATTTTTGCAGGAAACGGAGAGGACGAAACAGCATCTTTAATTTATCATGGGGTTAGGAGTTGATGACATGGAATGGCTAAACAGGCTGAATTCAGTAATAGCGTATCTGGAAGAACATTTGGAGGACGAAATCGATCTGACACGCATGGCGCAGCTTGCGGCTACCTCTCCCTTTCACTTTCAGCGTATGTTTTCCTATCTGGCGGAAGTTCCGCTTGGGGAATATATACGCAGGCGAAAGATGACAAGGGCGGCAGCGGATTTGCAAAATGAAAGCGAACGAATTATTGATATTGCCTTGAAATACGGCTATGATTCGCCCACCGCTTTCAACCGCGCCTTTCAGAGTGTACATGGAATCGCTCCCTCCGAAGCGAGGAAATCCGGGGCAGTCTTAAAGGCCTATCTCCCCATCAGTTTCAAAATTATCATAAAAGGAGAGGCTGAAATGAACTATCGTATTGAAAAGAAGGATGCATTTAGAATTGTCGGGGCGAGAGGGAATTACGCCCTAAATGTGGAGGAAAACTTCACACAGATTCCGGCGTTCTGGCAAAAGACCGTGCAGAACGGCACATTTACGCGGATTTTGGGGCTCTTGAACGGAGAGCCAAAGGGTATCTTAGGTGTAACCAGTAGCATGAAGGGCAAGGATTTCGATTATTACATCGCCGCCCCCAGCGACATGGCTGTACCGAAAGGATTAGTGGAATATACTGTCCCGGCCTGCACATGGGCAATCTTTACTTGCGTCGGTCCCATGCCGACGGCCATTCAAGCCCTGCAAAAGCGCATCATCAGCGAATGGCTTCCGACCTCCGGCTATGAGTATGCCGATGCACCTGACATCGAAGTTTATTTTGAGGGCAATCAGCAGGCGGAGGATTATCGCTGCGAGGTCTGGTTGCCCGTGGAAAAGAAATAAACAAGGTTCTCTAAGCAGGCGGCTCTCTCGCCAGGCATACCAAAGTGGGCGGTGGCGAGATAGACAGAAACGGTGCGAGAAAGTTGAAGTGCCACAAATATTGACAAAAGCACAGCGGACAGGAAATTTCCTGTCCGCTGTGCTTTCCGTACCTGCTTGCCATAGGGGTTCACATCATATCCCTATAAAGCTTATCCCTTGGAAAAGAGAGGTTATAGGATGGCAAGAAGAGGAACCAAACCAGCTATTCTAATGAGAAATAGCACTACAGAAGATACCAGAATAGACATAGTATTAGAGCATTCCTGTACTTTTGTATGAACGATAGGCACTACATACCGCCTTTTAAGATTGTCTTTACCTAAAGTGGATAAAGAGGTTAAGGAAACGTACACAGATACAGAACTGTCAAGACTTCTAAAGAAACCAGATTTAAAGACCAGTTCATTTAATGAATACAAAATATGGGTATTAGAAAATTATCTACTATCTACAGGAAACAGAATATCGTCAGCACTGAATATTAAGATTGAACACTTGTTTACCTGCTTATTACTTGACTTATGACACTTTTTACTACTTCGCACTTTGTACAAATATTAGTGTGTAAATCTGTGCATTTTGTATAGCTGTTAAGTAATTGTGTCCCACCCTTAAGTAAATGTAGGGAAAGAGGTCAAGTTGTGACTTAATAATAGTGAAAAATAATAGAGAGCCTACGAAAATGAACGCAAGCCCTCTGTTTTCTTTATCTGTTTATTCTTATTAATAATATTTCAATTGCAATGACAATATCGTATGTTTATTAAAATCCTGTTTATCAAGCCGAAATTATTCCTTTGGAAACCCTGTATAAATTTACTGTTTTTTTAAAAAAAATAAAAGCTCCACTATTTAACATTTAGGTGTTTCGCTTGTCACTTCCTTACTATTTATTTTTTAAAATATGAATACTTAAACAATAACTTTTTCAATTTCATATTGAGAATTTACAATTAACCATAATTGAGGATTAAAAACAGTTATGTTCCATATACTTATCCCTTTTAGATTGTATTTTGATACCAGATCTAATATAGCATTGATGGTTCGGGAATTAATAAACCATACAACATGATTTACAAATTCATTTGTAGTATAAATAAAATAAGGGGTTTGAGACACATCATCAAATTGTATAGTTGCTTCATATTCTTTTGCAAAATCATTAACGTTATCAAATGAGATAAGATTTACGTTAGAAATACCGGCTACATAAGGCAACTCCCAGTCATAACCTAGTGTTGCTATTCCGATAATTATCTTGTCAGGCGGAATATAATTAAGTACATACTCTAAAAATACTTTTGTTTGATAAACGGAGGTAATCGGTGAGGGCGGATTAATGCTATATGCCCATTCATAACTTGTGAATATTATATTTTGCGCTAATCTGTTAATAATGGAATAATCGACTTCCTGAAAGGTTACTTCGTTATTTACTACGTTGATATTAGGATTAATCGTAACAAATACTTGATATCCTTCGTTGTTCAACCTGTTTGTTACTTTTACAAAATAATCTTCATATAATTGGATATTAGTTAAACTAATGTATTGTAAGGATAGATTTAAGCCAAAATAACCTTTTGATTTTAAAATAGTTAATATATTTTCAATCTGTCTATTTTGGAAATCTTCGCTTAAAAGTATATCAAAGTCCACTCCTAAGTTTGCTTCTCCTTGAATAGTCAGCGTGGTTAATAACATAAGTGGAGCTACACCATAAGCTTTTGATATTTGTATTATCTCTGTATCATCATAGTACGATATTATATCTCCTGAATTTGTAGCAGTATAATTCAAAACAGAAATATATGTTAAATATGGCAAAGTTTTTCTTAACGTAGCTTTATTAATTGTGGGCACAGTATTTCCATGTGTTGTTAGTAATCCTTTTCTGGTGTAACTAATAACAATAGTATCTCCTGGGTATATATACTCTCTATTCGAAAGATAGGGGTTATTGGCTAATAATTGAATTACTGATACATTATAACTATTAGCGATATTTAACAAAGTATCTCCTTCTTTTACTGTATAAATTGTTTTTGGTTCTACTATAACTATTGACTGACCAACTACTAGGCTATCAGGGTTAATAAGTCCGTTATCTTGAATAAGCTTATCTACAGATATTCTGTAATATTCTGCTATTGACTGAATGGTATCACCAGATTGAACAACATGAATTAACATATTAAACCTCATAAATATAATTATAATAAATATATGAAATCGAGTAGCAAAAGTTTATAAACAGTAACGAAATTGAAAATCTGCAAATTGTTTTCTGACATATCAGCACATCACATTCAGTATATTTATGTATAGAAAAGGGTACAAATTCAGTTATATTTGAGTTCGAGAGTATAAAAAAAGCTGGCAGACGTACAGGAATACCCCACAATAATATAATTAATGTGTTAAAGGGTAAGTACTCACAAGCTGGTGGATATCTCTGAAAATACAAAGAATAATAACTCCATTTCTCTGTTAAATTTCCTTAATTTTATCTTGACTTCTCCTTGTCCATTTGATATACTGTTCTAGCGCAGTAATTTAATGTGTGATTGAACTTTTTAATCTACTGTTAGTACTGTAAATAAGCAGTCGTGGCGGAATTGGCATACGCGCTAGACTAAGGATCTAGTCCGGGTTTCTGGGTAGGGGTTCAAGTCCCCTCGACTGCATCAGTGAAATGAAAGGGAAAACCTTATAAATTAAGGTTTTCCCCTTTTTGATTCATAATTTCGCATGACGCTCTGTTGCACTGAAGCGTAGTTTGGCTTATCCATTCCGGCTTCAAACAGCTTCGAGATGAAGTTAGCAAAAGTTTGAAGGTATATCAATAATAAAAATACTAGATATATTAAAAATAATTCAACTTATACTATATATTGTGGATAATGTGAATAAAACGGTGGATTAATGTACGTAACTATAGAAATGGAGGAGTGCTGTGCTTATGCTGCATTTGGCGGTACTTCGAAGGTGATATCCCGTATTTTTTCAGAAATAACCGGTTGAAATAAGTTACATTTTGAAAGCCGCTGTCCAAGGCAATGGTTATAATTTTATTATGGGTATGGGTTAAGAGTCCAATAGCATTTTCCAGCCGTACCTTGTTTAAATATTCGTGGAACGAATAACCCAGCTGCTTCTTGAATATTCTCCCAATGTATTTATCGTTAATGAAATATAGTTTAGATACGTTTTGCAGGGATAAATTCTGGCTGTAATTGCTATGGATATAATTTTGCAGTGCCGATACCGCCCAGTGATACGGGGAAGCCTCCTGACCGTCATAGGCTTTGTTATGTTGATGAAGCAGACGTATGTAACTGTCAATAAGAGAAGCAAACTGAATGTAATAGTCTGCGGAATCAATGGGTTGTGTTTCTTTTATATGGAGAAGTAAATCCTGTGCATTTGCTTTTGTAATTATGCAGGTACGGTGTATTTTTTGAATGGTTTCATCGTAATCAAAAACCAGGTTTCCTATATAAATAATGCATTGCAATTTCCCGTCGATTATAACAGGCTTTGCAATCTCAAATAGTCCGTAGGGACAGTGTCCATAAAACATGGTTTGACAGACAGTTGCCTTTCTATTGGCATATATCTTGCACCGTGTGCACATCCGGTAACCTTTGGGAGAACTTTTTGCAGCGGTACAGAAAGCTTTTGAATGTATCTGGTTAGTAAAATCAAGATTTAAGTTTTTGGATTTTAAAATTCCTGAAACATCATGAATGCATACATGGGCTTTAGTATGGTTTGAAAATAGCTGTAGTAAATCAGACAAGGTTTCATAATTTTCAGCCATGGAGAATACCTCCTGAATAATTGAAGCAATTACCTGTTTCTATAAGCATTGTAGTATAGATGTTTCGTTTGTTCAAGAAATATTCTTTTTTAGTATAAGTAATCTGAACTTCCTTTATGATAATATAGGGGTCAGGAAAGCAGGTTTAGCCATATCACTATGATAAAAGGAGAGAGTTCGTTATGAAAAAGTATGATTTGGTGGTAATCGGAGGCGGGTTTGCAGGGACGGCTGCTGCTATCAGCGGAGCCAGAGCCGGTCTGTCGGTGCTATTGATTGATAAGTCAAACTGCTTGGGCGGTGCAGCAGTGAACTGCCTTGTGAATCCGTTTATGCCTAATGTAACAAAGATTACGGAGAACGGAATATTAAGAAATTACCAGTTAAGCCAGGGGATCTTTTCGGAAATACTGGAAAACCTAAGAGGCATGGGGGCGGCAGAAAACGGTGGGGAGCCGGCCTTTCAGGAAGAATTTCTGAAGATAATCCTGAACAGAATGGTCGTACAGTCAAAAGCGGAGCTTTTGTTTCATTCCTACCTCATTGATGCAAAAAAAGATGGGGATCAAATAAAATCTGTAACGGTGGCTAATAAATCCGGCAGACAGGAGATCTTTGCCGATTATTTTATTGACGCCACAGGAGATGCCGACTTGGCGGTTTTATGCGGCTGTCCGTATCATTTGGGCAGGGAAGGAGATCATCTTTGCCAGCCTATGACGCTGTGCTTTAGGGTGGGGAAGGTGGATATGGAAAAATATCAAAAGTCCCGTCCTGTTATTAATAATTTATATAAAGAAATGCGGAAACAGGGGAAAATAAAAAATATCCGTGAGGATGTTTTGATTTTCCGTACCATGGTGGACGGTGTTTTGCATTTTAACTCAACGCGTATTGTAAAGTGTAACCCGGTGGATGCCTTTGATCTGACAAAAGCAGAGATCGAGGCAAGGGAGCAGGTGCTGGAGCTGTTTGCTTTTATGAAGGAGAATATAGACGGGTTCCAGGACAGTGAGTTACTGATGACCGCCCCGGAAATCGGAGTGCGGGAGAGCCGCATGATTGACGGTGAATACCTGCTGACAGCGGATGACCTTATAGCCTGTACAAAATTTGAAGATTCCATTGCACTCGGCAATTATGATATTGATATTCATAATCCGGAAGGAAGCGGTACAAGCCATTACTATTTTCCCGAAGGACAATATTATACGATTCCATATCGCAGCTTAATTCCTAAAAAAGTTACAAACCTTCTGGTGGCAGGCCGGTGCATTTCCGCAACTCATGAAGCGCAGGCATCAATTAGAATTATGCCCATTGTCTGCTGTATCGGAGAAGCTGCCGGTACCGCAGTGAGTGTTGTGGCAGAGAGCGGAAACGATATGAGAAATGTGAACATCAAGAAATTGCAGGAACAGTTGCATAAGCAGGGATGTGTGTTTTATTGAAGTCCATAGCCTTTTACAGGAATGTTATGCATTCCGTGAACGTTGAACACTGTATAAAAGTGAAAGCAGGTAACATTCTTCATGCAGAGCTGGTATTGGACGCTATGAGGGGAATTTAATAATTTAATGTACTAACGCCGCAATTATCAACTGATACAGGCAGTAAGGATGCATGAAATATAAACTTTAATAAATATCCTTAAAATGATATAATAATTGTATCAGAAGCATCCTTGGTATTTGACAGCTTTGGCAGCGGCCAAATGATTTTGCAATTCGAGTATAAGCCGGCCAATATAAAGCATGACATTGAGAATTATGAGGAGGTGTTATTTATGCTGAAAGCTCGTCCCCCCTGTTAAGCCTTAGCCCATCGTAAAACCCGTGCCCCGCCTGTCTTTATCTTCTAAAATAATAAGAAAGGGAGATAAAAATGGGCTATTTGAGTAATATAAAAAAGCTGTATGGGATTTCGTTTTTTCATTCGCTGATACCTGCGTATGTAATTGAACGACTGTTTTGGCAGCAACGTGGTATGAATGTGCAAATGGTAGTTTATACGGAAATCATTTATGCGCTAACCATTGTTATATTTGAAATCCCCTCCGGGATATTGTCCGATAAATTTGGACGGAAACGCTTAATTACAATTTGCAATGCATTGGCAGCCATCGAACTTATCTTGCTTTTGTTTGCGCATAGTTTTTGGCAATTTGCCTTTGCAGTCTTTTTGTCCGGTATGGGCAAGGCATTTTCCAGCGGTAGTGAGAATGCACTTTTATACGATTCCCTATTGTCGGTTGATAAACAGGAGGACTTTGAAAAGGTATCAGGTCGTTTATCGGCTGTAGATTTCATCGGTTCTTTAAGCGCGGCGCTTAGTGGAAGTATGTTAGCGAATTACTTTCAGCTGGAGTTTAATTACATTATCTCAATCATAAGCATGATAATGGCGTTCGTTGTTACGATGACTCTCAAAGAGCCTCCCATGATGACGAGGCCTGAAAGCGAGCTGGATGGAATGCGGCAATATGCGAAGCAAGCGGTTACAGTGTTTGTGACACAGCCTTTTGTTTTTGTCTATTGTCTGACTGGGGCAGTATTGGGCGCGTGCATGATATATTTAGATGAGTTCTGGCAAATCTTATTAGACAACATCGGAGTGCCTGTTTTGTTCTTCGGGATAATCAGTGCTGTTGAAATGTCATTTAGAATACCTGGAAATCTATTTGCCTATAAATTGAAGGAGAGATTTAGCTATGGCAGGATATTTTCATGTGCTATAGCCATCAATGCACTTGGCTATGCAGCAATCTTTTTTATGCGGAATATCATGTGCCTGGTTCCAATGGTCTTAGTATCCCTGGTAGCAGGAATTATTGATCCACTTGTGGGAGGTTACCTGCATCGCCACACAGAGAGCCACATAAGGGCCACAGTTGAATCGTTTTCGTCACTTGGACTGCGCCTGATTTGTATATTCGTGGGTCTATTCTTTGGTTATATCAGCACAAACGTTTCAATCTTCACTGGTTTTGTATTTTTGGGCGTTGTTTGCCTTACATACTGGATCTTTTTTGGACTATGGCACTATCACCGAAAGATTTTATAGAGAAAAGACGGGTAAGTTCTTTGTGATTTACCCGTCTATTTCTAAGTTCTGAAGAACTCCAAAATAATGGAAGCTTTATGATATCCTGGAAAATTTATGTTGACTGGAATCTCAACATTTCTTATAATTATCATATGCTATATGGGCTCGTAGCTCAGCTGGGAGAGCGCCGCGTTCGCAATGCGGAGGTCATGGGTTCGATCCCCACCGGGTCCAATATTTTTAAGCTTTTATTGAGGAAGCCCTCGCTGCCTGTAAGTCCGCTCTGTTAAGGATTTTGCTGCTCTCTGTGAATTCAAAATTACACATTCTTTTTATCTGTTCTATCGCTTTAGCTCCTATTACATCGTCATAACAGAATGAACAAAAACCGCTCACTTCCCGGCTCGAATCAGCCCGGCGGATTACTTCTATCTGGGAGACGGAGGAGATAATAAAAGTTTGGAGGAGGTGATATCCGTCCGTGCCCTGAAGAAAAAGGCCATCGATGGGGAATGGAGCTTTCAGCTTTACTAATTTGTGCGCCCGGCGAAGCGGGCAGATGGGAGAGGCTATGAAGAATAAAATACCAGGACTGGAAAAGGCGGCTTATACGGGGGGATTGTTGGGGCAGAATATGCTTTATAATTTCATGTCTATGTATATTCTGTTTTTCTTTACAGATTTGCTGGCAATACCCGTACATGCAGCAACAACGATCATTGTGATAGGAAGCCTGTGGGATGCCATTAACGACCCCATAATGGGGCTGGTGGTAGATCGAACAAGAAGCAGATGGGGAAAGTTCAGACCTTATATGATCTTCGGACCCCTTATGATCGCGCTGACAAGTGTTCTCTGCTTTGTTCATTACGGAGTGTCCCCGGCGGCAACTATCGCTCTGGCAGCTATCAGCTATGTGTTATGGGATATGTCCTATACGGTCTGCGATATCCCGATTTGGGCGATCACATCATCGGTTTCCCATAATCCCGATGAACGGAACATGATGGTGACACTTGGTAAAATAGGAGGAACAATAGGCACGGTGATAGTGACGGTGGGCAGCATTCAGATCATCAATGCCTTTGGCGGCGAACGCAGTGCCGGAGCTTATACGAAGGCAGTAATGCTGATAGCGGTTATCGGAGCGGTGTTGATGGTGGCGGCCGGGATAAAGACGAAGGAGCGAATTCAGCCTGACAAAGAAGTAATTCCCATAAGGAAGAATCTGAAGACCATCACCGTAAACGGACCGCTTCTGGCCCTCATGGCTGCACTCCTTATATCAAATCTGGTTAATGGCATACGCCAGAGTGTTCAGATGTATTTTGTTGTATATGTATGGAAGGATGCAGGCTATGTGACACCGATCGGACTCAGTCTTGTAATAGGAATGACATTGGGAATGATAATTGCACCCAAATTAATCAAGCATTTTGAAAAGAAAAAGCTTTTCTTTCTGTTTTGCCTGCTAGGCGGGCTTACCAGCGTTATTCCTTTCCTTGGCGGACGGGAGAATGTAACCCTGGGATTGATCTTTCTTGGACTCAGCTTTGTCTGCACAGGCGCTATTACCATTCTATGCTCTACAATGCTGCTGGATGCCGTGGAATTCTCGGAATGGAAGCTCGGATATAGAGGGGAAGGAATCATCTTCTCCGTCAATACCTTTTTAACAAAGCTGAGTTCTGCCTTTGCCCGGCTGTTTATCGGTATTGGACTAAGTATAATGAGTTATGTGGAAAATCAGCCGATCACTCCCAAGATACAGACCGGTTTCAGTGCCATGATGTATCTGATTCCCGCGGCCAGTTTCCTTCTGGCTGTCGTTCCAATGTTCTTTTACCGGCTTTCGGGTGCAAGGATGAAAGAAATTCACGAAAAGCTGGAGCAGTGTCGTGGTAATGAAAAAATGAAAGGGGAATAGAAAAATGAAGCAAGAGGATATACAGGCATTATTATTACCGCCGGACATCTTACAAGGGAAGAAGGCCCTGTGCGTGCAGCCCCATCCCGATGACAATGAGATAGGGATGGGAGGTACCATTGCGGTGCTGAGCAGTTCCGGCTGCCGGGTGGATTATCTTACCATGACGGACGGAGGTCTGGGTGCGGTTTCTCCGGAGCTGATAGGAGAGGAGCTGGTGAAGGTGCGTACTAGGGAAGTCAGGGACGCAGGAAAAATTCTGGGTGTAACCGAGTATGACAGCCTGGGATTTCCGGATGGAACCTTAAATGATGTTCCTCGATTGGCCGGTATGGTGGCAGAAGTGATTCGCAAGGGCCAATATGACATGGTTTTCTGCCCGGATCCCTGGATGGCCTATGAGGCTCATTGGGATCATGTGGTGACCGGATGGGCCGTAGCGCAGGCATTTATATCGGCATCTCTGATCCAATACCCGAAGGGGAGCATGACAAGCCCGGCCAACCCCTTCGCAATCGGCTTTTATTTTACGAACAAACCGAATACCATTATAGATATCACAGAAGCATTTGACCGGAAATTCGAGGCGATTGCAGCCCATAAAAGCCAGATTTCGAATGAGCTTCTGGCACTGTACAGAGCCTATTTCACGATGCGCGGGGAAAAGCTGGCACAGGACAGAGGGTTTCATTTGGGCGAAGGTCTGCGCGTTATGAGCCCGTTGCACTTACACTGCTTTGCAGAGGCAGAAATGATTTGAAAGGTGGATAGCTTATAGAGGGAGGGAGCCATTATCACGATTGGGAAACTCCTTTTCGTACATTATCTCATCGGTTTTTAGGTAGCCAAGACTCTCATAGAAGCTTTGGGCGCTGATATTATGATCGCCGGTAAGAAGCCGAAAATTGTCTATGTATTTATCTGAATAATACCTTTCTGCCAGGGACATGAGCTCGGTTGCCACACCTTTCCTGCGATAGGATTCCTCCACGAAGAGTTCGGTGATTTCCGCGGAATTACGGTTATAGCAGAAGGATTTGAACAGCTGTGTACAGCAAAAGCCGATGAGCCTGTTGCCGCACTCGGCCACAAATACCCGCTCCTGCCCATTGTCACGAATGGAGAGGGCAATGGTCTCGGGACTTACATCGGTCACTTCATTAAATAAGGTATTTAAACGGCATAATTCTGCGGCATCCCTTTCTGTTGCGGAACGAATAATGATGTCCATTAGATTAACCAATCCTTTCTTGTTTTACCTGATTATATCATATATGGTGTACAAAAACATCTGATTTAAGAAACTGGTTATAATTGCAGTCGACTTCTTTTTATATACGTGATAAAATATTAATATATAGCTGGGAGGTGTGTCAAATTGAGTGAACCTTTACATGTGAAAGCATCCGAGGTCCTAGTCAAGCATAAAAGAGAGCATAAGGATTATGAATATTATAGACGGGATTTGCTTCCAAAAGGTTTTGGGGAGCAATGTGCCGTTTCCCTATATGAAATACCTCCCGGGAAATCTGCCTATCCCTATCATTACCATATGAAAAATGAAGAATCCTTTTATATAATCAGCGGAAATGGCATTTTGAAAACTCCGATGGGGGACAAGATGGTTTCTGCCGGTGATTTTTTGTTCTTTCCGGCTGATGAAAAAGGAGCTCATAAGCTGACCAATATCTCGGAGACGGAAGGGCTCATTTATTTGGATTTCGATACCCATAACGATATTGACGTGGCATTTTACCCTGACTCCGGAAAAATTGGAGTATGGGGGAAGAATACCAACCAGCTTTACAAAATAGAGGATCAGGTTGAATATTTCAAAGATGAGTAGCATGAACTCCGGTTTATTGGATCATAAAGAGCAGCAGCTGTAAGATTACCTATATTTTGGCCGCCGTAGGAGAAACCTTCGGCGGTCTGCCTTATAAGTAACAGCTCAGCCCAGTCCGGCCGGTTAACTTTAATTATAATTAAATTAATTTTTAACAATAAAATTGTCAATTCCATTTCCTTACGATATAATAGAAACAGTATTTTAGCAGTTTTACGGAGGGTGTGACATGAGTCAGAAGAATTTCTCGAATCTGGGGGATGAAATTAAAGATATAGTTCAAAATGCGGTGAATACGATGGATTTTCATCAGATTAACCGGGATATTGAGCACACGGTCCGGTCTGCCCTGAATGAAATTCGGGGTTCTTTGGGAACCAATCACAAGGGACCGGAAGGGAAGGAGCATCAGAACGACCAGAAACAATGGAGCGGACAAGGTGGCTATCATCAGGCAAACCGGCAGCAAAACCAGGGAAACAGGAAGCAATCTTACGCAGCTGGAGGGAACACAGCCGGAAGAGATGCTCATTTAAGAAGCGGTGCCGGAAGAGCGGCATCGGGAAACAATATAGTAGAGTATAGATCCGGAGCCATGGTTCCCGGACGCAAAGGCGGATTGGTCCCCTATGCCGAGGTTGGAAAGGTATCGGGAATTCTTATGACCGTATTCGGAAGCATTGGGGTAGGGCTTTTTGGAATTGGAGCTCTGGTATTGGTGCTGCTGGGAAATATTCTGAGTAATTTAGGCTTCCTTAGTACCATCGCAGCAGGTTTGATGCCCTTGCTGTTAATCAGCTTCCTGCTGATGGCGGGAGGTGGAAGAAACCGCAAGAGATTGAGGAGATTCCGAAGGTATCTGAAGATCATCGGCGGGCGCAGTTATTGTTCCCTGGAAGATCTGTCCCTGAGCACGGGATGGAGCAGAAAATTCGTGCTACGGGATATTCGCAGAATGATATCCAGGGGCATGTTCCCGGAGGGACGCATTGACAAACAGGAAACCTGTATTATTTTGAACAGAGAGAGCTATCATCAATATCTGGAGACTATGAAGAGTGCAAAGCTCCGTGAAATAGAACAGCAGAATCAGGGGAAGAGCGAAGGAACCGGGAGAGCAGGAAGCGATGGAAGAGCTCAGGAGGCAGCAGGTAATTCCGGCGCCGACTTATCACCGGAGATGAAGGAGCTGAGGAAAGCGTTGGATAGCGGCAGAGCCTGCATCCGTCAAATGAAAGAAGCCAATGAAGAGATTGCGGGAGAGGAGATTTCCGGGAAACTTTACCGCCTGGAGATAGTTACCGGGAGAATTTTTGACTATGTGGAGTTTCATCCGGCTCAGCTTCCTGAGATACAGAAGTTTATGGATTACTATCTCCCGACTACGTTAAAGCTGATCAGTGCCTATCGGGAGTTTGACCGGCAGCCGGTCCAGGGAGAGAATATTTCCACAGCAAAGAAAGAGATCGAAACTACGCTGGATACCATCAACCATGCATTTGAGACCTTATTGGACAGCCTCTATGAGGATGCGGCCATGGATGTCTCTACCGATATATCAGTGCTGGAGACCATGCTTGCCCAGGAAGGGCTGACGCCCGGGGAGCTGAAAGCAAACAACGCCAAGCGATAAAACGCTTGCCCTGTGTTTACAATAATAAGCGGTAAGCCGCTTGCTTATATTAATAGAAATATGGAGGGATAAACCGATGAATAATGAAGTACCTACCCTTACCTTTGAGCCCTTTGCAGAAGAGGTGAGCGAAGCGCAGATCGTACAGCAGGAAAGTGCTGCCCCCAAAGCAGCGGTATTGGATGAAACCAGCCTGTCTCCGGAAGAAAAGAGGATGGTAGAAGACTTTGCGGATAAAATTGATCTTACCAAGTCTAATCTGATTCTTCAATATGGTGTGGGAGCTCAGAAGAAAATAGCGGATTTCTCGGAAACAGCCTTATCCAATGTAAAGACCAAGGATTTGGGTGAAATCGGTGAGATGCTCTCCGGCGTAGTCATGGAGCTTAGAAGCTTTGAAGTTGATGAAGAGGAAAAAGGATTTCTTGGATTATTCAAGAAGACCTCTAATAAGCTGGCGGCAATGAAGACAAAGTATGATAAGGCGGAGGTAAACGTTAATAAAATCTGCCAGGCGCTTCAGACCCATCAGATCCAGCTGATGAAGGATGTTGCCATGCTGGATAAGATGTATGATTTGAATAAGACCTATTTTAAGGAATTGTCCATGTATATTTTGGCGGGAAAGAAGAAGCTGACCCAGGTTCAGGAGGTAGATCTGCCGAGACTGATTGCACAATCGGAACGGAGCGGGCTTCCGGAGGATGCCCAGGCAGTGAATGATCTTATGGCAGTGATCAACCGCTTTGAGAAGAAAATCCACGACCTGGAACTGACCAGAATGGTCTCCATTCAGATGGCTCCTCAGATTCGTCTGGTACAAGGTAATGATACAATTATGGCTGAGAAGATTCAGTCTACCATTGTGAACACGATTCCGCTCTGGAAAAGCCAGATGGTGCTTGCGCTTGGTGTTGCACATTCCACCCAGGCAGCCAAGGCCCAAAGGGAAGTCACGGATATGACCAATGAGCTGCTCCGAAAGAATGCAGAAACCCTGAAGCTGGCTACGGTGGAGACAGCCAAGGAATCGGAGCGCGGTGTGGTCGATATTGAGACCCTTCGCATCACTAATGAATCCTTGATCTCAACGCTGGATGAAGTGATCCGGATTCAAACCGAAGGCCGCCAGAAGAGGAAAGAGGCGGAAGTGGAGCTGCAGCGCATTGAAGGAGAGCTTAAGAATAAATTGCAGACCATGAGCCGATAGGTAAGGTCAGGTTCCAAAGATGCATTTGCTGGATGCATATTGGCATAAATAATTATGGAAAGGTCCGATGTCTGATACAGACAAGGGCCTTTTTATGTAAAAAAGCATATCAAAGCAATTCTTTAATTTTCCAAAATATGATTAATAATGATTTTCCATTATATTGCATCACCGCTAACACTGTGGTATGATTTATTGTAGTAAAGTGATACAGGACGGGGATAGATTGGCAGAATAGTTTTGGCGCAAGTGGAAACCTTAGGCAGTAACGGAGAAAAGAGTATGGATTTTAATGAGTACGATGAGCATATAAGGGGGCAGATTGACCAGGTACTGGCGATGCGTATGCAATGTCCGCAGGAAATAAAGAGTATTTGTAAGAAGCTGATTAATCTCGGTAAAAAAGAGAGCGATAATAAGCTGTTGGGCTTTGCTTATTATTATCTTGCAGAAGCTTACTTTGACTGTAACCAATATAATAAATTTATTCAGAATCTGATTCAGGGATTGGAATATCAGCTTAAGGTACCGATGGTAAGTCTTCTGGCCAAATCTTATAATATGCTTGGTATCAACGCGGACAATCAGGGGAATGTTTCGGAGGCGATTGATTACTATCTGACCTCCTTAAAATACAGCCACGAATATAGGCTGCATTACGAAGCGGGCCTTGTGAACACCAACATAGGGAATGTGTATGCGGCTCTTCGGGAATATAAGACGGCGATTCATTATCTGGAAAAAGCATTAAACTGCTTCCATAAAGATAAGGAGGATCGGAACAGCAGCAGGAATCAAATCATCACCCAGTCCACAATAGCGGCCTGCTACCTGCGGATTGGAGAGCAGAACGCTGCTCTTCAGTGGTTTGAGCGGATTGAGAAGGACCGGGACAAGTTCGAGGCCGACGGCCATTATCCCATTATTATCCTTTGTCTTGAAGTGCTGTTTTTTCATTCAATGAAGGAGTACGATAAGAGGGACGAGCGGATTGAACAGCTGATCGGAATAATGGAAGAGGTTTCCTCATTGCTGGATATCTATGATGAGGTATTTACACTTTGCGATATTTTAGAGGAAATCGGACACTATGACGATCTCTGGAGAGTGCTGGAGAGGGTGGAGCTGCTGACCGGACAGGCAGGTATTACCAATATGCGGCTGAAGGTATTAAGGCATAAGCTGCAGTATTATAAACTGGTACATAATGAGGAGGCCCACATGCTGGCTTGTGAGGATTATGTTATTCTGTCCGAACAGCTGGAGGCCGAGAATAAAGCAAATGCCAAGAGTACCATTGAACTGCGAATGGATATGGAAGTGATTAAGGAGAAACAAAGAGTGATTCAGGAGGAGAACAAGCTTCTTCTTGAGAAATCACAGAGAGATCCGCTGACCAGGCTTCCTAACCGTGATCGGCTGAATGAATATTCAGAGATTGCTTTTGAGCGGGCATACCATGAAAGGACGAACCTGGGAGTCGAGATATTTGATATTGACTGCTTCAAAGAATATAATGATGCTTTCGGTCACCAGGCCGGAGACAGGTGTCTGAAGAAGATAGCGAAGCTTCTCCATACCCTGATGGATCAAGGGATTTTTTGTGCCCGTTATGGCGGGGATGAATTCATCATCGTATATGAAAATATGACTGATGATGCGATTTTAGAGATAGCGAGAAAGCTGCAGCAGGATGTGATTAACCTGAAGCTTCGGGGAAATCATACTTCGGAGCGGCCGATTGTCACTATCTCCCAAGGCATACGTAATTCTGTGCCCGCAGAAACCAATAAGATTTGGGATTATTTCTATGCAGCGGATATGTCGATGTATAAGATAAAGCGTGCGAACAAGAATGATATCCGGTTGGTGCACAGAACGAATGAGGTATAATATAGGCAGACATTGTGCCGGCCCAAGGAAGAGCGCATCATGGCATAAAGTGCCAATGCTATAAGAGCTTGCGCTTATAGCATTGTATTTGCAGGAAGGGATAAGAAGGACATGACAAAACGCGGACTGATAATGAGATTGCTGGGATTAAGCTTAATTTTTATTCTGTTGTGGAGGCTTTCGGATGCGGCATGGGCATATTCTGCTGTAGATACAGTTGCAGGAGCCGCTGGGGTAACTTCCTCGGATTCATTGAAAGATGCGAGGAACGGGGTGGCGCTGGTCAGTGCAGGTACAGGTGAAGAGGGAAATGTAATAGATCAGGTGACCGGTGGACTGGCAGCTCAGGAGAACGCGGAAAAAGCTGAGGATGCTGAGGAAACCGGAGATCCTGAGAAAGCTGTAGATGTCAAGGCAGTTGAGAATGCCGAGAATATTGAGAATGAGGAAAACCCGGAAGAAGCAGCAGAGTATAACGGGAAGATCCTGTTGAGTGCAAAGACTTTAAGCTTGCAGCAAGGAGCTAGTGCCGTTTTGAAGGCGGAGTTGACGGAGGAAAATCTGACAGGTGAGAAGCTTCTATATCAAAGCAGTGACACAAAGGTGGTCACAGTTAATAGGAGTGGTAAGGTCACGGCGGTCCGCTGGGGCAGTGCAACAATAACAGTAAGCTTGGGAAAAGCCAGTGCAAAGTGTAAGATCACTGTGTCAAAGGATATAACGATTACCATCAGCGCAGCAGGAGACTGTACCTTATCCAGCGATATTAAGCAGCCTGTCAGTGTAAACTTCTTCTCTGTATATGACAAGAAGAAGGATGATTCGTATTTTTTTAAGAATGTGAAACCAATCTTTGAGAAAGATGATATGACCATTGTTAATTTTGAGGGAACCTTAAGCAATCGGGGAAAGAGAGAAGATAAGAAATGGGCTTTCCGAGGAAAGCCCTCCTATATCAATATTCTGACGAAAGGATCGGTGGAGGCGGTTGCCTTCGCCAATAATCATGTCAGGGATTATGGAGAGATCAGTTATACCGATACGATAAAAAGCTTTGAGGAAGCAGGTATCTCCTATTCCTCCTATGAGAAGATCGGAATCTATGAGGTGAAAGGGATGAAAATCGGCATGGTTTCCGTCCAGGAGACCGGAGCCGGAGACGGCAAAAAGGTGTTGAGAAAAGCTCTGAAGACGGTCAAAAAGGAAAAACCGGACCTTCTGATTGTCAGCTTCCATTGGGGCATTGAAAGAAGCAGCCGGATTACAAAGGTCCAGAAGGATCTGAGCCGGATTGCCATCGACGAAGGGGGAGCAAACCTGGTGCTGGGCCACCATCCCCATGTTCTTCAGCCGATCGAGAAATACAAAAACGCCTATATTGTATACAGCCTGGGTAATTTCTGCTTCGGAGGAAATACAAATCCGGCGGATAAGGACACCATGATATTCCAGCAGACCTTCACCTTCCACAACGACAAATTGCAGCTGACAGACGAGGTCCGCGTAATTCCCTGCTCCGTATCCTCTATAAAGCAGCGCAATAATTATCAGCCCACACCGAGCACAGGAAGTGAGAAAAACAGAATCCTGAATAAGATCAATGGATATTCCAAACCGTATGGTGTTACCTTTGATAAGAACGGGAAGGTTATTGTGAATGGAACGTGAGAAATTTATTCAAAGCTTCAAGATGATGGGAGAAGAGAAATGGTATAAAAATCTATACCTTCAGAATCCTCAAGTCTTTGAAAAACCCATCAGAGGCTGGAAGGAATTTTTGGAACGTTTTATGACGAACAACAAAGATGATAATATATCTTTGCCTCCATTACCGCCCACGCTGATAGAGAATCATTTTACGGAGGAGGAATTCTTTTCACAGGAAATATTCGAAGAAACCAATGTTGTCGTTAATGCGCGCTATTGTCCTGCCTTTTTGCACAGGCTGGAGTTTATTAAATTAATCTATATATTTAATGGGAGCTGCCGGTTTTATTATGCGCAGCAATGGATAGAATTATCTGCAGGTTGTATTTGCATCGTTGCGCCTGAAGTGGAGCAAACGGTTTTTTCGTGTTCGGATGAGGACATTGTCATAAATCTGCTGATTCGCAGGAGTACCTTTACAGAGGCGTTTCCGGAGCTTTTAGAGATTAATGAAGGAGGAATCATTGCTGAATTTTTCTGGAAGATGCTTTATCACAGACCGGGAGGAGAAGTTATGGTTTTTCGCAGCAAGCCCTATACGCTGCTGGAGGAAAGCGTAATCGAGCTATATGAAGAGACCTTTTTATTGCCAAGAAAAAGCCGATTAGTCATGAAAAGCATGATGATGTCGATCTTTGGATATATCCTGCGAATAAGTGAAATGGAGGAGATCTCCATAAAGGATCATGGAAAGGTTGGAACCTATCCGCTGATTCAATACCAGCAGTATATGAAAAGACACATCGATACCGTTTCGTTATCCTCGCTTTCCAAGGAATTCTATGTGAGCGAAGGGTATTTAAGCAGGTATTTTAGAAGGGAGACAGGAGATACCTTCAGTCATATTCTGACAGAGATGAAAATGAAGAAGGCTGCCGAGCTTTTAATTAAAACAGAATGTAATATGGAGAGAATCGTTTCTCTGATAGGATATCGGGATCAAAGTATCTTTTTCCGGAATTTTAAAGAAGCATATGGTATGACCCCTGCGGTGTATAGGAAAAAGAAGCGTCAGGCAGAATTCATGCAAATTTAATTTAGAAAGAAGGAAAAGAATTGGAGAAGGGACTCGGCAAGGAAGAGCTCATATATAAACGGCTGTATGATAAAATACCGGAGGAATGGCAAATCCCTGTAAATGACTGGACAGAATTGGTGCACAGGTGTCATAAAAAAGGGATAAAATATATTCCGGAAAAAGAACCTTCCATGATGGCAACCGTTCTAAATGAAGAGGACTGCTTTAGATCAAGTGACGAGGAAGTAAAATGTCTGAGGCATTTGCGTTATTGCCCTGCATTTATTCATCGGTTGGAATTTATAAAGATAATTTATGTTTTCAGCGGACAGATTACAGTATATCTTAATGATATGGAGTATGAAATGCATTCCGGAAATTTCTGCATTGTCACACCGGGGATTAAACATACGGTTTTCTCTAAGAATGATGAAGATTGGGTAATTAATATTTTAATGAGAATTAGTTCTTTTTCCAATTCCTTTTCCAGTATTTTAATGGAACAAAATATTCTGTCGGATTTTTTCTGGAAGCTTCTATATACGAAGCACAGTAACCGGATGCTGTTGTTTTGCTGTCCAAATGATTATAAGCTGGATCGATGGGTTGAAAAAATGTACAGGGAATCGGAGAGAGAATCTGGGGCCAGCAATTTACTGATGAAGAGCTATGCGATGATTTTTCTGGGAATTGTGATGAGAGAGCATTTGAATGAGCTGCAGTTGTTGGAAAATGCTGCTATGGACGATGTGTACGTACTCCCCGCGATTATCCAGCATATCAAAAATAACCTGAGTACGGTAACGTTGGAAGAGCTTACAAGAAAATTTAAAATGGAAGAAGACGAGTTGAGACATTACATTGTGAAAGAAAGCGGATATACGTTCAGCTATTTAATAAGGGACCTGCGTTTTCGTAAAGCGCTATATTTGCTAAGGAATACAAATATGAGCGTGGAGAGAATTATTGAGGAAGTCGGGTATAATAACATCACTAATTTCTATCGTAGTTTTAAGAAGAACTTTGGGAAAACACCTTTGGAATATCGGAGTAAAGAGGGGATTCTATTATAGTATTGCATAAATAGTGATTATGAAAAGGAGCGAAGGCTTCTTTTTTTTTTACCTTTTTACAAATCACATCACTGCAAAAGGTCATATAAAACAAGTTTTAGATAGAGTGATAAATAAAAGGATGAAATGTATAATAAAATTGCGCACAACGTACAAAGTATCCGGATTATTTTAAGCGTTTTTATGGTAAAAATTGTGAAGGAGGAAGAAGAAGTGAAAAAAGTATTGGCTGTATTAATGGTAATGGTGCTTATGTCATCCATATTGCTTGGATGCAATAATAAGAAAACGGAAAATGTATCCTCACCAAAGGATAGCGGTGCAGGAGCAGAAGCAGGAACAAAGGAAGAGACAGGAGCTGGGGAGCTGATTCCTATCACCTTCTCCCGCGCGCAGGATTCGTCTATGGAAACAGATATCTTTGCCAGGATGGAGGGGGCAAGCTATGAGGAAAATCTTTGGACAGATTTGATCGCGGAGCGATATGGATATGATGTGAAGTATTTATGGATCGCGTCCAGCGGTGAACTGCAGACTCAGAAATTTAATGCAGCGATGGCGGCTGGTGAGATTCCGGATATTGTTGTGGTTGGCAAGTCGGATTTAAAACAGCTGGTAGAGTCTGAGCTGATTATTGATATTAAACCGTACTTTGATGAATATGCCAGTGATTTTGTTAAAAATCTCATCGGCTCGGCTGGAGATGCCAGTATTAAGGCCGGCACCTACGACGGCGTACAATATGGTATTCCTTATGTGGATTGCGACATTGAAACAGCGCAGATGCTATGGCTGCGCCAGGATTGGATGGATAAGCTGAACTTAAAGGCACCCACAACTCTGGACGAGTTAAAGGAAATTCTCAGAGCCTTTAAGGAATATGCGGGAGACGGTGCAGTCGGCCTTGCGGTGAGTAATGACATTTATGGCAATACCTTTAATGTAAAAGGCTGGTTTAATGCATACGGAGCATATCCGAGATATTGGGTAAAGGATGGCAATGGAAATCTGGAATATGGAAGTACAACGCCTGAGATGAAAGAAGCGCTGGGCAGCCTTGCGGATTTGTATAAGGAAGGCCTTTTGGATCCCGAGTTCTTTGTAAATGATAATGACAAGGCCAAGGAAGCATTAGTCAATGGAAAATGCGGCGCAATGTACGGGTATCATGCCGCATCCCTGTGGCCGCTGCAGGATACCGTGGATGCGGACCCCGATGCGGACTGGATACCTTACATGCTCCCTATGAAGAATGCAGGAGATAAAATCACTCCAGGTATCCACATGTGTACCGGAAGCTGGTATGCGGTCAGCAAAAACTGCAAGAATCCGGAAGCTTTAATTCAGATGTTAAATCTGTATTGTGAAAAGGTTCTGGATCCTGAGCTGAACGAATACGCCGTATATGCCAATCCCGGAAATGGGCTGGAGGGTGTGTGGAGACTTTCCCCGGTTACAATCAATAGCCCGAATAAGAACCAGGTAACAGCAAAGGCCATTGAAGAACCCTTAAAGACAGGAGAGCCCGGAGACCTTTCCGGTGAACAGTATAGCATGTGGGAGTATAGCTATGCGGCTCTCAACGGTGATAAAAAAGTATGGGGATGGAATAGGGTATTCGGCGCAAACGGTTCTCAGCAGCTGCTGATGGCTTACCAGAATGACAGCAATGTTGAGACGGTATATGATGATTTTATCGGTGCTCCCGGAGAAGTAATGGTAGCGAAGAAATCCACACTGGATGATATGCTGGATCAGGAGTTTATTAAAATCATTGCAGGCCAGAGTTCTTTGGACGCCTTCGATAAAGTGGTAAGCGGATGGAAATCGGCCGGCGGAGATGATATAACAGCCGAGGTAAATGAATGGTATACTGAAAACAAATAAGGTAGTAAGAGTGTGGGGATGTTGCAAAATGAAGCTTTTCTGCAATCATTTTGTAACATCCTTTTCCGGCATCCTGCTGTAAGCAAGGCTTTGCAGCAGGATGCCGGAAAAAGGCATGTTATGGAGGAAGAACAATATGAGTAAAAAAAAGGGATATGTAAAAAGAAAATACACCTTATCTGTTTTCAGAAGGGAGCTGCCCCTGCATTTAATGCTGCTGCCGGGACTGATTCTCATTGCAGTATTCAGCTATACACCAATGGCAGGACTGGTTATCGCGTTTCAGAAGTTCATTCCAAGTAAAGGAATGTTTGGAAATCAGAAATGGATGGGCTTTGACAACTTCACCTATGTGTTCAGCCTGCCCGGCTTTAATCAGGCAATGAAGAACACCATTGTGATTGCATTTTGGAAAATTGCTCTAGGGCTCATCGTCCCGATTGTTTTTGCCCTTCTTTTGAATGAAATACATAAGACCGGCTTTAAGCGAGTGGTGCAGACAATTGTATATCTGCCGTATTTTTTATCCTGGGTGGTCATGGGAGGTATTTTTTTAGATATGCTTTCTCCAAGTTCGGGATTTATCAACCAAATCATTGTTCAGCTTGGCGGTGAGAAAATCTTTTTCCTGGGGGACAACCGGTATTTTAAGTCCACCCTGATTGTAACGGACATATGGAAGAACTTTGGATACGGTGCCATTGTTTATCTGGCAGCCATTCTTGGGATTGATACGGATCTCTATGAAGCGGCACAAATTGACGGGGCAAACCGTTGGAGGCAGGCCTGGCATGTGACCCTCCCCGGCATGAGAATGATTATTGTGCTGATGATGGTTTTAAGCCTTGGAAATGTATTAAACGCAGGATTTGATCAGGTATTTAATCTGTATAGCAAGGCAGTTTATGAATCGGGGGATATTTTAGATACCTTCGTCTATCGGCTCGGCCTGATTGACGCGCAGTATGGACCGGCTACGGCGGTAGGGCTGTTTAAATCAGTTATTTCAACCATGTTTATTTCCGTATCCTATTATCTGGCCCATAAGTTTGCGGATTATCGCATTTTTTAAGGAAGGGGGAAGCAAATTGAAGAAATTATCTGCGGGAAGAATTGTTTTTCAAATTATCAATTATACCATTTTGATTGTTTTGGCGGTATTATGCCTGTTTCCCTTACTGAATATTCTGGCAATGTCATTCTCAAGCGCGACAGCGGTATCTGCGGGAAAGGTATCCTTATTACCTGTCGAGTTCAATCTACATGCATACGAATATGTAATTGGAAAAAAAGATTTCTGGAATTCGTTATTAAAATCCGTGGAAAGAGTCGGCATCGGAATCCCTCTTATGATGCTGGTTACCATTTTAACGGCCTACCCGCTGTCTAAGAGCAAGGAGCAGCTGAGGTTAAGAGGTGTTTACGCCTGGCTATTCTTCTTCACAATGTTATTTTCGGGGGGATTGATTCCCGGTTATCTGCTGATTCAGAATCTGCGTATGATGGATACCATCTGGGCGCTGATTTTACCGCTGGCGGTTCCGGTCTATAATATTGTACTAATGCTGAATTTCTTTCGAGGAATTCCAAAAGAACTGGAAGAAGCTTCTTTGATCGATGGTGCAAATCAGCTTCAGACCTGCTTTCGGATCTATGTGCCCTGTGCAAAACCATCGATTGCAACATTGACTCTTTTTTCCTTTATCTCACATTGGAACAGCTATTTTGACGGCTTGATTTTCTCTAATTTTCCGGAGAGTTATCCGCTGGCCTCTTTTTTATATACCGTTGTGGTGAAAAGGGACATGAGTCTTCTTAGCATAGATGAGTATAAGGCGTTGTCAATGATTGATGACCGGACGATTCGATGCGCACAGATCTTTATCGCATTAATCCCCATCATGCTGATCTATCCCTTTGCGCAGAAGTATTTTGTAAAGGGAATGACAGTAGGGGCAGTGAAAGGCTAGGAAGAGAAGGAAAGAGAAAGGACTTATAATATGCAGATATCAAAACTAATGGTGCAGAGCTTGCAAAATCCGCTGGGGCTGGAGACTGGTCATCCTTGCTTTAGCTATCAATTGACTTCGGAAAAAAAGGGTGATGAACAGACGGCTTACCAGATCCTTGCTGCCTCCGAAGAAGAATTACTGGAGGAGGGAAAGGCGGATCTGTGGGATAGCGGGAAAATAGAAAGTGCGGATAACTTCGCGATTCCATATGAGGGAGCGGATTTGATATCCCGCCAGGAAATCTGCTGGAAGGTGCGGGTATGGGATGCCTGGGGCCGGGAAACAAAATGGAGTGATCCGTCCCGATTTGAAATGGGACTGCTGAAGGAAGAGGACTGGCAAGCCGCATGGATTGGACAGGGAGATACCTTTGAAGGGGATAAGGCAGCGGCACCTGCCATTGCCGGAAACTTTCAGATTCGGAATATAGATACCATAAAAAAGGCCCGAGCCTATATCAGCGGTCTGGGGCTGTTTTTAGCCAGCATGAATGGCAGACCCTTGACGGACAATTTGTATGAGCCTGGAGAAAGTGAATTTAACCGCCGTGTATTTTATAGGACCTATGATATTACATCATTTTTATCCGAGGGAGAGAATGTGCTAGGTATCGTGCTGGGAAACGGCCAATATGTGAATTTTGCAGTAGCTCCGGTGATGAAGAGAGGGGACGGCAGCCTTTGTGAGACCCACCGCTACCAGAAGGATGATACGATCTTTTTGAAGGATGGTATTTGCGGCGATAAAAAGTTGATCGCGCAGGTGGAAGTGACCAGAATGGATGGTACGGTTGAGCTTGTTTTGGTCAGCGATGAAAAGTGGAGGATAACCAAAAGCCCCATTACCTTTCAAAACTGGTACGGCGGAGAGGATTATGATGCGCTGCTGGCACTGAAACAAAAGGGTTGGGATATGCCGGGAATGAACCGGGAAGGCTGGGAAAATGCAGTCCGAATGAATCCCCCCAAGGGGAAGCTCTCCGGCAGAGAGTTTCTTCCAATACAAATTGCCGAGAGGTGGAAAGCGAAAAGCGTTGTTCAGCTGCCAAGCGGGAACTGGCTGGTGGATATGGGAAAAAACAGCGCAGGCTTTGCGGTGCTTAAACTAAAAAATACGGAAAAATATGCTGGAAGAACCGTGGAGCTATACCCTGCCGAGGTAGTAAAACCCGATGGAAGCGGCATTGATCAGGCGTCCTGTACACAGAGCTGTGATACCTTGTTTTCCTGCTGTGTCAAGGACAGCTACATAATTGCAGGAACCGGAGAAGAAGAATGGCATCCTGTCTTTTGCTATCACGGGTTTCAGTATGTGGAAGTAGCAGGATTCCCAGGGATACCGACGGTGGATAATTTTGATGGCTGTGCGGTTCGGGTGATGAATGAGAAATATTCCGATTTCAGAACGGACAATGAAATTCTGAATAAAATCAATCAGATCACCGATCGATCCATTGAGAGCAACATGATGTGCAGCTTTACCGATTGCCCTCAAATTGAAAAATTAGGCTGGCTTGAGACGACGCAGCTGATGTTTTCCTCTATGGCTGCCGGTTATGACATACGAAGCTGGATCCATAAAATTGTACAGGATATGCAGGACGCGCAGCTTTCCGAAGAGATTTTGGCGGAACCTCCGATGGAATGGGATGAGAAAAAATATCCCGGTTTTAATTTCCAAAGGCTGAAGAATAAGGAGACGGAAGGCATCGGATTTATGCCGGCAATTGTTCCGGAATACCATCGAATTGGCAGATTGTTTAAGGACCCTAACTGGGGCGGTGCGTGTATTATGACACCCTGGTACTATTTCCTGGAATACGGGGATGTGGGAATGCTGAAGAGGAACTTTCCGATGATGTGCGGATATCTGGCCCATTTGGAAGGTGTTGCCCAGAATGGTGTCCTGAATAAATATGCGCATATGGGGGAGTGGGGACAATTAAATGAAAATACGCCTACCGTACTGGTAGCTACCTGCGCCTTTTATCTGCTGACCGTCACAGCTGGTAAGATTGCTGATATTCTGGGACGGACAGAAAAACAGAAGCAATATACGGAACTTGCGAAAACTATTCGGGCCGGATTTTATGAAGACAGGGAATGCTATCAGCCGTCAACGGAAACCTATGGAAATGACAGTCAGGCCAGCTATGGATGTGTCCTGTTTTCTGGAATTGTGAAGCCGGAGAAGAAGGAAGCGGCATTAGAAAAGCTGTTGGAGGCAGTGAAAAGAGCGGGGGATCATCTGACTTCGGGAGAGGTGGGGCTAAAGCAGGTCTTTTATGCGCTGGCATCTGCCGGAAGGAATGATGTTGTATACCGGATGGTCATGAATCCAACGGAGCCAAGCTATCGCCACCATGTGGATCAGGGCTTGACGACACTGCCGGAGTTCTGGAATTATACGGAGCTGTGGAATGGTTTGGGACGTTCCCGCAACCATGCGATGATGGGACACGTGAAAGAATGGCTTTCCCGCTTTGTTATGGGGATACAGCCGCTGGAACCGGGATACCGGAGGATGAAAATCAAGCCCTGTCTTCAGGAAAACATAAAAAATGTAGCAGGCTCTGTTTTTACAGTCCGGGGAATGGTTGAGGTAGCTTACGGTGAACAGCAGAACGGATTTGAAATGAAAGCAGTCATTCCCATTGGAAGCAAGGCTGATATTTATTTCCCCTGCAGAGCGGAGGAGGTTGTCGGTTTTGAGGGAGAGTACGGTAAGACATGGGAGGCAGCGGAAGGCGAATACATAAAAATCAGGAATATACCATCCGGAAGCTATTGCTGGAAGGTAAAAAAAAGATTGTTATAAGGAAAGATATAAGTACCAGAATTGGATTTTGGATACTATCAGGGGTAAAGGCCGATTTTGGCCTTTACCCCTGATTAATATATTATTATTTATAAGCCTCTTATTGCGGTAAGGTAAGCTCGACGCAAACGGGATAGTGATCGGACAAGTAGACTCCGTTGACACAATCCTCCCAGAGGGATACCTTCCGGCACAGAATGCTGTCCTCGGCAAAAATATAATCAATCTTCTCGGGAGCCGTACGTCCGAAATCATGGAAGGTTCCTTTAATATCTGCGGTTAAATCAACGAGCTGGGGATAAGCTTTTAGGGATTCCATCTCAACCGAAGCCGGAAAGGCATTAAAATCCCCTGTCAGCACAACCGGAGCTGATATAAAAACTTCCTCTTGCCGGATACGGTTTAGAATTTGGTTCAGTCCCAGACTTCTTGCTTCGCTTCCGATATGGTCCAAATGGGTGTTGTAAATGCGCAATACCTGATTGGTATCCAAATGCTGAAGCAATGCCATGGTACAGGTGCGCGGACAATCGCTTTGGCCGGGATAGCGTGAAGCTGGCAGCATCGGAGTTTCCGAAAGCCAGAACATATCCATCTTCAATAAATTCCAATCAGATTTTCTGTAAGCAATGCTTGTCTGTTCATCACGCAGATTCTCATCTCTCCCACAGCCGATAATATAATAATCCTGCAGCTGTTCCTTGAGCCAAACCGCCACATGGGGCAATACCTCCTGGAAACAGATGATATCAGGAGATTCTTTCCGGATCTTATCCAATATCAAGGGTTGTCTGTAACAAAAATTATTTTCTTTGTCCTGCCCATAGTCGCAGCGAATATTAAAGGTAAGTAATTTCATAATGTCTCCGTTTCTGCTTATTAATGCACAGGAAACCTGCGCATTTCTGTGCCTTTTGCTTATTTGTAAAGTGATATGCAGGATCCTCTTCTTATGAGAGAGGATTTGTATACCAGGTGCTCTGTGCTGCCGTCCTGAATCATATTAAACAGCAGCTCCACGCTGGACAGCGCCATCTGATCTGCAGGCTGCGCCACCGTATCCAGGGAAGGATGATAAAATTCCGCCTGCTCTATTCCGTCGAAGCCGATTAGAGAGATGTCCTCGGGAATTCGCAGTCCGCTGGACAGAATGGCTTTAGCAGCTCCGATGGCCACAATGTCTGCGAAGACAAATACCGCAGTCATGTCCTTGTGTCTGGTCAGCAGCTGTTTCATCATTTTGAATCCAAAATCATAACCGGACAGGATGGAATGATCGGTTGCTACCAAAGCAGGGTCATGTGAAAGATTAAATTCCTTCATGGCTCGTAAATAACCGCTTAATCTCAAGGAATTAGGGGTGATTTTATCCAGAGGGGCATTATATATAAAGCCTATCTTCCTATGACCGAGAGAAACCAGGTATTCAACGGCACGAAATGCTTCCGCTTCATCATCGATCCGGACGCTGGAATAGCTCTCTGAAGAAATTTCATCACCTGCCGAGACAGTCAGAAATACACAGGGGATTCTCAAATGTTTGAATTTGTCGGAAGAATAATTATAAGAACCTCCCATAATAATAACACCCTGAAGATTCCTGTCCTTTGCCTCCTGGATGGCAATATCCAATTCGTCCTGGACATCGTTCACATTTTGAATAATGAGCTGATATCCTCTTAAGGAGACCTTTTGTTCAATTACATGAATCATTTTTTGAAAAAAAGGATTATCTATGGATTTCACCAATAATGCGACGCATTTGGAATGGTTTGATTTCAGATTGCGGGCACTGTTGTTGGGAACATAATTATATTCCTTAACAATAGCCATGATTTTTTCCCGGGTCTTGGGGCTGACCGGTCCGGAATTGTTAATAACCCTGGATACGGTGGTAATGCCCACACCTGAAAGCTTTGCAATTTCTTTGATTGTAATATCCATATGCTCACCCTGTACTAAGCCTTATTTGTAATTTATATTTCTCATGCACTTTTAGTATTATAGCATAATCACAAGTGATTATGCTATATGATGAATCGTATTGTTTGTTCGCACTCGCGAACGTCCATACTATTGGCACTGTGCGCTCTGGCATACTATAATGTCTTCGGCATTATAGCATGTCCGCAATCGTCCATGCTATTGGCACTGCGTGCCAGGATGCGTACTACGCTGCGCTTCGGCGCGGTATATGTCTTCGACATTATAGCATGTCCGCAAGCGTCCATGCTATTGGCACTGCGTGCCAGAATGCGCACTACGCTGCGCTCCGGCGCGGTATAATGTCTCCGACATTATACCATGAATCTCCTCGATTTACCACTAAAATCTTGGGGAGACCGAAGTCTCCCCAAGAATGATAACTGCTATTTACCAATCGGTGTAAAGTCTGCCAGTTGGGTTTTTACTTCCTCGATTACCTTATTAATACCGGCCTGTTCCAACTGCCGTCTGTACTCTGCAACCGCTTCCTTGGGATCTGCCGTAGTCTTGCCGAGCATGATCTGAATACCAAGCTGGGCATTTACATTGGAGATAGCAGCGATTTCTGTGGTTACATTTCCGGAGTTAAAGTTAAAGCCAACATAGGGGTTGTCGATGGCAACTTTATTCCAAGCCTCATTTAATTCATACCTGCGGGGATCTTCTGTTGCGTAAGGAATATTGAAACGGTCGTTTCTTAAGGACCATGCGGAAAAACCGCCGCCGTCTTTCTCGGCGTCAAAGCTGGCGGGACGTGTTGACAGACCATCCACGATTTCATACTGCCTGCCTTCAATACCGTATTGGATTAATCTGTAATATGATTCGTCGGTCATGAACTTTTCGATAGCCATCAATGCACGCTCCGGATTATCGGAAGTGGTGCTTATTACGGTTGAATTCTCTACGCCCATTTTTCTTTTGATTTTACCCAGGGATTCTGCAAAGCAGTAGAAGTCGGTATCTACGCCTAATTTCTCATTAATGGATCCGAAGGTTCCGGACCAGTCTGCCATGTGTGTGATGAAAGAAGCGGACAGGCCGTTTAAGAAGTTATCCTTCGCACTCTGCTGGGAGGAAAGGACATCCTTGGTCCAATAACCCTTGTCAGCCCATTGGCGCATCCTTACCGCAAAATCTTCGAATTCCTGAGTAAATGCAGGGTGGAAGACATCGGTATAATTATCAACACTGGTAGAGGCCAGGAACATCTCAGAGGTAGTGATTCCGGGAGCTTCAGAAATCCAGGTACCGGTAGTGTCTATGAATAAGCGGTACAGGTCCATTGCAAGAGTGGAGGAACCGTTCAGGGGAACCATTGCACCCTCTGCCTGGGCTGCATCCAGATATGCTTCCATTGTTTCAATGGAATTAACCTCTGCAATGTTATATTTCTCTCTCAGGTCCCGGCGGGTAACAAAACCGGAGGGGGTAAACTCGCTGTATAATGTGGGAACGCCGAAGATCCGGCCGTTTACTTTGGTGGAAGCCCATACATTTTCAGGAATTTCTGCTTTTAAAGCAGGTGCATAGGTGTCCAGCATATCGGTAATATCTACGAGAGCATCCTGGTTTGCAATGGTGCTGTAGGGCATAACAGCGTTGGGAGATGCATGTGACATGTCGAATTTTTCTCCCGATGCGAAGATAAGCGGATATTTAGTTCCGATATCACCCCAATCGATGTATTTCACCTCAATAGTTGCATTGATATCTGCTTTGAGCTTCTTATTAATCTCGGCTAAAATATCAGGGTTTGCCACACCTTCACCGCCCCAAAGATAATATACCAGCTTTACTTCCTTGGAGAGGTCTATGGTATCTGCTGTCTCGTTGCCTGAAGCGTCGCCGCCTGCAGTTTCCCCCTTGGTGGGAGTGTTGTCGGAAGGGGTGTTTCCGTCCTTTGTTTTTGCACAACCGGCAAAGGAAGCTGTCAGGAATATCATAACGAGTCCTAATGCCAACAGTCTTTTCATTTTTTTCATTTTCGTATCCTCCTTTAATAATTTATAATCTAAATCGCCGTATACTGCGACCAGTTATCCTTTGACTGCTCCTATGGTTAACCCCGATATAAAGTACTTTTGTACAAAGGGATATAACAATATGATGGGTCCGATTGCCGTAACGGCAGTTGCCATCTTGATGGATTCGGACGGCAGATCGGATGTATTTACAACAACACCCTGCTGGATCAGCAGTTGAACATTAGCCTGTGTTACAATCTTCTGAAGAAAAAGCTGCAGCGGAAATTTGTTTTGGGAATTGATATACAGCATGGCATTATACCATTCATTCCAGTAGCCCAGAGCCAGAAAAAGCCCAATCGTCGCCAGGGAAGGAGTTGCAAGAGGCATAAATATCTGCCGGTAAATCCGAAAATCTCCGGCTCCGTCGATAACAGCGGATTCATACAGTGAATCCGGAATTGCCTTCATAAAGTTTCTCATCAGGAAGATGGACCAGGCGCTTATCGCGCCGGGCAGTATCATTGCCAGGATATTATCCTTTAATCCCAGGTAATTCACCATGAGAATATAGCTTGGCACAAGGCCGCCGCTGAACAGGGTTGTAAAATAGATGAAGAAGGAGATTGCGTTACGGTACTTAAAATCGTTTCTGCTCAACACATATCCGGCCATGGACATGAACAATAATCCGAGAAAAGTTCCTGCGACGGTAATTAATATGGTTACGGAATACGCATTCATTAGTTTCTTGGGATTGCGGAATAAAAACTCATAGGCGCTGGCGGTCACCTCCTTGGGGAAGAGTTTAAAGCCTTCCGCCAGGATTTCCTTTTCGTTCATAAAGGATGATACAATCATCAGGATAAAAGGAAACAGGCAAAGGAGTGCAAAGAGGGTAATTATGAGATAGAACAACGCTCTTAAGAAAAAGCCGTCCTTCTTTTTGGGGTTTAGCTTTGACATATCAGCACCTCCTAGAATAAAGCATTATCGGGTTCTATTTTCTTGACAATGAAGTTTATTGCAAGTACGAAGAACAAACCGAATATGGACTGGTAAAAGCCTACCGATGCGCTCAGGGAGAAGTTAAACTGACCCATTAAGCTCCGGAAAACATAAGTATCTATAATGTCTGTCTGTGCATACAGAACAGAGTTATTGCCGATCAGATTGTAGAATAAATCAAAGGAGCCTTTCAGGATTCCTCCCAAGCCGAACAGGAATAATAATACGGCGGTGGGCTTTAGCAGAGGGAGGGTGATAAATCGTATTCGCTGAGATAAACGGGCTCCGTCAATGGAGGCTGCCTCATAGATCTCCGTGCTGATGCCGGTAATGGAAGCCAGGTAAACAATCATTCCATAGCCTGTTCCGGCCCAAATCTTGAACGCGACAATAATATATTTCCAGATACCCTGATCGGAATAAAAGTCGTGGCTTTCCAAACCGAGAGAGTTGAGGAATGAGTTAACAAAGCCATGGCTGTAATTGAAAAGGTTGTAAGCAAAGAAACCGACGATAACCATGGATATAAAATGGGGCAATAATATAACGGACTGTGATATTTTTTTGAACCATTTGCTTCCGATTTCCGAGAGCATGATTGCCAATATGATTTGAACCATATTGCCGATGGCCAGAAAAGCCATATTATAGAGGAGAGTGTTTCTGGTGATGTTCCATAGGGCTCCGGTTTTCACTAAAAACTCAAAATTCTTTAATCCTATAAAAGGACTTCCGAAGATCCCCTTTTTAAGACTGTAATCAACGAATGCTACATAGGCTCCCGGCATGGGGATGTAATGAAATATAATAAAATAGAGCAATGTGGGAAGCAGCATCAGAAATAGAATTCTTTTCTTCCTTATTTCCCGGGCGATATTGCGCAGATGATTTTTTGCTTTTGCCATAAGCGGATCCTCTCCTTGAATGGAAAACAGTACAACAAACAGGGCACTTTTATTACGGCATATACCATTGTTATATGTGCATGTTATATGTGGTAACGTTTTCAATTTGATGTTTTTGTATAAGTTATGCCCATAGTATAACGTATGAAATTTATGGTTGTCAAGCAGAAATTATTTAATATTTATGATTGTATCAATTTTCATACAAAAAATTGTGCAAATTTTTATATAAAAATCTATTTATATTGACAGAAACAACAATTGATAATATAATAATTTTTAATTTATTGTAATTTTACGAGGTTTTGTGGAAACGTTTCCACATGAAATAATACTGAAATCCCATCTAAGAAAGGAACTATATCCAATGAAGCCAATTTATGATTTCTACGAATTTAATTACGGTAAAACCAGGTACCGCTTTCTGCCTGCGGGAGATATCTTTGATTTCACCCACGACACTATCATGATAAATCAATTCCGTTCCAATCCCAAGGATGGATCGGCAAACAACATCTATCTTCGGATTTATAAAAATGATACTGTCACAGCCTATCCTCTGCTGGGGATCCGCTCCTCCTCCTCTATAAGAAAAGGAAGAAACTCCCTGGTATATTGCGGGACGGCAGAAGGTGTCCGCTATAAGGTCTCTTTTCGGGGGACCGAGGGGATCTGGTTTTGGGAAATTGAATTAGAGGGAAACGCAGAGACGGTGGATCTGCTCTATGGGCAGGATATTGGCAATGCATCCGCCGAAAGTATTTTAACAAACGAGCTGTATACATCACAATACGTGGGACATACGGTATTTTCCTCTGAAACTGGCTATGCTGTCTGCTCAAGACAGAATCAGGAGCAAAAGGGCGCTTACCCCTTTATCCAGCAGGGGAGCCTTGGAATAAAAACAGTTCATTACTCTACGGATGGTTTACAGTTTTTTGGAACCTCTTATAAGCTGACGGATCAGCCCCAGGTACTGGAGGGGGATTTACAGGATATTAATTACCAGTTTGAATTCTCCTATATCGGATTGCAGTCGGAAATGCTCCGCTTGGATTGTCCGAAGAAAGCGGTATTTTATGGGCTGTTCCGGGAGGATCATAGGGATGCTGTCCGTGAGATGGAAGGGCTTGAGGGAATCAGGGAGAGCTATTTTAAGCTTCCAGCGGATGAAAAGACCATGCCTTGCCGGAGAGCGCAGGTGAAGAATCATTTTGGGGAGCCATATGCTTCGGTTACATTGGATGAAAAGGAAATATGCGGATTGTATCCTGAGCGTATGCTGGAGGAACGGGAGGGAGAGACGCTCCTCTCCTTTTTCACGGCAAATCACAGCCATATCGTTACGCAGCAGAAGGAATTGCTTACGGAGCGTCCCCACGGCACCATCCTGATGACCTGCATTGACAGGGAAAAGGTGAACAGCAGCCTGATATCCAGTACAAATTATATGTATGGACTGTTCAACGGACAGACGGTGGTGGGAAATACCTCCTTCCATAAATTCCTCTCCGCACCGAGAGGCCTGTTGAATATACAGAAAAACTGCGGTCAGCACCTTTATATTGATATTGAAGGAAAATACCGCCTTCTTACCCTCCCGGCCCTGTATGAAATGGGAATGAATTATTCAAGGTGGTATTATGTGCTGCCAGAGGATCGTTTAACGGTTACTTCTTATACCTCTGCAACAGGAAGCAGTGTTATTTTGGAGGTTAGAAGCAGAGAGAATCGATGTTATAATTTTATTCTTACCAATCAGCTGGTGCTGGGTGAATTCGAACATACCCAGGAGATCAAGGCGGCTGAAATACCTGGGGGAATGCGTTTTTTTATGGGGAGCAGGGAATATCCGGAGCTTTGTTATGACCTTCGGATACCGGAGCAGCCATATGAGATCAGCGATGACCGGATTTTCTTTACGGATGATACGGCAAGGGATGAGACTTTTCTAACGGTCTCTCTGGAGCAGTGCAGTGGTTTCCAATGCATTATGACCGGACATCTGCAGGGAGAAGCAAAAGCGGATGAAAGCACCTATTCCTTTGAAAGAGAATGCGGCCTTTACCGTGAATTTTACAGGGAATTAAACCGCGGATTCCATCTTAAGACTTCGGCAAAGGATTTGCAGCCGTCAATGGATATATTGAATCAGACCGCTTGGTGGTACAGTCATAATGCCATGATCCATTTTGCGGCTCCCCATGGATTGGAGCAGCCCGGAGGGGCCGCATGGGGAACCAGGGATATCTGTCAGGGGCCGATGGAATATTTTATGGCGACACAGAATTATGAGCTGGCGGGAAAGGCGCTGCAGAATATCTTTTCACATCAGTATCACAGCACCGGCGAGTGGCCTCAGTGGTTTATGTTTGACCGATACCGGATGGATGCGGGAGAATGCCATGGAGATGTGGTGTTCTGGCCGTTGAAAAGTATCGGAGATTATATCCGGGCCTGCGGCGACTATTCCATTCTGGAATGCCAGCTCCCTTATGCGGATTCAGAGAACAGGAAGGAAACTTTGTTTCAGCATATTAAGACAGCGTTTTCGGCAATTCAAAAGAGGTTTGTGGACAGTACGGGACTTCTCACCTATGCGGGAGGAGATTGGGACGATACCCTGCAGCCGGTTAATCCGGCGATGAGGGAGCATCTGATCAGCTCCTGGACCGTTGCCCTGGCTTATCAGGTGCTGGAAAGCCTGTGCAATGTGCTGAAGCCGGTCGACGAGTCCTTTGCGGCACTGTTGGGAGAAAAGGCGGAGCTGATACACAGGGATTTCTCTTCCTTACTGGTGCGGGAGGGGGTAATTGCCGGCTTTGTACGCCGTGAGGAAGAGGGGCTCACTCATATGCTTCACCCGTCGGATCAGGAGACCGGCATAAGATACCGCCTGCTTCCCATGACCCGGAGTATCATTGCAGGTCTGGTTGAGCCGGTTCAGGCGGCAAGAAATATGGAGATTATCCAAAGGGAATTGAAATGCCCGGATGGAGTGCGGCTGATGGACCGGCCGGCACAATATGACGGAGGTGTCAGCAGGCTCTTTCGGCGTGCAGAGCAGGCAGCCAATGTCGGACGTGAAGTCAGCCTGCAATATGTCCACGCCCATATCCGCTATATTGAAGCATGTGCAAAATACGGTGACGCCGGGGAAGCCTGGGAAGGATTGTTTATGGTGAATCCGATCCAAATTCAGAATACTGTCCCTAATGCCTGCAGAAGGCAGAGTAACATGTATTTCAGCAGTTCAGACGGATATTACATGGATCGTTACGAATATGCCAGAGATTTTGACCGGCTTAAGAAAGGGGCAATTCCTGTAAAGGGAGGATGGAGACTATATTCCAGCGGTCCCGGAATTTATTTGAACCAGCTGATATCAAATATTCTGGGGCTTCGGTTCACAGAGGATTTCCTGATAATTGACCCGGTACTGCCGGGTGGCCTGGACGGGATGGAATTTACCTATATCTGCTTCGGCAAGATGCTGACCTTCTGTTATCATATTGGGCAGGCAAAAACGCTTACGGCGGTGAGCGGCACCAGGACCCTTGCGTCGGAACAGCTGACCAACCCCTATCGCAGGGGAGGCATCCGGATACATAAGAAGGAGCTGGAAAGCTGCATTCCCCGGATTGACCTTTATTTGTAAAGCAGAAAGGATGATTGCACCATGAAATACTATGAAAAAAAAGAAGCCCGTCTTGCGCTTGCGAAGACTTTGGCAGAGGAAGGAATTGTAATGCTGAAAAACGAGAACCGGCTTCTGCCCCTGAAGCCGGGAACCCCGGTAGCTGTGTTTGGGCGTGCGCAGCTGCAGACATTGATCGGAGGCTCAGGCTCCGGTGCTTCTTCTTCCAGAGAAGCCACCGTTCTTTTGGAAGAAGTGAAGCAGGCCGGGCTGATACCGGCAGAGGCTGTGGAAAACTATTATCGCGGGGAAGTGTCCCGTATCCTGGAGGAAGAGCCGGGAATAGAAGAGGCCCGTGCCAAATTTGAAGGTCTGATCAGCAGCGGTATGATTTATGAGGTCTTTGGCCGTTATACCTGCCCTGCTCCTGAATTTGCCCTCTCGAAGGAACTGGTGGAAGGAGTGGACCATGGGACAACGGCGCTCTGTATCCTGGGCAGGGGCTCCGGAGGGGAGGAATGCGACCGGCGTGTGGAAGAGGATTATTATCTGACCAAATCCGAGCAGGAGATGGTAGAGCTGGTGGCCCGGCATTTTACCAAAGTGGTATTGATATTAAATGTTAACGGCTTCATTGACCTGAGCTGGATAAAGGAATACCCCTCCATTCAAGCCGCATTATATATGGGAACAGCGGGAGAGCAGGGAGCGGCAGCTCTGGCCGGGCTGCTGGTTGGCCGGGGAACACCCTCCGGAAAGCTGCCGGCTACAATGGCGCTCGCCTATGAGGATTACCCTTCCTCTCCTTACTTTGCCACGAACAAGGATAAGCCCGAAACCATACCTGTCTATAGTGATTATGGGCTGTCCGCCCAAGAAAATGGAAGCAGCGGCTTTGAGAAAAGTCCGGTGGCACTGTATCAGGAGGGCATTTATGTAGGATACCGTTATTTTGATACTTTTCACAGGGAGGTTCTCTATCCCTTCGGCTATGGGCTGTCCTATGCCCAATTTTACATGGAATACCTCTGTTCAAAGGTGGAAAATGGGAGCCTGGTGCTTTCTGTCAAGGTGACCAATACAAGCGGGGAATATTCAGGTAAGGAAGTTGTGCAGGTTTATGTAAGCGCACCGGAGGGAAAGATAGAAAAGCCGTATCAGGAGCTGATTGTGTATGAGAAAACAGCGCTTTTGGCTCCGGGTGAAAGTGAAGTTCTGCAACTTCGGCTTCCTTTTGCAGAGCTTGCAGTATATGAGGAGGAGACGGCTTCCTATAAGATTGAAGAAGGGGATTATTATATCCGCGTCGGCAACTCCTCCAGGGATACGCAGATGATCGGGAAGATCGGGGTTCCTATGACGATTATTACCGCTTCATATAAGAACCGGCTGAGGATTAATCCTGCAAACAGGAATAAATTGAAATTCCTGAGAAGGGGAGAGCAGACTTCCGGACAGGATGGTAAAGAGACAGAAACCAGAGAGAGGGCAAGGCTTCTTTGCACTCTGAACCCTTCCATGATCAGCTGCAAAACACAGGCGGAGGCGTCCGGTTTGACCTCGGTACCGGCCATTGCGGGCCCCCTCTTTGATGTAAAGGAAGGAAAACTTCCGATGGAGAATTTTGTTGCACAATTTTCGGCGGAGGAGCTGGCTGTCCTGGTGAACGGCTACGGCCCGGGCCTTCCTTTTGGAGGGCTGGGCGGAAACTATCCTGCCACCATAGCATATGAAAACGGAGACGAAATCGCCTCCTGCACCCATCCCAGCGGTATGGCGGGCTATGTATCTCCCGCCCTCACCCGGTACGGTATCCCCTCGGTACATTACAAGGATGGGCCGGCAGGGGTGCAGATGATCGCCTGGCCCACGGGTATGTCCATGGCTTGCACCTTCAACCGGAGGCTGCTTTATGAATTTGGGCATGCCTGCGGAACGGAAGCGGAGCTGCTGCAAGTGGACAGCTGGCTGGCTCCCGGGGTCAATATCCAGAGAAGTCCCATCGGCGGCAGGAATTTTGAATACTATTCCGAGGACCCCAGGCATACGGGCTATTGCGGCCTCGCCATAACCTTGGGTGTGGAGGAAAATAATAAGGTCACCGCCTGTCCCAAGCATTTTGCCCTCAATGAACAGGAGACCTATCGGAGGGGAAGCGTGAAAAAATCCTGGGATGCATTGGACTCCATCGTAGAGGAGAGGGCAGCCCGGGAGATATATCTGAAGCCCTTTGAGATGATTGTCCGCGGCAGCAGGGTATCCACAATCATGACCTCCTTTAACAAGATTAACGGAGTTTTTGCCGCAGGCAATAAGGAGCTGTGCATCGGCATATTAAGGGAGGAGTGGGGATACAAAGGAATTGTGGTGACCGACTGGGGAGATATGGATATCGTTGTTGACGGTGCGGATGCAGTTGCGGCGGGAAATGATATTATCATGCCGGGAGGGCCGCCTGTGATCCGCCAGGTGTTGGAGGGCTATCAGGAAGGAAGATGCAGCCTGGGGGATTTAAGGAAGGCTGTGTCGAATTTGCTGTATTTTGTGATGAATAGCGCGAGTTTTGAGCGCGTCCTTTAGTAATTATTTACGATTGCTCAAAGGTTTGTCCTGTGTTAGCCTTAAGGGGAAGCAATTGGTCACGTGGGGAAAATTATGCCTGTACATGCTGGTTGGCATGTGGAATATGGCAGAGACTGGAGTTTTAATGAAGAAAATTATTGTTGCGATCCTATTGATGCTAAGCTTGATATCAGCTTCTCTAGGAGAAGGCCTATGGAAGCTGCAATGGAACAGTTCAGTGATTGCGAGTGCCGCAGCCGATAGTATCAGTAACCAAAGACCAAACCTTAAGGCTGTAAAAAGAACAGCAACAACCGCAACCCTGTCCTATAGTAAAATAGAAGCCGCAAAGGGGTATAAAATATACCGTTCCTCCCAATTGGACGGAAAATATGAATATGTAGGCTCCAGCAAATCGCTTGCCTTTACCGATAAGGGCCTGCAATACCATGAGTCATACTACTATAAGGTGAGGGCTTACGCCAATGCAGGGGAGAAGAAAATTCACAGCAAATATTCTTCCGCTGTATCCTTTCGTGCCGCTTTTGGCAAGGTGATTTTAAAGGCAGGCGAGAGCAAGGAGAATGCGATCTCTTTATCCTGGGAAAGGATTTCAGGAGCCGATCAATATAAAGTATACCGTTCCGATACCAAAAACGGCTCCTATAAGTACATAGGGACTTCCCGAAGCACAGCATTTACAGATAATAATTTGGGTGATAGCCGGTCCTATTATTATAGAGTCAGGGCATATAAAAAGATAGATGGCGTTAAGTATAACGGGGTATATTCTGATCAAGTAAAAGGTACGGCGCTGGCTGCAGCACAGGACGAGCTTGCAAGCCGGGTGCTTGCATTGGTGAATAAAGAAAGGGCAGGCGCGGGTCTTAATGAATTAAGTATGCCCAAAGCGCTGACCGCTCCGGCAAATAAAAGAGCGGAGGAAATTAAGGAATCCTTCTCCCACACAAGACCGGACGGACGTTCCTGGTCTACGGTGCTTGAAGATTATGATATCAGTATAAAGGCAGCGGGTGAGAATCTGGCTTTCGGCTATAATACGCCGGAGGAGGTAGTAAAAGCCTGGATGAATTCTCCGGGGCATAAAGCCAATATACTGAATTCTTCTTATAATAAGGTTGGGATCGGAGTTTATACAAAGGACGGAACTATATATTGGACTCAGCTATTTTCAAGCTAAAGAGGGGATCATCGTTAAGGAAAGAAAAACGGGGCTGCCGCACCGGGCATGATATCAGCCGGTGCGGCAGCCTCCTCTTATACTATAGCATCTGTTGCTATTCTGACAGATATACATTCAGCTTTTCAATAATGGCATCGGCCAAGGCCTCTGCGGAGAGCTTTCCGCGGAAGAACTCGCCGGCCTTCTCCTTTATAACGGCAGTGATATGTTCATCGGAGGTAACCTTGTCGGAAACAGAGGAACAGATATCCACCAGGTCCTTTATCTGCTTCTGGTCCAAGGCTTCGAAGACAATCATAGTTTCACTTCCGTCTTCATTGGTTACCGAGGCTGCCGCGGAATAACTGCTCCTGTCCTGCGATGAGCTGGCAATCAGTGCTTTAGAATTGAGCGGAAAGCCGTCATACAAATCGTTCGTTTGGATTTCCTCCGATAAAACCAAACGAAGGAACTCCTTGGCAAGCTCTGCCTGAGCACTTTTGCTGTTGATTCCCAGCTCACAGCTGGGGGTGAAGGAGTTTTTATAACTGGTATAATATCCGTTAACATGCTTGACCATGCCGAAAGAATACAGGTCGATGAAGCTTTTTGGTGAAGTCAGGGTTAAGTATTCTCCCCTTGTCATATTCCATGTATTGTTGCCGCGAAAGAGAACGTCATCATAACTCTCTACAATACCGCATCTGTCACTGATGACCTTTAACGCATTGAGGGTATGAAGCAGGTTATCCCGGCTGATCTTGCCATCCCCATCAAACAGGAAATTGATTTCATAGGGGATGAAGGTATTAACCAGATCCTCCGGAGTCAGGGAACCGAACATGGGGGCATCTGTATGAGAAGAAGCATACTCGGCGAGGGACTCCAGGCTATTCAGCTTCATCACGTCTGTATTAACACCAAACAGCATATTGACGCTAAATCTGGCCGGTACCCGATAGATCTTGCCGCTATCGTTGTAATTATCCATAATATTTTTATATAGCGTACCATCCTCAATCATTGGCTGCAGCAGATCATGAATATCCGCCAAGACGCCCTTTTCAATCATAGAATCGGCAGGGAGGCCGTCCAGAACCAGAATATCATAATTGCTTCCGGCCAGGAGCTCCGTATTCAGGGCACGGATATAATCCTCCCTGGTTGCAATATCTGCGGCTTCATATTCCTCTCTCGTCATGGCAGTCGTAAAATTCACCTTAACATCGGTATGCTCTTGCTGGAAGATGGATGCAGCCTGCCTCAGGGTACTGTTATCCGTGAGGGCATAAATATTCAGCTCGTTAGAGGGGATGGTATCCACTGTCTTATCAAAGGTATACTGCATCAGGGAGTAGCCGTTACTGCTGCCATACAGGACATAGTAATTCTCCGATGCATCGTAGGTAAAACCATTGCTCCACATGGTGGGCATGGCAAGGGATGTCAGGGTGCCGTCAAGTACACTGTTCCAAAGGGAGGTACCCTCTTCCAGCTTAAATATACCGTCTCCATTGCACAGAAGAATATTCTGGTTATTATGATCGGAGTAAAGAGGGGAATCGATTTTAGCTTCAAAAGGATAGCTGATACTGTTTTGGAGCACGGTATCATATAGAACAATGTTCTTGACCCGGTCGTTGTCATCACATTCCCCCAGGATAAGCTTCGTTCCGACGGAGGATAGAAAATCTCTGAAATAGTTAAGATCGGCGATGGTATACAAAAGCTTCTGATCCGTACTGCTGTAGACCTTCACCTCCCCATTGAAAAAGATGGCGGCAATGGAACCGTCCTCCAACACGGTAATCTTGGAGGGATAGAAATAAAAGCCGGAATCGGGATCGGGCTCCTCCCAGCCTTCCGGATGCAGAGCTTCATAAGTGACTCCGTCCTTGGAACGCAGCAAATGCCGCTTCAAATTGTTCCCATTCTGTTCGAAGTAAAACAGATACTGGGAGCCATCAGCACCCTCTATCACCTGCGGTTCATAGCTCCAGCCTTCCGGCAGGGAAGAAATTGATTTCAGCCACGCGGGAGTAACCTCCGTCCAGGTTCCGTCATCCTCCAATTGATAAGCGGTTATGGCAAAAGGTGTTTCACTGAAGCTGTAAATCAACGGCTTTTGATCCTTTTTGGTCAGCTGGAGAGCTTTTCCGGCAGTTTCTTCCGGAAGAGGGAGGTTTTTCTCAATATATCTGCCCTTCAGGCGGTTGCTCGTATCTTCAGAGGGTTTTTGACTGCAGCCGTATAAGGTACAGCAGAGTATCAGCATACAGCTCAGAATATAGATTTTTTTCATTTTTTGCTCCTTTCAATCCAATGCTTTTTCACAGGTTGCATTAACCATACAAATATGTTATAAAATGCTTATCTCTAAACAACCTTAAAAAATAGGATAATATGTAAAATAGAACCAGAATCATACCCGGAGCAAAAGGATGGACAGCTTCCGGGAAAGGGAAGGAGCTGTGCGGAATGTATCTTCTGGTTGTAGAAGATGATAAGGATTTGTGCTCCATTCTGGAGTACCAACTGAAGAAACACAATATGGAGGCGGATTTCTGCCATGACGGAGAGGACGCTTTGTTCTATGCAAATAAGCAGGCCTATGACATTATCATACTGGACCGGATGCTTCCCGGAATGGACGGACTGGCCCTTCTTGGCAGACTCCGCAGACAGAACATTACAACTCCGGTCATCATGGTAACAGCAATGGATACCCTGCAAAACCGGATTGAAGGCCTTGATACCGGAGCGGACGATTATTTGACCAAGCCTTTTGAAGTGGAAGAGCTTCTGGCAAGAATACGGGCTTTGGCAAGAAGACCTGCGAAAATCGAGAATTTTGAGCGGTTGCGTTTCTCTGATTTTGTCTTCGACGCGGGGATCATGCAATTGGTCAGGGAGAAGGAGAGCTGCAGCCTGTCCAAAAGAGAGGGTGATCTGCTGAGCTTTTTTATCAAGAATAAAGGGCGGATTCTGACCCGCGATATGCTGCTCACCCGGGTATGGGGAGCCGACAGCTTTGTCACGGACGGAAATCTGGATAATTTCATCTGCTTTCTCAGAAAGCGTCTGAGATCAATCCATAGCCATGCGACCATTAAAACTGTCCGGGGTATTGGGTATCAACTGGAGGAATAAAGGAGGCGTCCGTGTTTAAAAAGCTGAAATTAAGATTGATCCTTCTCTACGGGATTACCACCAGTGTGATATTGACTGTAATCATTATAGGAATATCCGTCATAAATTACAAGCAAAACAGCCAGCAGGAGAAGGTGCTGTTCCAAAAGAATACAGAGCAGATCATTGAAAAGGTCCGTTCGGACAATATCATCAACAATGCCTGGATGCTCCAGAGGCAGGCGGAAAATCAATATACCATTCTGATCGAAGAAAACGGGAGACAGCTGACCAGCGTCTATCAGATGGAAAACCGAATAGATAAGGATGCTCTGGTAAAAGGGATAAAGGAATATGCTGCGGCCGAAGGGATTCACCTTGACCGGAGACCCCTGTATTCAAGGACGGAGAAGACCTCGGTCCTATTCCTGGATTATAAGGAGCAGGGCTCCTGTCTTGGAATGGCGGTCAGTATTCCAACGAAAAACGGCTGGCAAAATATTATGGTATTTTCGGAAAACGGGCTGCGCTTAAGAATGCAGGTCAGGCAAATTCTCTTTTATGTCGTCGTCGATCTGGCGGGAGTAGCGGCATTGTTCCTGATCAGCTCACTCTATATCGGTAAGGTGATCAGGCCCCTGGAGGAGGGACAGGAGAAGCAGAATGCTTTTGTAGCGGCTGCCTCTCATGAGCTTCGGGCCCCGCTGACGGTCATAAAGACAGGAGTTGCCTCCATCCGTGGAGATATCTCCGGGGCGGATCAGTTTCTTGCGCATGTTGAGGGAGAATGTGACCGGATGACACGGCTGATTAATGAAATGCTTTTACTTGCAGCGGCGGATGCAAAGCATTGGAAGCTGAGCATGGAGCCGGTGGATATGGATACGCTGCTGATAGAGTGCTATGATATGATCTGCACCTGCCTGAATGAGAAGCGGGCGGTAATCACACTGGAATTGCCGGAGGAGGAACTTTGCTGCATTAACGGCGATAGGGAACGGATTAAGCAGATACTGACCATCCTCACAGATAACGCAATGGATCACACACCGGAGGGAGAGAGGATTGTAATCCGGGCATATCATCAGAAGCGTCATCTGGTGATTGAGATCGAAGACCACGGCGAGGGAATTATAGAAGAGGAGAAAAAGCATATATTTGAGCGCTTTTACCGGGGAGATGCATCCCGGACCAGCAAAAAGCATTTCGGTCTGGGACTGAGCATCGCGCGGGAACTGGTGGAACTTCATCAGGGAGAGATCCTGGTCAGGGATACTCCGGGCGGTGGAGCTACCTTTGTGGTTAGAGTTCCGCTATGAGGCAATGAAGGCACAGGGAACCTATTGCTATAAAACTGCCTGCAGGTTTGTGCTGCCGTCTGTATCACAGGATGGTGGAAGAATTGGAATTAATATGAAGAAAATATAACAGGGACAGCCGTCGGACCAACGATGCATTGCATCCGGACCGGCGGCTGTTTTTGAATCAGAAACAAAACTAAAGCTAAAGGTTATTTAGAGATTTCTCTGCTATACTGTCAGGAAAATAGGTGCTTGCCTGGCTCGCATCTAATTCTGTTGCAGGAAAGCAGTGGTGAAATAAAAATGAAACGAAAATCAAAGTTTATGGGGCGGGAGACAAGAACCGCCTGGCTGTTTCTGCTTCCCAGCCTTCTGGGTATCTCTGTGTTTATTCTGCTGCCCTTTCTGGATGCGGTGCGAAGGTCTTTCTTTGAAGCGATGGGGGGAGGCTTTGTGGGCTTAAAGAATTACCGGACAGTGCTGGAGAATGAGGCCTTTCAGCTTGCGGTGAGAAATACCGGGCGCTTTATTCTGGTCTGTATCCCCCTGTTATTGCTTTTGAGCCTGCTGCTTTCTGTAATGATGCAGCACAGGGGTGATTTTTTTAGGGTATCCTTTTTGATCCCCATGGCAATTCCGGTTGCTTCGGTGGCGTTGCTCTGGAAGCTTTTCTTTCACAACCAGGGACTGTTAAATCTTTTGCTGGTACAGCTGAATTATTCGCCGGTGGACTGGATGAATACGGATTATGCTTTCCTGGTGCTGGTATTTAGCTATGTATGGAAGAATATCGGCTATGATTGTGTGCTTTGGCTGTCCGGGTTAAGCAGCATACCTGGCTCTGTCTACGAGGCGGCTGCAATTGATGGAGCAGGTGCCGCAGGAAAGTTTCTGTACATCACCCTGCCGGGGTTATGGCCGACCCTGTTCGTCGCTGGGGTGATGTCCTTGGTAAATTCCTTTAAGGTGTTCCGCGAGGCATATCTGGTGGCGGGAGCCTATCCCCAGAACAGGATCTATATGCTTCAGCATCTGCTAAATAATTGGTTTCTGTCACTGGATATACAGAAAATGTGTACGGCTGCGGCAATGCTGGCAGCGGTATTTGGTCTGTTCCTGCTTATCATATATTGCCTTGGAGCAGGAGGAGGGAAGGAATGAAGGGATTTAAGGCTTTGAGTTTTTTTATTTTATGCCTGATGGCATTGCTGATCTGGATGCCCGTATGGATGCTGCTCTCCAGTTCCTTTATGGGAATTGGCGAGATCAGGGACAGTGTTGGGACCGTATTGGGACAGAAGGAGGGGTATGCCGCCTGGTATCTGTTCCCCAGGTATCCCACACTAAGGCCCTATGTCCGGCTGCTGCTTGATACGCCCCAATTCTTTCCCATGTTCTGGAATTCCTGCATCCAGGTAATTCCCGGCGTGGCAGGCCAGCTTATCATTGCCCTCCCTGCGGCCTGGAGCTTTGCGCGCTTCCGGTTCCGCGGAAGAAGGGCATTGTTCCTGTTATATATTGTGTTAATGATCATGCCCTTTCAGGTGACGATGGTTTCCAGTTATCTTGTGCTGGACCGTCTGAGGCTTATGAATACCCATCTGGCGCTGGTCCTCCCCATGTTCTTCTCCACCTTCCCGGTCTTTATCATGGAGAAGAGCTTTCGGACAATCCCGCCTTCCCTGATTGAAGCTGCAAAGATAGACGGGGCGGGAGAGCTGAAGATATTTTTTCATATCGGACTGCCCATGGGGGCCTCCGGGATTATCTCCGCGGGTGTTCTGGGTTTTTTGGAGGGCTGGAATGCGATTGAGCAGCCGCTCACCTTTTTGAAGGATAAGTCCCTGTGGCCCCTGTCCTTATACCTGCCGAATATCGCAGCGGATTCTCTGGGGGTGGCAATGGTTGCCTGCGTAATAGCCATGATGCCTGCATTGCTGTTCTTCCTCTTCGGTCAGAAATACATAGAAGAGGGGATTGTGGCTTCCGGCATCAAGGAATAAGGATGGGTTCAGGCGGGAAAAAGGGCATCGGTAAAGGGATCGGTATAGGAGGAAGAGAAGGATGGAAAAGATAAAGCAATATATCATAGCGCAGATGGCAAAGGAGCCGGAAGCCGCAAGGGGAACGCTGCAGGAGGCGGCAAAACGCCTGTTGATCGGCTTTTTTGTATTGATGCTGCTGTTGACCGGAATATCCAGGGCGGCAGATTCGGTGACGGTGGCCAGGGTGAAGGCCGCACGGATAAAGAGCGGGGTGCTGAATCATATTATCTCGGGAGAAGGAGCCATTGAAGCAGAGGCGGAGAGATACCTGGGGCTTTATGAAGGGGCCAGAGTTCTGGAGATTGCAGTGAAGGAGGGGCAGCAGGTGGAGGAGGGAGAACTTCTCTTCACCTATGATTTGCAGGAGTTGGAGAATATACGGGAAAATCTTCAGCGCCAGCTTATCATAGCAAAGCTCAGCCTGGAGAAGGAACGGCTGGCTCATGAACCGGCAGCGGCTGCAGAGGAAGAACAGGAAGCACAGCTTCTTGCCAGAAGAGCGGAGCTGGACGTCGAATTAGCACGGCTGGAGCTGGAAGAGGCAAGAGCTGTGATTGATAAGGCGAAGAGGGAAGAGCTTGAGGCAGCGAAGGAAGCATACGGCGAGGCTCTGGCGGCGAAGAGTGAGCCGGAGGAGGATCGGGACAGGGAAGTAAAACGGGCAGAGAGAGAGGTCAGCAGGGCGGAAGATGCTTTGGAGGAGCTGTATGCAGATAAGAAAGAAGCGGAGGCCGCAATCTCAAAATACCGGACAGCTGTGTTGAGCAGTGGAATAAAGATTGACGCGCCCTCCCGGGAGGATACCGGAAAGACGGTGTTTAACCCCGGAAGCCTAACCTTTGATAACAGGGAATACAGTGACACGCTGATGAATATTCACGATAGCTTCAATGAAACGCTGACAAAACTTTATACTCAATCGGAGGGGCAGCCTTCGAATGAGGCGGAAAATGACGGTGTAAAAAAGGAAGAGGGTACGGATCCGCTGACTCTGGCCCAGATGCATATTTTCTGGTGCTATTACGGTGAGGAGCAGTATAAGAGCCATGCGAAAGAGGCCAGGGGATTATTAAAGAACTACAATCGGGCCAGGGAGGATTATCAGCTGGCATTTATCACGGCCGCGGAGTCGGGAGGCTATCTGACAACTGCCCAGAAGGCGGCTTATATACGGGCCTATGAGGATACCTACGAGGCCTGGAAGGAATTTGGAGCAAAGGACCGGGAGCTCTATGATGCCATTTCGGCATATGGAGCCGCAATTCAAAGCGGTTCCGAGTTGGCGGAAACCAGTGCTTATGAGACGCTTCTCTCTCTGATCTGCCGGGAGGATGAGACAAAACGGCAGGCCATCCGCACCGCGAAGGAGCAGATAACCGCAAAGCAGGAGAACCTGGAGGGAGTTAACCTGGAATGGGACAGAAAGCTTGCCGCTTCGGAAAAGGTCCTGAATAAGGCAGAGAAAAAAATGAACCAGGCACAGGAGGTATGCAATGGGATTCAGGAGAAGCGCTATGACTACGGCGAGGCCCTGCGGCCCCAGGAAAGTCGCTTGGAAGGTGCCGAAAGAGCTCTTGAGGATGCCGAAAAGGCTCTGAATAAAGCACGGAAAAATGATTCCAAAACAGTGAGTTCCAATCGGACGAAGGAGAAGATGAACCGGATTTCCGACGAACTCCTTGCCTTGGAGGTGGAAAAGCAGAAGAAAGCGGTGGATGAGGTGGAGGAACTGCTGAAACAGGAGGGGCAGGTATTTTCCCCAGTGGCAGGAAGGCTTCGGCATATCGGTCTCAGTGTGGGAGGCAGAATCACAGGGTCGGAAAAGGTCTCCATTTCCATGGAGGACTATGGCTTTCGGGCGCGGGTATCAAAGGATGACGTGAAGCACTTGGCAGCCGGTGATGAAATCAGCATTCGGCGAGGAGGCAGCAGAAAGGATATTATGGCTGTAATAGAGAGCGTAGGGCAGGAGGATTCCCAGGGAATGACGGAGATAACCGCCGTGCTTCCCAAGGGAGATTATACCGCGGGGGAAGCAGCCTCCTATACGGTGAACAAAACCTCAAAGCAATATCGTCAGACTCTGCCGCTTCAAGCAGTACGGATGGACTCGAATCAGGTGAACTATGTTCTGATCATAGGGGAAAGCAATACCAGTCTCGGCAAGGAACAGACTGCCTGGCGGGTCAATGTGGAGGTACTGGAAAAGGACAGCCTGACCGCCGCGGTGGATGCCCCAATCAGCCCGGAGGATAGAATTATTATCGGCAGCAGCAAAAGCATTGAAGAAGGGGACCGGGTGCGAAGCTATGAGGAAAATGAATAGCAATATCAAACGAAGCGCGGGCTTCCTGCTTCTGTTTGCGGCAGTATGTATTCTGTGGGGTACAGCCGTATATTACGGCCAGTATATCCGTGAGCACTACCAATCCGTCAGCATCCGGATGAAAGGGGAGGTTGTGACAGAGCGTATCCTTATTCAGATGGCGGAGCAGGAGAGAATAAAGGAAAACCAGGAGCTTACAGAGATCACGGCCTGGAACCGCAAAGAGAATCAAACCCTGGTATGTGATGTGCTGGAGACAAAGGAGGAGATGGGGTTGATTGAAGTATACGGCGCCATGGAGAAAGCATATCCGGTACTGCTTCTTAGCGGCTACATGCCGGCGGCAGACGACAAGCAGGGCTGCCTGATTGACGAAGAGAGTGCATACCGCCTGTTCCGCACGGCGGATGCGCTGGGAAACTCGTTGATCTATGACGGCAGGCGCTATTTTGTCAGGGGAGTTTTAAGGTCCCCTGAAACGGTATGCCTTATAATACGGGCTTCTGAGGAAATAAGCTACGCCAATCTTGAGCTTTCTTTCGAAAATTCTGATAACAGCGGGCAGCTTGCTGCGGATTTGCTGAGACAGTACGGGATAAACAGCCGTTATACCCTGATCGACGGATATCTGATTTCGAAAAGTCTTTCCCTGGTCTATCTGCTGCCGGCATGGCTTCTCGGCTTTGCCCTGCTGTATGATCTGTCTGCACTTCTTTGGAAGAGAAGAAGAATTCCGTTGCAGGCAATCGGCCTGGTGCTGGTGATCCTGTGCCTGTGGCCCCTTCTCTCCTGGATAATGGAATTTGAAGTCTTTCTCCCCCAGCAGATAATCCCGACACAATGGTCGGATTTCTCCTTTTGGAGCAGAAAGTTTGCCGTATTCCTGGAGTGGAAGGAGGAGATGGCTTATATTGCTCCGAATTATAAGGATATTCTGTTAAAGCAGTATACCGGAAGCTGTCTGTCCCGGACCATAACAGCGGTAATCGGGATGCTTGCATTGATTGTTCATGAGCGCATGTTGTATTTTGACAATCGCCGGGCAGGAAGATTCCTCCTGGCGGTATTACTGGAGGGTGCCGCTGTATATCTTCTGTTTGCCTTTGGGAAAGTATTTACGATCCCCAGAGCTTATCTGGGGATGCCGGTATTTTATATGTTGACGGTGGATTGCTTCCGGTGGGGTAAGGAATGCAAGTTTTAAAAGAGGAATGAACAGCCGCCCTTTACAATAATAATTTAACATAGTATACTTCTATATTATCGAATTGGTATAAAAATGTATTGCGGCAAATCAGGGTTATGATATGATCCCGAAAAAGGAGAACAGAAAATGAACAGCAAATTAAAAACCAATGTGGCAATCTTATTAAAGGGCTTTGTCATCGGCTCTTCCATGAGTGTACCCGGAGTCAGCGGCGGAACCATGGCAATTTTACTTGGGATTTATGATAAACTAATCAGCTCCATCAGCAATTTTCTGAAGGATCTGAAAGGAAATATTTTATTTTTAATGAAATTTTGCATTGGCGCGGCAGTGGGTATCGGTTCTTTAGCTTTTGTGATTAAATGGCTGCTGGAGAAATTCCCGCTTCCGGTATCCTTCTTCTTTCTGGGAGCGGTAATCGGCGGAATCCCCGCATTATATAAGAAGACGAAGGAGTCAAGACTGAAGCTGTCCTCCGCAGTCTATTTTCTCATCGGCCTGATCGCTGTAATTTCCATAGGTTTTATTCCTACGGGTAATTTTGATATCAGCACAGGGACGGGACTCAGCCATTATCTCATGGTGCTGGTTACGGGCATCATTATTGCCCTTGCACTGGTGCTGCCGGGGATCAGCACATCCCATATGCTCCTGGTGCTGGGGATGTATGACGCGATGCTTGCTGCAATCACCGGCTTTGACTTAATCTACATCGGTATGGTAGGGGTATCCACGGTGATCGGCATTTTCCTTATCACCAAACCCATCGAATGGACAATGAATAAATTTCCCCATCAGACCTATTGCATGATTATCGGCTTTGTTCTGGGATCAACCTCGGAAATATTCCGGGATAAGATTATACCTGCCATACCTGAAGCAGCCGGTTTCTCCTGGTGGATACCGTCAGCAATTCTGTCCATTGCAGCTTTTGTGATGGGATACTATGCAATCCTGTCCCTATCCAGATTCTCAAATGATTGATAACATGCCGCTATATTTGCGCCAGTCCTTTTACATCAGGGACCGCAAGTATCGCGGCTTTTTGAAAGGAATTTCAATCCCTGCGTAAATAAGAAAGGGCCTCTCTCCTTGGGGGAAAATACACAATATGGTTATCTGTATCATACCCGAGCTTTGCTTCGGCTTCAATTCGTCTTATTTGCATTAGGGTAACAGTTCTTCTGTGCACGGCTGCAATCTTATGCAGTCTGCGCAAGGCTTGCCGAACAGCCTCGGTCATATAGGGAATGCTGATGCAGCTGAGATATAATTTTGGAGTTTGGCTAATTTATTAAAGCTCCTTTGTAATTGTGTAAAAATTAGATTAAAAACTCGCATTTGTAGTAAAAATCTGTTATACTCGATTCAGGTCGTGAAAAAAGGGGGTCTACAAAGTGATAACGGTTTATCTGTGTTTTTTTGCCGGCGGGGCAGTCCTTCCCGTACTCAGTGTATTGATGGGAGCCTTTGGCGGCGGTTCGGATACCGATGTGGATCTGGACACCGATATTGATCTGGATACAGGTATTGATCTTGATACCGGTATCGATTTGGATCCGGGCATGGATCTGGATCCGGGCATGGATTTGGACATGGATATTGATCTTGATACCGACATTGGTTTGGATACGGATATTGGTGCGGGTGCCCATATCGGTACGGAGCTGTCTTTGGCAGGTGCGGATACGGTATCGGCCTTTTCCATCGGGCTCTGGCCCACATCCCTGATGGCGTTATCGGCTCTGGCGGTGGCCTTTGGAGCAGTGGGATCCGTCATGACACTGACCGGCAAGGGGCACGTCATAACACTTATAATTGCGGTAATCACAGGATATATTGCAGCAGTGGTGGTTCAGACAATTATAAAAACGCTCAAGAGGGTACAGACGAGAAATTATGGTATCAATGAAAATGAACTGCTGATGTATGAAGGGAAGGTGATCGATACCATTCTTCCCGGCCAGTTGGGAACAGTCAGCTTTCATACCTTGAAGAATGTGCATGTAAGCTATCCGGCCAGATGCACGGATGCCGGGCTGAGGATTGAAGCAGGGAGAGTGGTAAAGGCCCTGGAGGTCCAAAACGGAGTCTGTATCGTTGAGCCAAAGAATAAGTATGAGTAACAAAGTAAGCAGCATCATACGAAAGATGAGTTAGCTGGCAAAGCAGGAACAATAGTATAATAAAATGGAGGGATAAGAATGACTTTATTAGCGAATGTCGGAGTTAACTTCGGCCCAATCATCATCACTGTTCTGGCAGTGGTAATCGGCATTTTTATTCTGGTGAGCATCTTCAGCATGTGGAAGAAGGTTCCCCAGGACAAGGCCATGGTAGTAACAGGTATGAAGAAAAGGATTATTACCGGTGGCGGTGGAGTGGTGCTTCCAGTTTTAGAGCGTACGGATACGATCTCCCTCGGTAACATTCAACTGAATGTGAATACCTCACAGACGATGTCATCCCAGGGTGTTCCCATTGACGTTGCCGGTACCGCGGTAATAAAGGTAAGAAATACCCATGAAAGCATCTATCTGGCAATTGAGCAATTTAGCGGTATCAATGAGAATCAGATACAGGCTTCCATTGCGGAGCAGGTTACCTTAATTCTGGAAGGTAAGCTTCGTGAAATTGTTGCTTCCATGACGGTAGAGCAGATATACAATGACCGGGAAGCGTTCTCTGCCAAGGTTCAGGAGGTGGTAGGAACCAAGATAGGAGAGATGGGGCTTGAGCTGAAGGATTTCTCCATCAAGGATGTGAATGATACCAACGGATACATAAAGGCCCTTGGTGCCAAGCAGATTGCAGAGAAGAAAAAGGATGCGGAAATTGCCCAGGCGTTAGCGTTAAAAGAAGAGTCCATTAAGAAGTCGGAAGCCACAAAGGAAGGTGAGAAGGCACGGCTGGAGGCACAGACTGAGGTCAGTGCTGCAATGAAGGCAAAAGAAGTGCAGGAAGCCCAATACCGGATTGAACAGGAATCTGCCAAAGCGAAGGCGGATGCCGCATATGAAATTCAGAAGAGCATTACCTACAAGGATGTGATTGCGGCTCAGATGGAAGCAGATATTCTGCGTCAGCAAAAGCAAAAGGAGCTGCAGGAAGCTCAATTGCAGGTTGAGATTGCAAGAGAGCAGAAACAGACAGAATTGGAGCAGCGCCGTGCTGAAAAGACCCGCGAGGAGCTGAAAACCAAGGTAGTAGAGCCGGCAAATGCGGATAGAGAGCAGAAAAAAGCAGAAGCAGATGCTAAGAAATATGCTCAGATTGCCGATGCTGAGGCAAGAGCGGAAGCCAGAAAGGCAGAATCGGTAGCGGAAGCGGAAGCTATCAAGCTAAAGGCTCAGGCTCAGGCAAATGCGGAAGCCATCAACGGTGAAGCAAAAGCCAAGGCCATTAGTGCAGTAGGTCTTGCAGAAGCCGAGTCAATTAAGGCGAAGGGACTTGCAGAGGCAGAAGCCATGGAGAAGAAGGCGGAAGCATATAAGAAGTATACCGGAGCCGCAATGGCAGATAAGCTGATTGAGAAGCTTCCCGACCTTGCCAAGGCGATTGCAGAGCCTCTCGGACAGATATCCGATATAAAGATTTATGGCGGCGGAATAGAGAGTGTGTCAGATAATGTTCCTACCGTTCTGGCTAAGGTATTTGATACAGTTCAAAGTGCGGTGGGCATTGACATGAAGAGTATCGTCATGGCAGACAGCCTGGAGGCAAGAACCACGAAGAATATCAGTGTGAGCGGTGTCGGCGGGGATTTGATTGATGAAATAACCAAGTAATGATATAAGATAAGCAATGATACAACATAGATAGAGATGCAAGACAGGCAGTGATACAAGAAGCCCGGAACGGATATCCAATGAAACGCTTCCCGCCAATAGACGGGGTGGCTTATGGAATATTCGCTCCGGGCTTTTATTCATGGAGGAATCACCGAAATTATTCTGTTTCAAAACTTCGGGCTCTAACTCTTAATCGTTTCATTCCCAACCATTTATTTCTTAATGGTGATATTACCACTGGTAGTAGATATCCTGATACGCTGGGCTGGATTGCTGCCGACGGTGCCGCTGGCGCGATCCCCGCCCCTTTGAAAGCTTAAGCTGTCATCGAAATAGGTGCGGATCTCTCCGCTGGAGGTTCTGGCATCGAATTCAAAGCTAAGCCCGGAAGGAAGCCGGAAAGATACACTTCCGCTGGATGCATCCGCCGAGATATCCTCATGCAGGACAGAGGCATCCTCTATAAAATCAACGTTAATATTGCCTGAGGTAGATTCAAAGCTGCCGGCTCCGGCCTGTTCCAGGACACGGATATCACCGCTGCTGGAGGAGGCCCGCAGGAAGCCGCTGCAATTGGAGAGCCTTATGAAGCCGGAGGTTGTTTCAAGTTCCTTGCTGCCCGAGGCATCCTCAATAGAAATATTGCCGCTGGAGGCATGGGCATTCAGTTTGCCCGTATTATTCTGAACCGTAATATTGCCTGAAGTGGAGGAGAGATTGCTATCCCCATCCCCGCCCAAGATTCTGATATTGCCGCTGGAGGAGGAGAAGCTCCGGCTGCCGTTTGCTTCGTCAAAGCGAATATCACCGCTGGTGGAGGAAGCTTCGATGCGATCGGCAGAGGCCTCTTTAAAGGATATGTTGCCGCTGGAAGAGGAAACACTGATACTTTTGGCAGAGACATCGCTAAAAGAGATGTCGCCGCTGGTGGAAGAGGCCTCATAGCTATCCAGATGAAGAATGAGCTCCGAACGAATATTGCCGCTGGAGGTGGAGGCAGAGAGGCTGCCGGCATAGCCGGAAGGCAGGTAGACCTCAACATATCCTGTATAATTAAAGAACAACCAGTTTCTTCTCATTTTATCACCTTTTCGAAGGTGGAGCCGGGAACCGCTTTGATTAACCCTGGTGAGTTCCCTCTCCTCGGGAACGATGCTCATGTATTCCATAAGCTTCAGCTCGTTTGTATCGCTTTCATATAGGATGATATCATCCATAGAGTATTCAAGAATCAGGCTCTCGATCCCGTCCATACGGTAGCTGCTGGTATTTACCAGCTTTGCACTGGTGTTGCCGAAGGGGACTCCGGCACTGCGAGAACCGATGATATAAAACATAAAAAAGACTAATGCGGCGGCAATGATGCCGAAGACTACAATCATTGATATTAAGAATTTTCTCATTTCTTCAGCTCCTTTAAATGAAATGCCAGCTCAACAATAGCCTGGACACAGGCGCCGGCAATAAAGATAATCCAGGTGGAATACCAGGCGAAGGTAGCAAAGCTGATAATAAAATAGAGCAGCAGGGTAAGGGTCCATACAATGCTTGTCACAGCGTTCTTAATGGACTTGGTTCTGGCGGTACTGCTTTTCCATTCCTTGAAATCTTCTACAATGGTATCTTCCTTCTTACTGTATCCCGGATACATATTCGAAACATAGACCAGCATGCAGGTAGGTATGATTGCAATAAATACCATGACGGCCAGCCCGATGGTAGACAAATCCAGGGGACTGTACATGTCAAACATCGCAAAGGTCAGGAACAGGAATACGCTGAAGATATAAAGGCCCACCGCCGCGGCTTTGATAAGAGCTACCTTCCTGGTTCTCGCTTCAGTTTCCGTCCGGTCCTCCATCGGTGCAGCCTCCAGCCCGCGAAACAGCTCCGAGACATTGCCGATAGAGCTGATGACATGCTTAAAAGCATCATCAGGGGACACGCCGCTGGCAATCAGATCCTGATACCGTTCTTCGGAATTCGCCAGCAATTCCTCTTTCAGCTCAAACGCCTTTCTGGTCGTAGGAGCGTCGTCAAAAAGCTTTTCAATATGATTTCTTAATCGTTCATTCATAAGATAACCCCTCCATCTACTTTAATAATTTATCAATAATATCTTTTGCGTTTGCCCAGTCCTTTTTATACTCCTGATATGCCTCACGGCCCTTCTCCGTAATGGCATAGTATCGGCGCCTTGCCCCTACATTCTCATTGCCCCAGTAGGAAAGAATCAATCCGGCTTCCTCCAGGCGGCGGAAAGCGGAATACAGGGTGGCTTCTTTTAACTCATATAAATTATTGGTTTTTTCCATGATTTCTTTATTAATCTGATAGCCGTAGCTGTCACCGGCAATCAGATGTGACAGGATAATGGGCTCCGTATGACCGCGAATCACGTCCGATGTAATCGACATGGTAAATACCTCCTTTATTTAAGCTATATTATATGCATATATACCTCGCCTGTCAAGGTATATTTATTTGTAATATACATTACTCAAAAAAGTTCATGCTTCGGTAACACAATGCACGGCGCAAGAACAGCACTTTTTAAGATTAATGTAACTTTTTGTGAAGGTTGTATTTATAAGTTTTTTAAAGCGCATTATTCTGAACGCATGAAAGGGAGGTAAGTAAAGGGAGACAGGATATCGCAGTTTTGGCTGTAATATCTTACATTAAAATTGGATTAACTTGGTTGAAACAGGTTTGTAAAGTGCTATAATAACAGTAATAATCCTTTAGAGGCCTGTGACGGCCAGGTATGCAGCCAGGACCTTTGCAGGAATGGGGGGAAGTCCCCCAAAACCAGGAATAAAATATGCTGTGAGGAGGATGGATATGTTTAAGAAATGGATAAGAACCGGTATCGCCGTAATGCTTCTATTATCAATTGCGGTGTTTCCGAGCAAGCCGGAGCCTGTAAGGGCGGCTTCGGTCTATGAGGATGTAGCAAAACAGGCCCAAACAACTGCAAAGCTGCTGACCTCCCTCTATGGAGCGACCAGTGTGCAATATGCGCTGATCGATCAGGGAGAGATTGTTGTCTCCGGCCAGTCCGGTGTGTATGGCAGGAACAGCGATACGGTGCTGGATAGTGAGCATATGTACGGAATTGGATCCGTGAGCAAGGTATTTACCACCGCAGCGGTGATGCAGCTGGCGGAAAGCGGAAAGGTTAAGCTGGATAAGCCTGTGGTAAAATATATTCCGGAGTTTAAGATGACGGACAAAAGATACAAGGATATTACGGTGAGGATGCTTCTGAACCACTCCTCCGGTTTAATGGGCAGTACCTTTACCAACGCGATGCTGCTGGGGGATAGTGATACCGTGAGTATGGATATCTTTCTTGAGAATCTGAAAAGCCAGAGGCTGAAGGCCGTACCCGGAGCTTTCAGTGTATATTGCAATGATGGCTTTAGTTTGGCACAGTTACTGGTGGAAAGAGTCAGCGGGATGGATTTTTCTGCTTACCTGGATAAGTATATTCTGGAACCCCTTCAGATGATGAATACAAAGACACCCCTGGACCAGTTCGACCGTGAGCAATTAGCTAAGGCCTATAAAGCAGGCTCTGATACGGAGCTGCCGGCAGATGCGGTGAATGCCATCGGTGCGGGAGGAATTTATTCCACTGCCGAGGATTTGTGCCGCTTTGCGCGAATCTTTCAATATGGAGAGAAAACCGGTGAATTGTCCGAAGCCTCGGCAAAGGCTATGGCAAAAAGTGAATACCGGTCGGGTTTGTGGCATTCCGGGTCCAACTCCCTGGTCACCTATGGTTTGGGCTGGGACAGTGTGGATACCTATCCCTTCCAGGAATATGGAATAAAGGCGCTGGTAAAGGGAGGGGATACCATGCTGTATCACGCAAGCCTCATCGTTTTACCGGAAAAGGATATGGCGATGGCCGTTCTCTTAAGCGGCGGTTCCAGCCTCTATGGTCAGAGCTTTGCCCAAAGCATTCTGCTGAAAGCATTGCTGGCGAAAGGAGAGATCAGTGAGATTAAGGCGGATAAAACCTTCCTGTCTCCGGTAAAGGCTGCCATGCCCAAAGCGGAGAAGAGCTACGAGGGCTTTTATGCTTACTCCGGGGGAGTAATAAAGGTAGAGATCAATACTTCGGGAGCGTTGAGCGTATCCGGTGAAGGGCCTCAGGTACAGAGATTTACCTATACCGGTGATGGCAAATTCCATACCCCTGACGGGAGTGCCTCTCTCTCCTTCCAAAAGGAAAAGAACGGGAATACCTATCTGTTTGCAGAGGGCTACAGCAGCATACCCGGGTTGGGGCAGATGGCGGATTCCAGCTATCAGGCCCAGAAGATAGAGGCGAATCCCTTATCCAAGAAAGTGAAGACGGCCTGGAACAGCCGTCTGGGAAAACGCTACTTTCTGATTAATGAGAAGTATTCCTCCCAGATGTATGCAATCAGCTCCCCCATATTAGGGATTGCACTGCCCAAGGGAATCGAAGGATATTGCTTCGGTGCCAAAATTATAGATGAGAATCTGGCTCAGTCCCAGCTTCAGATTCCCGGTGTGGCCGGAAGAGATTTGTTCGACCTGCAATTCAATACCAAGTCAAAGACGGAATATCTGAGTCTCGCCGGAAGGTTGTATATCAGGGAGAATGCAGTCAAAGCGCTGTCCGGCAAGGATTCGTTCCAGGTTAAGATAGGAGCCGACGGCTATTCCAGCTGGTATAAGATTGGTTCGGGATCTGGGGGCAGGAAGGTTAAGGTGACGGTTCCGGCCAAAGCATCCTTCAGCATATATGATAAGACGGAGGCCTGCATTCATTCTTCCATGATATCGGAGAATACCACAGTAACCCTGCCGGAGGGAGGATATATTGTATTTGCCGGAGGGCCGGGGGCTAAGTTTACCGTGAAGTATGTGAAGTAGAAGAGCAATATTCCACCTGAAATACTACCTGGTAGAATTGTAATAACAGTCCGGGAATGATAATCTTAGAATAACTCATGGGCTGCCACTAATTTGTACAGGAAGCTGGAAATCAATAACCGTGAACAGTTGAAGCAGTATATAAAGGAGATCAAATAAATATTTACGGGCCAGGCAATGGGAACTTTGCCTGGCCTGCAGTCATTTATGCAAATTCTTTTCCTTTAATCAGCACCTTCACAATCTCCAGTTCTTGATTCAACAGTACCAGATTGGCATATTTACCCGGCGTGATGCTGCCGTACCGGTCGAAGATGCCTATCTTCTTCGCAGGGTTTACTGCGGCACATTTGATGGCAGAGGCAAGGGGGATTCCAAAGCTGACCGCTGTTCTGACGCATTGCAGCAGATTAGTCACAGAGCCGGCGATGGTGCCGTCGGCAAGGGTTGCCTTGTTGCCGACTACGGTGACATCCTGTCCGCCCAGAGCATATTGGCCGTCCTCCAATCCTGCGGCCATCATACTGTCGCTTACCAGGATGATCCGCTCATCTCCGAACATCTTGAAGGAGGCGCGTATTACACTGGGAGCGACGTGGACACCGTCACAGATTAGTTCCACATGAACATGGGCAGAATCCAGAGCGGCACCGATTACACCCGGGCTGCGGTGGGAGAAAGCCGGCATGGCGTTGTACATATGGGTAAGATGGGAAGCACCCTTTTCATAGGCCTCCATGGCCAGATCATAATCGGCTGTGGTGTGTGCGAGAGAAATAACCACCTCATCCTTAAGAGCTTCGATGCATTCCATGGCGCCTTCTTCCTCCGGCGCAATCGCCATGAGTTTAATTAAGCCTTTGGACAGAGACTGCATTTTATGAAAATGTTCTACATCGGGGCGTCGCAGATACATGGGATTCTGGGCACCCTTCTTGGCGTAGGAGAGATAGGGACCCTCCATATTAATTCCTGCCAAAATGGCACCGCTCTCATTGTTATAGTCACCGGCATTCTTAAATATCCGGGTCAGCCGTTCATCGTCAAGAGTCATGGTGGCGGGAGCTATGGTGGTTACGCCGTTCTTTGCCTGGTACATGGCGATAGAGCGGACTGCTTCCGGAGTTCCGTCACAGAAATCATAGCCCACACAACCATGAAAGTGGATGTCCGTGAGTCCGGGGATCAGATAGAGACCCTCTCCGTCCAGAACCTCCTGGTCTGCGACGGATGCATTATCGGCAATCATTTCACCTTCAATGAAAATATCTTTTTTTAGGAAGCTTCCGTCTTCATTATATACATTTGCATTTTTAATTATCATATGGGGCTCCTTTCTATTGTGGTTCAGACTGTAGTCACCTGTACCGGCCTGCCTGGTACGAAATTATCTGCTCAGACGGGACAATGCTGCTTCATCTGCAATAAGGGTCACGTCCTGATGGAGCTGGAGAACGGAGGCAGGAACCCGGGGAGTGATGGGACCTTCAATGGCTTCTTTTATAATATCAGCCTTGGCTTCCCCCTGAACGATCAGCAGAATCTTTTTGGCAGACATAATGGTGCCGATTCCCATGGTATAAGCATAGCGGGGGATCTCATCCGCTGAGTTAAAGAAGCGGGCATTTGCTTCGATGGTGCTGGGGGCAAGCTCTACTTTGAAGGTGGATTTGCGGTAGATATCACAGGGTTCATTAAAGCCGATATGTCCATTGTTGCCTATGCCAAGAAGCTGAAGGTCAATCTGTCCGAGAGAAGCAATCAGGCTGTCGTAACGCTTGCACTCAATCCGGTCATCACTTTCCATTCCGTTGGGGACATGGGTGTTGTTCAAATTAATGTTAATATGTTTAAACAGATGTTCATACATAAAATAATAATAGCTGCAGGGGTTATCCCTGGGAAGGCCGACGTACTCATCCAGATTCACGGTTTTTACCTGGGAAAAATCCAGATCTCCTTTTCGGTGCCAATCTACAAGATTCTCGTAGGTACCGACGGGTGAGGAGCCGGTGGCAAGGCCCAGAACGCTGTCCGGCTTAATAATAACCTGTGCGGAGATAATATTGGCAGACTTTCTGCTCATGTCCTGATAATCTCTTGTTCTTATAATCTTCATAACAACCTCCATCTGCCGCCCTTGGCGGCATATACATCCTGTTATAATTTGGCCTACCGTATTCTGGCATCCCCTTTTTGCGCAGACTGGCTGAGTGCATCTTGTGAAGCGGAGTGTTCTGAACGCACGAAGGGAAAGCAAGTAAAAGGGGATGCCAGAATACGGTAGGCCAAACTATAACTACATCCTCTTATCCTTATGATAAAAAAATTGACAAAAAATATTCGTCATGATAAAGTTGTTATAACAACTTTATCTCTTGAAACAAACATACCACAGGTTTTATAAAATGTAAATAATAAAATAGGGAAAAGGGGGCAAAACTATGAAACCATTACCCCGGTACATGCAGGTCATGAATTATTATATCCCCTTAATCAAGTCCGGAAAGCTGAAGGAGGGGGAGAAGATGCCTACGGAGGAGGAAATCTGTGAGCTCTTTAATATCAGCAGGATTACGGTCAGAAGAGCACTGGACGGTCTGCAGCAGGGCGGCTATATCTACAAGCAGCAGGGCAGAGGAAGCTTTGTCATGATGAAGAAAGCCGGCTTTCAGCTAAATCATCTGAAGGGATTTACCGAAGAGATGAGAATGCTGGGGAAGGAGCCCTCCAGCGAGATTATCTCTTTTGATACGTTGGCTCCGTCACAGAAGGTGGCCGAGATACTGAATATCGATGTCCATCAAAAGGTTTATCTTCTGGAGCGCCTTCGTCTTGCGGATGGAGTTCCCATCGCAATCGAACGGGTGCACCTGCCGTTCTATCGCTTTCCCACCCTGGGAAAGGTCAACCTGCAAGAATCCCTGTATGAGATATTGCATTATCAGTACGGCTGTGAGAGCTTTAAGGGTGTGCAGGAGATTCGTGCAGGACTTGCTTCCGATGAGGAAGCAAAGCTGCTGCAGGTGGAAAGTGGCTGTGCGGTGCTCCATGTTCACAGAACAACCTATGAGCAGGACGGAATGGCATATGAATATGTGGAATCTACCTATCGGGGAGATTTGTACCAATTCCAGGTGACCTTATACAAATAAAACAGATATAAATTGATGTAATTTAACTTGTTATAACAAGTTAGGGCGGATATACAATACTTTTTATAGAGGAGAAGAAGCGGATGAGTATGGAACTGGTTGAGGAATATTCCTTTTTGCCAAAGCTGTTAAACTTATTGCAGGAGGCAGAGACACTGGAGGACAATGCCATGGAGGAGGCGGCGAAAGCGGCTTACCAATCCCTTCGAAACGGTGGATTGCTCCATGTCTTTGCAACCGGGCATTCTCACATGATTGCAGAGGAGCTGTTCTTTCGTGCGGGAGGCCTTGTACCGGTGAATCCGATCCTGGTTCCGTCCCTTATGGTTCAGGAGGGGGCGATTCAAAGTATGGAGAAGGAGAGGGAGACAGGTCTGGCGGCCAAAATCCTGTCAGAGGCTCCCATCAGGGAAGGTGATACGATCCTCATCTCCTCCAATTCAGGAATCAACAGTGTCCCGATAGAAGCAGCTATTTATGCCAGAGAGCAGGGACTGACGGTGGTGGGAATTACCTCCCGGAAGGTATCGGAGAGGCTGGAAGCCAGGCACCCCGGCAAAAAGAAGCTGTATCAGCTGTGTGATATTGTGATCGATAATCATGTCCCCTTTGGGGATGGACTGCTGACAATTCCCCAGAGCGGAGTGATCACAGGAGGGGCATCCACCTTCAGCAGCCTGTTTATTGCACAGAGAATTATATTAAAGATCGAAAATAAATACCTTGCGGATGGGCAAATACCTCCGGTGTACATGAGTGCCAATATTCCCATGGGAACAGAGCATAATCAGGCCTTAATCCGTGAATATCAGGATAAAATCAAATATCTGCGATAAAATATGAGGGGTTGATCTTAAGATATCCTTAAGGATTTGATAAGATTAATCCCACAAAGTCATTTGCGATTCTTTGATAAAATGTTATAAATGAGCTTTCATACCAAAGGAGAACAGTATGCCATGATAACCAATATTTTAGTTGTAGATGATGAACAGTCCATTGCGGACCTGATTGAATTATACCTGAAAAACGAAAATTATAATGTGCTGAAGTTTTATAACGGACAGGAGGCTTTGCAGTGTATTGAGCATGAGATGATAGATTTAGCGATCCTGGATGTCATGCTTCCCGATGTCAACGGCTTTTCCATCTGTCAGCAGATCAGAGAAAAGCATAACTTTCCTGTTATCATGCTGACAGCAAAGGATGAAGAAATTGACAAAATTATGGGCCTTACCCTGGGCGCGGATGATTATATTACAAAACCCTTCCGTCCTCTTGAAATGGTTGCCCGGGTAAAGGCTCAGCTGCGGAGATTTACAAAATATAATGCCAGTGAGCCTGTACAGGAAGAAAGTATTATTGCATTCTCCGGCTTGGTGCTGGATAAGGACAAGCACGAATGCATGCTGAACCAAAAGCCGGTTCTCCTTACGCCAACAGAGTTCTCCATTCTGTGGGTCCTGGCGTCCAATCGGGGGCGTGTCGTCAGTTCGGAGGAATTGTTTCACGCGGTATGGGGCGAGAAGTATTTTACGAACAACAATAATACCGTCATGGTTCATATCCGCCACTTGAGAGAGAAGATGCATGACAATGCGGATCATCCGAAATATATTAAAACAGTATGGGGGATTGGCTATAAAATATGAGGGATAACCAGTTTCGTTCTAAATTTATTAAAAAAACAATTCTGCGGTGTGCAGGAACGGCAAGTGCAGCATCTGTGGTGTATGTAATTGCCATAGCTGCGGTCTATTATATTGTTTACAACATTACCTGGCAGCCTACACCGCTATATTATCTTCTTAAGGGAGCAGAAGCCCTTGCTCCTTTTGCTGTCCCCTTTGCCTGGTTCGTCATGGTGCTGATCATTATCTATGTATATTGGACAAAGACCATCGGTTATATCGAAGATATTGCTGCGGCAAGCGTTTCTTTGGTACAACAGGATGATGAGAACATCCGGCTGCCGGAAGAACTTCGGGAAATTGAAGACAGGATGAATCAGATTAAAAGAAGTGCCCGGCAGAACGAGCGGAATGCAAAAGAGGCGGAGCGGCGAAAGAATGATCTTGTTGTTAATCTTGCGCACGATATCCGGACGCCGCTTTCTTCCGTAATCGGGTATTTAAGCCTTTTAGACGAAGCCCCGGATATGCCGGCCGAACAACGGGTCAAGTACACGGGCATTACACTCGAAAAGGCATTCCGTTTGGAACAGCTTATCGAAGAATTTTTTGAAATTACCCGATTTAATGTAAGCTCAATTGTATTGAACAAGGGAAAGATCAAATTGTCCTTTATGCTGCAGCAGATGGCAGATGAATTTTATCCGATGCTGTCGCCTCAGAATAAGCAGGCGGTTGTTCATGCGCCGGACGATTTGGTTTTATGGGGAGACGCGGATAAGCTTTCCCGAGTGTTTAATAATATCTTAAAAAATGCCATTGCCTATAGTTATGATGACAGTGTGATCGACATCATGGCCTCCCGGCAAGGAGAGAATACCGTCATTCAATTTACAAATTACGGAGACCCCATTCCTCCGCAGAAGCTTCAAACGATCTTTGAGAGATTTTTCAGACTGGACTCTGCCCGCTCCTCACAAACAGGAGGAGCAGGTCTGGGACTCACCATAGCCAAAGAAATTGTTACCGCCCATGGGGGAACGATTGCAGTTCAAAGCGATGAAAGCGAAACGGTATTTATCGTTACCCTTCCAACCGGGACTTAATCAGGAGTCAACCGGGATTTCGAACAGCTCGTGAAAGCCGACTGCAATTTTAGTAAAAAATAAATTCTTCCTAAGATTTTCTTAAGACATTAATAAGTAGAAAATCCAATATAGCCTGTCCGATTTCGGTAAGATGAAGATACCGAGCCGGATAGGCTTTTATCGTTATAGGAAAGGAAGGATTGATTTTATGAAACAAACAACAATAGCCGTCTTGTTTGGTGGTAATTCTACGGAATACGAGGTGTCGCTGCAATCGGCCTGTTCCGTGATAGAATGTCTGGACCCGGCGAAGTATCGTATTATTCTGCTTGGCATTACCCGCTGCGGGGAATGGCTTCTATATAGAGGAGGTATCCAAGAGATTCAGAATGACACCTGGATTCAGGATGATCTTTGCGTCCCGGCAATCATTTCACCGGATCGTAATACTCACGGTATCCTTGTGATGGAGGATGGCGGGGTGACGACGATATCTGTTGATGTGGCGTTTCCCGTACTGCATGGAAAAAACGGGGAAGATGGAACATTACAGGGGTTGCTTGAAATGGCGGGCATCCCCTGTGTGGGGTGCAAAACACTTAGTTCGGCGCTATGTATGGATAAAGATTTTGCCCACAGGCTGGTACGCTTGGCAGGTATAAAAACACCGAACTCCGTTGTACTATATTCCCCCATGCATGAGGAGGAATTATGGAAACAGACAAAACATTTGCAATACCCTCTATTTGTGAAGCCGGCCAATGCAGGATCGTCTTTCGGCATCACGAAAGTAAACCAACAAAGCGAGTTAATAGACGCGGTGTTTCTCGCGTTTGAGCATGATGAAAAGATGGTCATCGAGGAAGCGGTTGATGGTTTTGAAGTAGGGTGTGCCGTTCTTGGCGACGAGACGCTCACCCTAGGTGAAGTTGATGAAATTGAATTATCCCAGGGGTTCTTTGACTATACGGAAAAATATACGCTGAAAACTTCGAAAATTCATATGCCTGCCCGCGTTGATTCCGATACTGCGGACCGGATCAGGCAAACAGCGGCAGTCATTTATCGCGCCCTTGGCTGCAAAGGCTTTGCACGGGTGGATTTATTCTTAACACCGAACAATGAAATCGTCTTTAACGAGGTTAATACTATTCCCGGCTTTACCGCCCATAGCCGCTATCCCAATATGCTGAAAGGGATCGGAATGACCTTTTCGCAAATTGTGGAGGAACTCATAAGGCTGGTGATGCATCCATGAGAACGCTGCGGTTTACAAAGTCAAACGTTACAAAGGGACATTTGGTCCTTGTCAACCCATCCCATCCTTTAAAAAGTGATATTCCGGCGGAGCGCCTTACCGCTGTGAGCTCCGACGATGCGCCTGTTCTTGCGGAAGGACAAACGGCAAAAATGCTGCGGGAAGTGATGACCTTTTTGAGCTGTGAGGGTGAAATCATTCCGGTCAGCGGGTACCGTACGATGCAGGAACAGCAGGAAATCTACAGGACATCCCTGCGTGAGAATGGAAAAGAGTTTACGCAGAAATATGTTGCAGTTCCGGGGTGCAGCGAACATCAGACCGGTCTCGCAATTGATCTTGCAAAGAGGGGGGATGCCATTGATTTTATTCGGCCCGATTTTCCCTACACTGGTATCTGCCAACGTTTTCGAGGCATTTGTGTACAATATGGTTTTATTGAACGGTATCCGGCAGACTGTGAGAAAATTACAGGAATCGCCCATGAGCCATGGCATTTTCGCTATGTGGGATATCCTCATTCAGAAGCCATGAGGGCAAGAGAGTTTACATTGGAAGAATACACCGACTACCTCAAATTATTTCCCTATCAGGGTAATCATCTGCGTTTTGAGGGTAATATGCGGGAGTTTGAGATTTTCTATGTTCCCGTTGGGGATAAGGAAGAAGCCTTGATTGAAATCCCTGATAATATTCCTTATCAGGTGTCAGGCAACAACGAGGACGGCATGGTGGTGACGCTGTGGAGGGATCGGGCATGATGATGGAAAAGAAATATACCGGTACAGACTGCTTCTTGCCGGAGCGGGCGTGGGTTGAAATTAATATGGAGAATCTTCGGCATAACGTGGGGGTGCTGCAGGAGATGCTTCCCGCGGGAGGTGAGATTATGGCAGTTGTGAAAGCCAATGCTTATGGGCATGGTGGGGTTCCGATAGCCCTTTGTCTGGAACGCATCGGTGTAAAAGCCTTTGCGGCTGCTACAATTGACGAAGGGATTCATCTGCGGAAAAAGGGGATTCAGGGAGAAATTATGATTTTAGGATACACCCCGGCAGCAAGGGCTCCCGAGCTTTCCGGCTATGATCTGTCCCAGACCGTAGTGGGTGCGGATCATGCGCGGGAACTGAACTGTTTTGGCAAACCCCTTACGGTTCATATTAAAGTGGACACCGGCATGAAGCGGCTGGGTGAAGAATATCACCATGTACGAGAAATTGTCTCCATATTTGACTGTATCAACCTTGAGGTCGGCGGTATTTTCACCCACCTTTGTGTGTCGGACAGTCAGCAGGAAGCGGATATTGAATTTACAAATCGGCAAATCAGGAATTTCTATGAGCTTCTGGACGGATTAAGGGAAAGACATATTCCAATTCCCAAGACCCACATACAGAGCAGCTATGGGCTTTTGAATTACCCTGAATTGCAATGCAGCTATGCCCGAATAGGAATTGCACTTTACGGAGTTTTAAGCACGCCTGACACAGATACCAAATGTTCCTTGGATTTGCTTCCTGTATTGGGCCTAAAATCCAAGATCGCTCTTGTAAGAACGATTGCATCCGGAGAGAGTGTTGGATATGGACGGAGTTTTGTTGCACAGAGGGAAATGAAAATAGCCGTTATTCCCATCGGCTATGCAGATGGCTTCCCGCGCAGCCTTTCCATGGGAAACGGACATGTTTTAATTAATGGACATTGTGTGCCGATTGTGGGCCGAATTTGCATGGATCAGCTGGTGGCCGATGTTACCGATATTGAATCCGCAAGAAGGGGTGATATTGTCACTCTGATCGGTGCAGATGGTTCGGAAGAAATTACAGCGGAGCAGGTGGCTTTCAGTGCGGGAACAATCACCAATGAGTTGCTGAGCAGATTAAGCGATTCCCGTCTGGACAGGATATTTCTTGATTTCTGAATATATAAGAGCCTGTTGTCAATGGAGGCGTTTCTTTGCGATATACTGTTAAAGAGACGCCTCCATGGCAGCATATGCCCTATCCCATTTTATATCTTAATTGGTACTGCTTGGGTGAAATATCCTTATAAAGCTTAAACTGCTGGATGAAATAGCTGGAGGTGGAGAAGCCTACCTGCAATGCGATCTCCGTGACATTCAAATCGGAAGAGGTCAGAAGGCGCTCCGCCTTGGTAATCCGCACATAATTCAGGTATTCCCGGAAGCCTCGCTTCATTATCTTTGTGAACAGACGGGAAAAGTAGCTATAGCTTAGATTGCAGTAGGCGGCCATCTGAAGGGCCGTAATATCATCATGGTAATGGTTCTCAATATAATCAAATACGCTTTCAATCCGTTTTACCATATCTCTATTAATATTAGTCTCTCCATCAATATTTAAATCCACGTTCTGCTCATTCCAGCGCCGGAGAATGAATAGGAACAGATTGTAGATATTCGCCCGGATCGCCAGTTCATAGCCGTATTTCTTCTCAGAGAATTCCCGGTTGATTCCATGTATGATGTCCGGGACAACGGTCTTTTGAATTTCCTCCCTGCCGAAGATCTTCTGATGAGTGGATTCGTTCAGGATAAAGGGCATGACATACTTCATCTCAAAAAGTGACTGGGCAGTGGTGTAGAGCATCTCCGGTTCGAATTTAATAACGATATAACGGTTCAGTTCCGGTGTCAGGGCATAGATCTTATGAATCTCATTGGAGTTGATGAGAACCATATCCCCTTCACCAAAGGAGTAATTTTGATTATTTAATAAAATCTGATATTTTCCTGAAAGGGCATAGATAATTTCTATGTAGTTGTGGATATGTGCCTGGACCATTACCTGAATTCCCTCGGCTTCCTGAATATGTGAACTAAACTGCAGGTGGGAGTTGCCATACCGGTCCCTGGTTTCAATATAATAGGTACTTTCCATATCGCCTTCCTCCTAGGACAAATTATTGATATATTTTTGAAAATTAATTATATCATATATAACGTCTTTATGCTATGTTTTAATTAGCGAGATATTGAAATCTCCCAATTAACTCACAATATTTTAATTCATATCTGAAAAGGAGTCGAACAGCATGGACAAGAAAGTAAAAGTCGGTATTATCGGATGCGGCGGAATTGCTAACGGAAAGCATATGCCCTCCCTCAGTAAATTAGGTGATGTTGAGATGGTAGCCTTCTGCGATATCGTTCCTGAGAAAGCGGAAAAGGCAAAGAAAGAATATGGAACACCCGATGCAAAGGTTTACACAGATTATCAGGAACTGCTGAAGGATCAGGAGATTGAAGTAATACATGTATGTACTCCGAACCGTTCCCATGCTCCTATTACCATTGATGCCTTGCATGCAGGCAAGCACGTAATGTGCGAAAAGCCCATGGCAAAGACGGCAGAGGATGCAAGAAAGATGGTTCAGGCTGCAAAGGAAACCGGCAAGAAGCTTACCATCGGTTATCAGCACAGACATAAACCCGAGTCAGACTACCTTAAGAGCGTAATTGAGCGCGGAGATCTCGGAGATATTTATTTTGCTAAGGCATTTGCCGTACGCAGAAGAGGAACACCTAACTGGGGTGTATTCTTGAATGAATATGAGCAGGGCGGAGGTCCGTTAATCGATATCGGAACCCATTCCCTGGATGTTACCTTATATCTTATGAACAATTATGAGCCTAAGATGGTAGTGGGAACAAAGTATAAGAAGGTTAACAATGCGGACTGCGGCAACCCTTGGGGCGGCTGGGATCCGGAACAGCACACCATGGAAGACTCCGCTTTCGGCTTTATCGTAATGAAGAACGGAGCAACCATCATTCTTGAGTCCAGCTGGGCACTGAATACCAGCGAGCCGATTCAGGAAGGAAGCACCGTACTTTGCGGATCCGATGCAGGAGCACAGATTAAGAACGGCGTTATCATCAATAAGGGCGAATTCAACCGTCTGGTTGAGGTTAAGCCTGATTTATCCAGCGGCGGTGTTGCTTTCTATGACGGCAATTCCATGAGTCCTGCTGATGTGGAAGCAAGACGTTGGATTGATGCTGTGAAGAATGATACCGATCCTGTTGTATTGCCGGAGCAGGCTTGTGTTGTATCCGAGATTCTGGAAGCAATCTATAAGTCAGCAGCAACCGGACAGCCGGTATACTTCGATTAATTAATGTAATTATAATTAGATTAATTCATGGAATTCAGGGCATAATGCTAAAACACCCGAAGCTCGGGCTTGCTTGAAGCAATGCCCTGGATTTTATAGTAAATGCAAGCAGGAACCACAGGAGTCAGTCCCTGAGATCCTGGTCTGCATAAGTAATAATAAAAATAATAAAGGGGATGAGCAGATGAACGTAGCAATTATAAGCTATTGGCATGTCCATGCAGAAGGATATACCAAAGAGATTATTGAAAAGACAAGCAGCAAGGTAACAGCCATCTGGGACGAGAATGCGGAGCGCGGACAAAAATATGCACAGCAGTTCGGCGCTGCCTTCTACGAGGATTATGATGAGCTTTTAAAAGATAAAAGTATTGACGGCGTGGTAATTACTTCAGCAACCTCGGAGCATACCAGCCTGATTCTGAGAGCGATAGAAGCCGGAAAGAAAGTCTTCAGTGAAAAGGTGCTGGCGCTGACAACGAAGGAATGCCTGGAGATCAAGGAAGCTCTGGACAAAAAGGGAGAAGATATCACCCTTTCTCTTGTGAAAAAGTGTGATCCGGAATTCTTTTTTGCTAAGGAGTTTGTAAAGAGCGGTGCTTTAGGAAGGATTACTTATGCCAGAATGCGTAATGTGCATAACGGAAGCATCGGCAACTGGCTGCCGGAGCATTTCTACAGCCTGGAACAGTGCGGCGGCGGTGCTATGATTGATCTTGGCGCTCATCCCATGTACCTGTTAAACTGGATTCTTGGAGAGCCTAAGAATGTCCAGTCGGTATTTACTGATATCACCGGACACGGAGTGGAAGACAATGCCGTATCGGTAATTGAGTTTGAGCAGGGAGCCGTTGGTGTATCCGAGACTGGTTTTGTATCCGTCTATACTCCCGGGACCCTTGAAATCAGCGGAACAAAGGGAACGCTTCTTGTCAAAGGGAGAGATGTTACCTATGCGACAGAAGAGACAAAGGGTGCCTGGGTATCCGCAGAGCTTCCTCAGCCGCTTCCGTCCCCGATCGTACAGTGGGCAGAAGGAATGGAAGGAACCGAAGGGGTTACCTTTGGAATTGACGATGCAATCATGCTTACCAGGATGATGGAGGCTGCATATAAGTCCCACCATTCCGGCAAGAAGGAATTAGTATAGGAGGACCTCTTCATGGAGATTTCATTACAGCTTTATTCCATACATGAGGAAACAAAGCAGGATTTTACAGGCTCAGTAAAACGGGTGGCAGAAATCGGCTTTCGCGGTGTGGAATTTGCAGGCTATGGTGGTCTGACGGCCGAGGAACAGGTTCAGCTGTTAAAAGAAAATGGTCTGTATTCCGTCGGAACCCATTGCGGACTTCCGGTATTTGAGAATAATTTTGAAGAAGAGCTTGCTTATAGCAAAGCCATTGGTTCAAGATATATTATCTGTCCTTACAGCGAGTTGGGTACTCTGGAGCAGGTGGAGCACCTGGCAGGAGTATTGAACGAAGCAGCAGACAAGGCGGCAAAAGTAGGAATTAAGGTTGGTTATCATAACCATGCCCATGAGTTTGATAAAATTGACGGCCAGTATGCCATGGATTTACTGATGGAGAAGACCAGCGAACAGGTGGTTCTTGAACTGGATGTATTCTGGGCTGCTTATGCCGGAGTGGATCCGGTGGAATATATCAAAAAATGGGGTAAGAGAGTAGAACTGATTCACATTAAGCAGATCGATGGAGATAAGGCGAATGTGGATATTGCGGACGGCATTATAGATATGGGAAAGATCAAGGAAGCGGCGCAGTATGCAACTTACTTTGTTCTCGAGCATGAGGAATATGATAAGCCGGTTTGGGATGCTTTAAAGAATGACTTTGAGGCACTTGACCGCATCTAAAGAGAATAGCAATTTTTATGGACGGGCAACGCTCGCACACGAACGCTACTCGTATATACAGTTGACTGAAGGCGGGGAAGATACACTCAGGAATTCCGATCAGGAGTTTCAAGGGATATCTTCCCCGCCTTCATAGTACCTGAGGGTTAACGGGAGAGGGTGGAAGAACCCTGGAGTTTGGAGTTGTCGTAGTTAAAAGCGATGCTGCTGCCCGCAACTACATCCTCAATTTTATCAAGAATAAGCCAATCATCCATATTTGTCTGATGCTCAAAGACCATCGGTTCAAGTTCCTGCACATCCTCAAATTCAACAAGACAGATGCATTTTTTATGCCAGCGTTCCCGCTGCTTTGGTGAGAGAGCCAATTTATCCTGATTCCCTGTCAAAACCTGTTCAATTTGCTCCTCGGATAATTTAACATAGTTTTGGACGGCCTTTACCCTTGCCGTTGCAGAGATACGGGCGGACCCCTTTTTCATAAAATAAAGAGTTTCCTCAGGAAACACTCTGCTATGAGGAATCTTACGCCCGGCGGCGGAACGGATCACCATTGTTTTTGTGCCGTCCAAAATTTTATTCAGGACCTTTTCCTTATCGTCACAGTATACCAGATGTACCATTTTCATACTTCCTTTCTTTTGACCGGAATCCATATCTCATACATGGAATTCAGGGGATCGGGATTAAAGTATACCTCAATATCGGGAGCATTGTTATACTCATAGCCGGAAGCAGGCAGCCATTCAAGTACAATTCTTTTTTCTAATTCCTGTATGGATTGGCTGGGTCCCTCCCCTCTAAAGATTGCCCAGGTCGAGGAAGGAACCAGAGCTTCTTCAAAGTCCTCTGCCGCAGAATGGCGGGAAGTCACGGCAATAAAGTAACGCCAATCCTCCTCCTCATTACAGAAGCTAACCCCCAGAAGTCCCATAGGAGGACTGTCCATCTTCGCAGAAAGCCTTTGCAGTGTTCCGTTCATAGAAGCCTCTCCCCACATCCGGGGAACTGTTTCAAAATTATTTTCAATTTCCTTTTGTAGCGGACCTGATATTCCTATAATTCGGAAGGCTTCCTTTTGTTCGATACGATAATCTAACGCACAATCTCCTTTGACCGACAGGCTGATGCATATGGGAGGATACGCCTTCAGAGAAGCACCGGCTTCTTTTGCCTGGGAGGGCGTAATTCCGTGGATGCTTCGAAAGGCACGGTTAAAGGCGGTTGGAGAATCATATCCGTATTTAACGGATACGTCGATTACTTTACTGCGGTCACTTTGCAAATCCTCTGCCGCCAGAGACATTCTCCTTCTCCTGATGTATTCGGATAAGGGGATGCCGGTCATATATGTAAACATCCGCTGAAAGTGGTAGGAGTTGCAGCAAGCGATTTGGGCAGCGATATCCAGACGTATCTTATTGGTGAGATTGTCTTCGATATAGTTAATTGCATTATTAAAATGTTTGATCCATTCCATTCTCATGCTCCTTTTTCTAATCATACAGGATTTATTGACGGTCCGCCTCTGATTTTGTGCCGGATAATGAGAGGAAGACAAAAGTGCTGTTAAGCCGAAGAGGGCTGGTGAAGCAGAAAGCAGCGCATAAATTCGGGTGTATCAATCTGCGTCCCATTATAGTGCGGATATAATGATAAATATTTTTGGAGTATTTTATGTGACTTAAGTATAGCATATATATGCAAATAATCAACGGTACAGCAGTACTTGGTTTTATATCCACATAGCCGTATAAGAGCGGCGGGCAGATCATAGCCTCAGAATTTAAACATTTACCAAATCCCGAAGTTATACTATAATAAGCGTAGTGAGCATACTGCAAGCCTGCTTGCGAGTATGCGAGCGCAGTGAAGATCATGGACATGATTTTGTCCATGATATAATAAGCGTAGTGAGCATGCTGCAAGCTAATTTGCAGGTGAATTACAATCGAATCATATTTAGCGATAGGAGGTAGGACAGTGAAGACAGCAGGTTCAGAATTTCTGAGAAGAAGTAAGCCGCATTTGCGTAAGCTTATAGATTTACTAAGCAGAGAGTATAAATATGTATCCGTCCTCGGCACTGATACCGGAGGAAAGGTATACAGGGTATCCAAAACCGGCACGGAGGTAACAGATATCATGCTGGCGGAGCGTGGCTTTGTTGTAAGGGTACATAATGGGGTAAATTATTCCGAATATTCCTTTAACGAGATTGATGAGGATATCATACAGGAGATCGCTTCAGAAATTAAGGAGAAGCTGAACAAGATATCCGGTGAAATCAGTGTGAATGCCTATGAGATAATAGAGGAGGAAGAGCTGGTAAAGGAGTTCTTCAGCGAGACGGAGATTGATCCGGAGAGCATCAGCCCGGGAGAGATTATCAGCAGGCTGACACAGATCAAGGATATGGGCAGTGGGATGTCCGATCTAATTGTAAATTTCCGGGCGGGCTTTAATTATACCCATGTATCCAAAATATTTTTATCTGATAAGAAGGAGCTGGAGCAATCCTATATGACCAGCGAGGCATCCCAATATTGCGTTGCAAGAAGAGGGGACAGAACAAAGTACTATTTTGAAAGCTTTACCGGGATGACGGGTTATGAGATTATGAGGGAGATGGAGGAAAAATGCCCCTATGTCGTGGAGCAGTGTATCCATCTGCTGGATGCCAAAACAGCAGTTCCGGGAGAATACGATGTCATCTGTGCGCCGGATATCACCGGATTAATTGCCCATGAGGCCTTCGGACATGGAGTGGAGATGGATATGTTCGTAAAGGAAAGAGCGAAGGGGGCACAATACATCGGCAGGCAGGTTGCATCTCCGATTACAACCATGCATGACGGTGCAGCTGCGGCGCATCAGGTATCCTCCTACCTCTTTGACGATGAAGGAACCATGGGAACAGATACGGTTATTATCAGGGACGGCATTCTTAAGAATGGTATCTCGGACTTGCTCTCCGCGCTTAAGCTTGGAACTGTGCCCACCGGCAATGGAAAGAGGGAATCCTTTGAACGTAAGGCCTATGCCAGAATGACCAATACCTTCTTTGCCGCCGGAAATGACAAATATGAGGATATGCTGGCATCCATCAAATTCGGCTATCAGATCGAGAGATATTACAGCGGTATGGAGGACCCGAAGAATTGGGGCATCCAATGCATCGCTCTGGTAGGGAGAGAGATTGTAGATGGGAAGCTGACCGGCAATCTGATCTCTCCGGTGGTGATGACAGGCTTTGTACCGGATTTATTAAAGTCGATTTCCATGGTGTCCGAAGAAGTGGAGCTGGAAGGCAGCGGATACTGCGGCAAGGGATACAAAGAATATGTGAGAACCTCCAACGGAGGGCCCTATATCAAAGCGAAAGTGAGGTTGGGATAATGCTGGAGCTGATCAAAAATATCCTTACGAAGCATAAGGAAATCTCGGGCTATAAAATATGCGAGACCAGAGTTATGTCCAATGAGCTCTTTTTCATAAAGAAGAATGTGGATATGGACCGTGTGAAAAACGTGCATCATTTTGATATTACGGTATATGTGGATTATACAGAGGACAGTGTGGATTACCGGGGCTCTGCCGAGACAGGGATCCATCCGACAATGAACGAAGCAGAAATTGAAAAGGCGATACAGGAAGCAGCAATGGCAGCAGGGTTTGTTAAGAATCCTTATTATCCTCTGGCAAAGCCGGCCAAAGAGGAGTCTGGCCGGTCTTTCAGCAATTTTGCAGAGGAAAGTCCCGCCTATTGGATGAATGAGATAACAAAAGCAATTTATAAGAATGATATTTATGAAAAGGGCGGGATCAGTTCCTGTGAAATATTCCTGGACAAAATAACAACCAGAATTGTAAATTCCGAAGGGGTTGACGTACAGAAGGAAGGATATCATTGCATGGTGGAATTCATTACCGCCTGGAAGGAAGAAGGGGAAGAGATTGAGCTCTACCGGCGGGTGGATTGCTCTGAATTTGATGCCGGGCTGCTGGCGGAGGAGGTTAAGACAATGATCGGCATCTGCCGGGAAAAGGCGTCTGCCGAAAACACTCCGGTACTGGGGAACTCCAATGTGCTGCTTACAAGAGAAGCGGTGAAGGATTTCTTCTCTTACTACACCTCCATGAGCAGCGGAGCCTCCATCTATAACCACTCCTCTACCTGGAAGCTGGGAGATCAGATACAGGGAGAAGAAGTGAAGGGTGATAAATTAACTCTTACCCTGGACCCCTTCCTGAAGAATTCTACTGATTCGGAAAGCTTTGATTCGGACGGTTTTCCGCTGAAGCCGGTGACAATCATTGAGCAGGGTGAATTAAAGAGATACAGCGCCGATACAAGATACGCCCACTATCTTGGGATCACACCCACGGGCAGGATTGGTAACCTGGTAGTAAGCAGCGGAAGCAGGGAGACAGAGGAGTTGAAGAAGGAGCCCCATCTTATGACAGCGGCATTTTCTGATTTTACGGTAGACAGTATGACAGGTGATTTTTGCGGGGAGATCCGTCTGGCCTGGTACTATGACGGTAAGCATACGGTTCCGGTAACCGGAGGCTCCGTCACAGGAAATATCAACATGCTTCATCATGAGATGTATCTTTCCAGGGAGCGGCAAAAAGATAATAATTTTGAGGGGCCGAAAGTGATTCTGCTTAAGAATGTTACGGTTGCCGGTGTTGAATAAGAAAAAGAAAAGAAGAAACTGCTGAGCAGCAATGGCTGTGAAGCAGTTTCCTTGGGTATGGTTTCCATTATTGTTGCGGTTTGGCCTGCAGTGCTTGAACACTGCAGGCCAAACTGTAATGTTATGAAAGAGGGAAATGATAATAATTCATTACTGACTGCTCCTCAAAACCACAGGATTGATAAAGGTGAAGAGCGTTGCTGTTGGTACATACCACATCCAGCTCGGTTGTGGGAATTCCCTGCGCATCCAGCATTTGTAGAACCTTCTCCAGGGCATGGCGTCCATAACCCCTGCCGCGGTACTCCGGCAATATACCGAAGCCATAGAGAAAAGCAGTGTGCTCCCCATATTCAATATTAATTTTACCAATTGAGGTATCATTAAGCTCGATCATAAGAAGGCGGCAATTTTCCGGCTGTTCTTCAAGCGAGAAGGGGCGTGGCTCCTTTTCCGCCTCGGCTTTTTCAGAAGAATGAAATAAAAGCGCATCCTGTCGGGTGATTTCCGGCTCATCCTCCTTTCCCGCGAGCCTCAGCCGGAGAACAGGGGAAGCACCTGCTGTGCCTTCGGTGCCGGCCGTAGCTGCATCCTTTACCGCAGCATAGGGAGCATGTGCCGGAGAAATACGTTTCATGCGATATTCGGAGTGGGCATAGCTGTATTGGTGGGATTTCAGATAATTCATACCGGATTCAGAAGCATGATCAGAAAGCAGAAGCAATGTCTTATAGTGGGCGTGGCGCAACTCGTTTGCCGCAAGGGCAAGCAGACGTCCGAAGAGACCCCGGTCCCGCCACTCAGGATGTGTCATTCCGCACAGTTCTCCGGTCTCATTATCAAAGCAGGAGATGCCGAGATAGGATACCAGTTCCCCGTTAATATAATACAGAAACTCGCGTTTATTGCAGGAATGCTCCTGTTCGTTCTGGTTGGCAAGATTGCCGACGTGGAGCTTGTAGTCCAGCTCCAGTTTGAGATTGATCCGGTCCTCTGCGCAGCACAGCTCCATTAACCGGTGAATAGAAGCGTATTCCTCCGGCGAGATATAATTAAGAAGCCGTATCTTATGTTTTTCATGGGGGTTACTCATGCAGACTGTCTCCTTTTTCAACGTTAATATAAGTTATCAGAAGTTGTATTTTAACTTCTGATAAAAGGCGCTGCCTTTGCGCCGTGCATCGCGATTACAGGAACATGAATTTTGTTCCTGTAATATAAGTTATGAGAAGAAAGTACATCTCCTTCTCATACTCCGATTACAGGAACATGAATTTCGTTCCTGTAATATAAGTTATCAGAAGAAAGTAAATCTATTTAAGAAAATTATAATCAAATTTCGGCGATATTTCAACTTTACTTTTGGATGCCCTAATTTAAAATAAACAGGAATATGGTATATGCTTGATAATCAATAGCATTGCCACATTCCTGTTTATTTGAGAATGCCACGAAGGGTAGACCTGCGGGAAGGCAGGGGGAGACTGAGGCTCAGTGTTGTTTGGGAGGCTTGATGTAGCCCCAATAACTATTATAATTGTTATATCGTAAGAAGGCATTTTCCGTATCCTGAATCAGTTGCTCCGTACGGGGTTCCGCACTGGCTTCCGCGCTGGGTTCCATGCCGGCTTCTGCCCTGCCCGGAATATCTTGTCCGAGATCGATGGAGTTTGTCGGAGTATCTTGGGCCGGTTCTATTTCTGCAAGAGGTTTTTCTTCAGTTCTCTGAAGCTTTCTTACCGGATTAAGAATATATCCTATGATAAAGCCTATAAGGAAAAAAACGATAATCAATGCAATGAAGAACAGGTAAAAGTTTGCGCTTGTAATGGGTAGGACGGAGGAGACAAGCATGACAAGTTCCTTCAAAATAAAGCACCCCTTAACAAAATGTTCACTATCTATATATGCGGGGGGAGTATTTGAAGTGACAGATCTGATGATGAAAGACTTACCGGGATTAGCTTCTTTACCTCTAAGACAAGAATAACGGTCCCCCCGGCAGCATATGATATGCTAAAGGGTATCCTATTAAGGAGGGAGCTGTTTGATGGAGGGATATCGGGTCATCGTAAGAGAAAAGACCTTACAGCAGGACATGTATTATAAAAATACTAATATTATGCGGTATACAATCAAGTATCCCAAATTTATATCAGATACATATCAGACGATACTCGCAAAGCTAAATTCATTATACAGAACAAAAGCTGTGATGTATGAACGATCCAATGTTATGAATTTGTATCAGATGGCAATGGTGGAATATGAGTATTCTATCGCCAACAACTATCCAATCCGGCAATTTGAAGCATATGTGGATTTTGTAGTTACCTATAACCGGAATTGCGTTATCAGTCTTTATTTTGACCAGTACGAATATGCGGGGGGAGCGCACGGGCTTACGGTGAGACATTCCGACACCTGGAATCTGCAAAAGAGTAAGAGGATGGAGATGAGCGATTTCTTTCCCCATAGGAATAATTACCGTGATTTTGTGGTACAGACCATCCTTAAGCAGATTGAGGAGGAAATAGCAGCAGGAAATAATATTTATTTTGATGATTATGAGAAGCTGGTAAAAGAAAATTTTAAGGTGAATAATTTTTATCTTACGAAGGAAGGGATTGTAGTCTATTTTCAGCAGTATGATATTGCTCCTTATTCTTCCGGACTGCCGACTTTTCTCATCCCCTTTGGGCCGGGCGGAGCCACTATGCCGAAATGCTAGCATATTGTCTACAAATTTAACCGGACTGATTACTCAGTCCGGTTATTTGTTTTACACAGCTTTTGTCTACCGCAATATCGGTATTATAGCTTCCAGTTCTTTGGACTGAAGAGCAGCAGCATAGGAAAGATCTCAAGGCGTCCGCACAGCATGTCGAATATCATGACCAGTTTGGACGGATAGGAGAAGTTTCCAAAGTTCCCAATGGGACCCACTTCCTCAAGTCCTGGACCGACATTGTTAAGCGTTGCTGCCACGGCGGTAAAGGTGGTGGTGAAATCAAAATCATCCAGGCTGACAAGCAATACTGAGGCGGCAAAAATCATAATATAGGATATAAAAAATACATTAATGGAGCGTAGGGTTTCATGCTCAATAATTTTGCCGTCAAATTTAATTATCTTAACGCTTCGCTTATGGACCAGGCTGGACATTTCCTTGCGGATGGTTTTAAACAGAACAACAATCCGCGATACCTTCATTCCGCCTCCCGTGCTGCCGGCGCAGGCACCGATAAACATCAGCCATACAAGAATAAACCGGGAAAAAGTTGGCCAGTGATTGAAGTCGGTGGTAGCATACCCGGTTGTGGTTATGATAGAGGACACCTGGAAAGCGGCATGATGAATGGAAGGAAAGAAGTTCTTAAAACCTCCCAGATTAAAGGCAATCAGCACAATTGCACCTAATACGATCAATGCATAGGCACGCAGCTCCTCGCTCTTTATTGCAGCCTTAAACTTCTTAAGCAGGATCAAATAGTAAATATTAAAATTGACCCCAAACAAAAACATGAAGATGGTGATCACATTCTGCTGGTACGGGGTATAATCGGCACAGCTGGAGTTCTTTATGGCGAAGCCCCCGGTACCGGCTGATCCGAAGGTGATGGTCAGGGAGTCAAACAGGCGCATACCGCCCAGAAGCAGCAATACTACCTGAATCGCGGTCATAACAAAATAGATCAGATAGAGCAGGGAAGCGGTTGACCTCATTCTTGGTGCGAATTTCTCCACAGAAGGCCCCGGGCTTTCCGCACGCATGAAATGTATGGTCTCCCCTCCGGACATGGGTAAAATGGCAAGGATAAAGACCAGTATTCCCATGCCTCCGATCCAATGGGTGAAGCTGCGCCAGAAGAGCATACAGTAGGATAAAGCCTCCACATCGCTTAGGATGCTTGAGCCGGTGGTGGTAAAGCCTGAGATTACTTCAAACAATGCATCAATATAATGGGGGATTTCCCCGCTGATATAAAATGGCATGGCACCCATGATGCTGAGGGTAATCCAGCCCAACGCCACACTGATAAAGCCCTCCTTCGCAAAAAATACATGGTTTTTGGGTTTGCGCATAACCAGGGGAAGCCCCAGGATCAAGCAGGGGATCAGGGTAGCAAGGAAAGCGAAGCCGCTTTTTTCCTGGTAGATCAATGAAACGATAAAGGGAAGAAGCATGAGGATGCCTTCCAGGGTCAGTATCCAGCCGATAATATGCAATATAATTGATTTATTCATAACGGCTCCTCTACTCGAATATTTCGCTCAGATCGTCCAGAGCAAATGAGGTGGTTACTATGATTACCGTGTCCCCTAATTGAATGGTATCCTGGCCGTTGGGTATGATGATCTTACCTCTGCGGTTGATACAGCCCACAAGAGTATTCTCCTTTGTCTTCAGCTGTGCAAGGGGGATTCCCACATAGGGGGCATTCGTTTTAACACGGAATTCCATAGCCTCCACTTTGTCTCCCACCAGCTTATAGAGGGTTTCTACGTTGCTGCCCAGGGAGTTTTGCTTTGCCCGGACGTATTGGATGATGCGGTCGGCTGTGATAAACTTCGGATTAAGAACAACCCCGAGATTCATTTCCTGGATAATATCATCAAAGGTGAGTCGGGTGATTTTGGTAAATATTTTTCCCTTGCATCTTTTTTGTGCATAGAGGGACAGGAGGATGTTTTCCTCATCAAAATTCGTTAAGGAGGCAAAGGCATCCGTGGTATCAAGGCCCTCCTCAAGTAATATATTATGGTCGGAGGCATTTGCATGGATAATCAGGCTGTCCGGCAGCTGGGTGCTGAGCTCATCGCAGCGCTCGCGGCTTTGCTCGATGATCTTCACCGTGACATCAGTTCCGGCAAAACGTCTGCCGATATAGCTTGCTATCATGCCTCCGCCTACGATCATAATATCCTTGATATGGGAGGGAGGCAGCCCGATTTTGTGGAAGAATTCGGGAGCATTCTTTTGCAGCGCAATAACTGAAATCTTATCCAGAGATTGGAGCATAAAATCACCGGAAGGAATATATACTTCATCCTTGCGTTCCACCGCACATACTAATACCTTGCAGTGCGTCTTTGTGGCGATATTCCTAATTTGCATATTGTTCAAAACGGAGTTCTCGGGAATTTGGCATTTTAACAGCTCAACCTTTCCCTTTGCAAAGGTTTCTATTTTGATGGCGGAAGGCAGACGAATCAGGCGGGACATCTCCATCGCTGATTCCAGCTCGGGATTAATGGTCATGGAGATTCCCAGTTCTTCCTTAATGAAATCGATCTCTTCATTATACTGAGGATCGCGAACGCGGGCGATGGTGTGGCACTTACTGGCTTTTTTTGCCACCAGGCAGCACAGCATGTTTAGTTCATCCGAATTTGTCACAGAAATTACAATATCGGTCTCTTCAATTCCAGCTTCCAGAAGCACGTGATAGCTGGCGCCGTTACCGATGACTCCCAAAACATCCAGGGTATCGGTAATCTTACGGATGGCAGAGGATTTGTTGTCGATGACAATAATGTCATGCCCCTCGCGGTCAAGCTGCTCGGCCAAGGTGGTTCCAACCTTGCCGCAGCCTATAATAATAATTTTCATGATGCTTATAAGACTCCTTTGCGTTATATAATGACATTTTGCTGAACAAAATTCCTGCTCCGGCACTCGGGCCGCAGGCGAATGGAATTGTCTGCTGTCAGAAGGAGAGGATTTTGATAACTATATTACAGGAACATAATGCGTGTTCCTGTAATCGGGATGCACGGCGCAATGACAGCGCCTTTTATCAGAAGATAAAGGGCATCTTCTGATAACTACATTATAGCACAGAATTTTTAAAATGCTACTGGGTTCTTGTACCGTCAGAAAATAGCAAAAAAACAGCACCTGCAATCCGTTGTGCGTCGGAAGCGCAGGTGCTGTTTTTAAATGGTTTAGTTGCCTCCGGGGCCACTGCGCGGCGGGCGGTTATCCGGCTGATTGGTATGGTTGTCCTTCATGGAGCCGTCGGACGAAGCGTTGGAGCTGCCAGTTCTGTTCTTGCCGGAATTGCTGTAATCTTTACCGGAGTTAGAAGTCTTGTTCTTTGCCATAGCTGTCTCCTTTCTGGATTTTACCTATTAGTATTACAGGAAAGGATGATATTATACAGCGATGGTAAAATTAGCGCCCGAATAATCGGTGAACAACACAAGGTCCTATCTGGGTAAGGTGATGCTTCCCATGGTGAGGGACCTCAGTACGGTCTGGTTTACCTTATATTCATGCTTTTTCAGGATATCCTGGTAGATATTGGTGAAACCTTCGTTCTCAGCAGCGGTTATGGCATCCTTAACTGCATTGTCATAGCTCTCGGAGGAATTGTTATCGATCATGCGCACAACATAGTAGCCGCTGTCCGTCTCGTACACTTCACTGATTTCTCCATTTTCCATTGCCATGATCTTCGCTTCAAATTCATCGTCAAAGGTAGTATCCGATTTGATGAAATCACTGGTTTGATAGGTTACTGCTTTTTCGTCCTCAGCAAGAAGCTTTGACCAGTCTTCGGCGGTTTTTGCTTTCTCGTAGTAGGATTTGAGCGTATTTAAGTCAGTTGTTTTCTGATCCTCGGTCTTGTCTACGGAGTTCCCGTCCTCTCCGGTGGTTTTCTTGGAGGTGAAGAGATATTCAACATCATACTGACGGTATTCCTCATAGGAGACACCTGCCTTGATTTCTTCATCATCGATATCCAGCGCATCGACCTTATCCTTGCGGAATCTGGCAACCAGAGCTGTCTTACCAAGAACCTCCGTCAGATATTCCTTGGTAAATTTGCTTTTAGAAATGATTTCCTCGGAAAGAGCACCTTCCATCATGTTCTCCGCGTTGGTATCCGCAGTATTTTTTTCCTCCTCCGTTAAGGCATAGCCCTCGGATACGGCCTCGTTATAAAGGAGTTCATTGTAAATGGAGTTATTGATGGCTTCTTCCTTCGCTACATCACGGATGGACACTGTCCCGCTGTCATCTGCGGACATATTCCAATAAGCACCGGTGCCGCCGAACATCTGGTCCAGGGAATCATACTGATATTCCACTGTATAGAAGTAATAGGATAAATCCTGCATATGATACTTTTTCCCGTCGATGGTTAACAGGGGACTCTCATACAACTGATCAAACAGCAGGGCTCCTATCAAAATAACAACAAAAACAATTGCTGAAATAGTTAATACTTTTGAGTTGACAACACGTTCCTTACCTTTGTCGCCAGTCTCGGTTACTGCTTTTTTTATTCTCTTTGATTTATTCACTTTGCTACCTCCATAGTATTCTCATGAAGATAATTTTATACGATTTGTTGGATAAGTCAATACAAAAGCTTCAGTTCACAAAATATTAATCAAACTGCAACAATAAAAATAATATGCTTATGAAAGATATTTTTACTCGAGTTAATTGAAATCTTGTAAAAATATGTTATACTATCGTCAGACAAGGTCTTATCATATTTGGAGGAGAGGTAGTTATGGTCCCGTACAATGGTAAAGCGATACAGATAATGGATGAGGTTAACAAGGTAGTTATTGGCAAACGGATTATTATAGAAAAGGTTCTTACGGCGGTTTTGGCAAAGGGGCATATCCTGCTGGAGGATTATCCCGGTGTGGGCAAGACAACCCTCGCCTTGGCTTTTTCCAAAGCAATGGCACTGGAACATCGCCGGCTTCAATTCACGCCTGATGTGCTGCCCACGGATGTGGTGGGTTTCCATCTGCTGAACAAGGATGGGGACGGCTATCAATATAAGCAGGGCGCCATCATGTGTAACCTGTTTCTGGCGGATGAAATTAACCGTACCTCTTCTAAAACCCAATCCGCTCTTCTGGAGGTAATGGAGGAGGGGAAGGTGACGGTGGACAGCGTTACCAGAGAGGTGCCCAAACCCTTTGTGGTTATGGCAACCCAGAATCCCATCGGTTCGGTGGGAACGCAGATGCTTCCGGAATCCCAGCTGGATCGTTTTATGATTCGGCTCTCCATGGGGTATCCCGATATGAGAAGCGAAATTGGTATTTTAAAGGAGCGTCAGAACTGCAATCCTCTGGACAGGATTGCGGAGGTGGCCCGGAGAGAGGATATACTGGCTATGCAAAACCTTGTGGAAGAGGTGTATATCCACGATTCCATTTATGAATATATAACCCTTCTGGTTCAGCAGACAAGGGAAAATCCGCTGATTGAACTGGGAGTGAGCCCAAGAGGCTCTCTTGCAATAATGAATCTTGTGAAGGCGATTGCATTTTTGAACCGCCGGGATTATGTGCTGCCTTCGGATGTCCAGCTGATTTTCAAGGATGTGGCGGCCCATAGAATTATATTGAAGCCCAAAGCCCGAATTAATAATGTAACGGTGGACAACCTTCTTGAGGATATCCTGCGGATTGTCAAGGCTCCGAAAATCATTGCCGGGGAGCATTCGTAGAAAATTTATAAATCATATTTGGCAGGTTACATTCGCAAAGAGAAAGGAACGGGTGGTTTGATGCTGCGCAATTTCATAAAATATCTGGTGCTGCTGGCTGCTGCGGGTCTGCTCTCCATTTTGTATAATACCTATTACATGGGAATACTCTTTCTTACTCTGGCAGCCTTGCCGATGATTTTGTTTGCCCAGCTCAGCTACCTTTATGGGAAATTGAAGGCGGAAATGGTGTCCGTGGTTCATGTGGCTAAGAAAGGGGAGGCAATCCCTGTTTCCATTCAGCTGAACAATCCGACGATATTCCCGGCATCCGGTATAAAAATTCATTTGACCTATGGAAATGCCTATTCCGAGCAGCTTTATAAGAAGAGTTTTTTTGTGTCGGTGGATGCCAATACAAAGGCTTCTGTAACGCTCAACTTATATTCTGAATATGCCGGGAATCTGGAGGTATCGCTTAAGGCTATTCAGGTTTTTGATTATCTGAAGTTATTTTCATTAAAAAAAAGAAAAAAGACACAGCTTACGGTAGCGGTTCTTCCTGTTTATTATGAATTGCCGGATCATCAATTCTTTGCCCTGCGTTCCAACAGTGCGGAGAGTGATTATTATTCGGCCGTGAAAAGCGGTGATGATCCTTCCGAGGTGTTTTCCATCAGAGAATACCGGGAAGGGGACCGGCCTCAGAGAATTCACTGGAAGCTCAGCCAGAAGCAGGATCAGCTGATGATTAAGGAATTCAGCGACCCTTTGAATTGCTCCGTGCTTCTTTTTGTTGATCTGTGTGTTCCGAGAGAGATGAACACCCTGCAGTTTATGGATGCATTACTGGAGTGCTCCCTCTCCTTATCTTACTCCCTTCTTATGTCGGGGCACCTGCATTACTTTGTATGGTATGAGGAAGAACACAGAATATGCAGGAGAATACGAATTGCCCAGGAAAAGGATTTGTTTGAAGCGGTGGACGGTTTATTGCATGTAATGCCCTATGCCGCAGGAACGGATGCTCTTGGGGCCTATCAGGCGGAATACCCGAAGGAGCAGTATTTGAATATGATTTTGATTACCGGAGAGCAGCCAAAAAGGTATTCACAGATACTTGCACAGCTGCGTGCAGAGTCCAGGCAGGTGATTTGCCTGGGTGATTTTGATAACCAGCCGGGAACCAAATACATGCCGGGTGAGGTGATTCGGAGGTATAGTGATACCGGCATATCCTTTGCCTCGGTGGATACCCGCCATGTCCAGAGGGATTTGGAAGAGCTGAAGCTTGGTTAAATACGGCACGCTTAACTTAATGACATTGCAGGCCAAACTGTAACAGGCAATCGATGGAGGGCCCCTATGTACCAGAATTATGAAGACGGTGTAATTATGGATAATACCGTATTGATAGAGGATGAGAAGAAGGAAGGCGTTCCTTTTTTTACCAGAGTATTTCAGTTTCTGATGATAGCGGTCGGAGGCTGGAGCGGAATAGCCATGCTTATAGAAAGTATAGGTATTCCCTGTGATATGGCGCAGGTTAACGGAGCGATTTTTATCTATTCGGTCGTTGTGTTCGGCTTATGTCTGATACCTTCTCATGAATTGGTGAAACTATTCTTCGGTGTGCTTACCTACGGCTTGTTTTTCTACAGCAGGCTGGAGGAGATTTTAAACGGCTTTTATTTGACGGAGAATCTGGTGATTGAGCGGATCGGGGAGTACTATGGAACGGCAGCCTTGAGATTTAAGGCGGATTATACCTCGGTGAGGGAGGATACCACATTGTTTGCGGTTATGGTATTCCTGCCCATTATCACGCTTTTGGCAGCAGCGGTGGTCCGCGGTTTTTGGGTTGGAATCAGCCGGCTGCTCCTGCTTTTGCCGGTCAGCGGGTGCTTTCTTCTGGGGCTGACCCCTTCGGAGCCATATCTGATTTCCTGTATGGCGTGCGTGCTTTATCTGAGCCGTTCCGGCTACAGCTCTCACCATGGCATCCAGCATCGGCAGAAAACCATGCTTCACCGGGTCAGCAGCCGGGCCGCAACCTGGCTCAGTGTGATCAGTATAGTGGTTTTCTTCCTGATGAAGCTCTTTGTGACCCAGGAGGATTATAATAACATTGCCCGGATCAGGGAGGTAAAGTCAGAGATACAGACGGCAATGCGCAATTTTTCCCTGGAGGATTTGACCAATCGGCTGTCCAGGGTCAGACTGTTTTACAGGAATGTCTCATCCACCGGACTCAGCGGCGGCGAACTGGGAAAGATAGGACAGGTCCAGTATCTGAATACCAGGCACCTTACGGTGATTGCTCCGCGGGAATCCATTGAGGAAGGAATTTATCTCAAGGGCTATGTGGGGAGTGTTTATACCGGCGATAAATGGGAGGAGCATTCGGAAGGGATGGAGCAGGCCTATGAAAGATTGCTGGCAAGGCTTCCGGAGAAGCAATATTCTCCTGTAGACCAGATGAGTATCTTTCTTAAGCCTTTTCAGACAGAGGAGGAAATAGGACCGGACACGGAGAACACCGGCTGGCATGAATACAGCATCAGCAAGGGCAGCATGGAGGTGGATTATCAGGGAGCCAACAGGAAGTTTATGTATAGTCCTTACTTCACTGACTATGGTATCATGGAAGATATCCTCTATGAACAGGATTTGTATGCGACTCCGGCAAAAAGAAAGGATCATTATGAATTCCAGTATTACTATAATCTCTCTCTCCTGAATTCATCCTCCTTTTATGAAGAGCTGCTTGGAGGATTTGATGATTTTAGCAGATATGAGAAGCTATACCGGGATTATGTGCATCAGGCATATATGGCGCTTCCGGCAGGAATGGAGAGGCTCAGGCGTGATTTTTCACGTAACCGGGCAGAAATAGGAACCGGAACCACAACGGAGAAAATAGAATATATCAGAGAGTATCTGGATCATAATACCCAGTACTCCCTGGCACCCGGAAAGCTGCCGGATGGAGAGGATTTTGTCGAGTATTTTCTCTATGAGAACAGGGTGGGCTACTGTGCCCATTATGCCTCGGCGGCCACTCTGATGCTTCGGGCCATGGGAGTTCCGGCAAGATATGTGGAGGGTTATGCCTTTGGAACCGAAGCTATCAATAAGAGCGCAGGAACCCAGGAGACGGACCGATATACAAATTTCGGGAAGAGGTCGATTCAAGCGGCGCAATCCGAGGTCAGTGTCATGGATTATAATGCCCATGCCTGGGTGGAGGTTTATTTTGACGGCTGCGGCTGGGTTCCGGTGGAATTTACACCGGGCTCCGCGGTGAATTATAATGATTCAGTGGTAGCGGATATGGAGGAATTCAGCGACAATATTCTGGAGGACAATAAAAAAGATACGCAGGAGGAAAGCCCTCTTCTTACACCCGAGGTTTCGGTTCCTGCGCCTGATTTGTCTACAGAAATCAACAGGGAAGAACATTCGGGACCGGCGCAAAGAGAAGAATCCGGTGCGGGGAGACTTGTTTATCTGGGGATTGCTTTTGGAGGGGTATTCCTGGCGGTGCTTTTTGGGTTGATTTACCGGATCAGGCGGACGAACAGAGAGCGATACTCCCATAACCACAGCAGGCGCGCTATCTTCCTGTTTGGAGAAATTGAGAAGATGATCCGGATATGCCGGGGACTTCCGAGCAAAAAAGCCCTTCTGGAGGAAAGTGAAACTTATGTAAGAGAGAACTTCCGGCACCTGAACCCGGAGGAAGTAGACCGGTTGATGGAAATTGTGCGAAGAGCACGCTTTGGAAGAGGATGGATATCCAGGCAGGAGCTGGGACAGGTACTGGATTGCCGCAATGAGCTTTACCGCAGGGCGTATCAGGAATTATCCCTGCCAGGGAAAATTTATATGAAATTAGTGCTGCTGTTTTGATATATCGCTTCTACGCTCTTGTAAAATGTGGTATACTTAAATTATATGAAAGCGAAATGAACACAGAATGAATTATTTGGAATGGGGTGATCTTGATGAATAATATCATTACAATCAGCAGACAATTTGGCAGCGGCGGCAGAGAAATCGGAGAAAAACTGGCAAAGAAGCTGGGTATCCCGTATTACGATAATGAGATTATATCCAGAGCGGCGAAGGAAAGCGGCTTTGCAGAGGCAGCCTTTGAGCACGCAGAAATGAAGGCAACCAACAGCCTGCTTTATTCCCTGGCCATGGGAATGAATGCCTACGGCAACCAGGAAATCGGCTTCACCCATCTGTCCCTGGATGACCAGCTGTATCTGGCACAGTCCAATGTCATACGAAAAGTGGCAGCGGAAGGCCCCTGCGTCATTGTCGGACGCTGTGCGGATTATGTTCTCAGGGATGTCAGCAATGTGGTGAACATCTTCATCTGGGCGGGCATTGATGCCAGGAAGAGAAGGGCTGTTGAAAAATATCATCTTAAGGAAAGCAAGGCGGAGGAAGAGATCCTCAGAACAGATAAAAGGCGTGCGAATTATTATAATTACCATGCCAGCGAGAAATGGGGCAGGGCCGAGAATTATCACCTGTCTGTTCGCAGTGATTACGTCGGTATTGACAATGCGGTGGAATGTATTCTCAGCTATCTGAGATACGGAGAAAGAGAGCAGGAAAGAGTCTGATGAAGTGGAAGGATAAAATTAACAAACAGTATATGCTGATTTCCCTATATGTGATTATTACTGTGGTCATTATCTATGCCTTGAGCCTGATTGTTAAGAATATGCCGCAGATTATGAGCGAGGTTATGGAGAAGCTTGGCTGGCTGCTCCGGGTGAGCAAGCCGGTGACGCTGGGCTTTATTTTCGCCTACCTGATGGATCCGGTAGTGGAGATGTTTGAGCGCAGATACCTGAAGTTGAAATCGGTCCGGTTTCTGGGAAGGATAGTGATGCCCCGCACCTGGGCGGCGGTTACATCGGTATTTTTGCTGGCGATGGTGGTGCTGGGATTGATTTCCCTGCTGGTGTTCACGATTACCGACCAGATCAGGCTGGTGACACCGGAGGACGTGATAACGCTGGCGAAGGAATACCTGGCCGGGTTGAATTTCTTCTATCATTCCGTTCTCTCCAGGCTGAAAGAGATGAATATCCAGTCCAAGGAATTTGAGCAGTATGTGCTGAATACCACGACCTTTGTTGTGAATTCCCTGATTGGTTTTGTCCAGGGAACCCTGACCTCCTTCACCAATTTATCAAATTATCTGACCACCTTTATCTTCAGCTTTATTATCGGCTTTTATTTTATGATTGACGGCAGAATGTTCATGTCCTATCTCCGGAAAATCTGCATGGCACTGTTCAGTGACAGGCAGAACAAAGCGCTGAAAAGAATTGTGTCGGACCTGGACCATGTATTTTCCGGCTATATCCGGGGGCAGCTGATTGATGCCTTTGTTATGATGTTTCTGATCAGTATTGTGTTATCTATCACCGGAGTGAAATTTGCAATTGTAATTGGGATATTGGCGGGGATAGGGAATCTGATCCCTTACTTCGGGCCTATTGTTGCTTATGCCAGTACAACCCTGGTCTGTCTGATCAACCAGGATTTTCGTACCTGGATCATATCAATGATCGCATTGTTTATAATTCAGGCAATCGACGGTAATCTGATCGGGCCAAAGCTTTTGAGCAGCTCTATTAAGATACATCCGCTGATTATTATGGTTTCCATTATCTTTGGGAGTGCATTGGGGGGCTTTTTGGGAATGCTGCTGGCAGTTCCGGCGGGAGCATATCTTAAGCTGGTCTTCGTGAGATTTATCAATAACCGGCTGAAAAGAAAGGCGGCGTCATAAAGGCAAACTTTATTAAAGTGTGCAATCGTAAGAAAAATTTAAGAAATTAGGTAGGCATTATTTAAGAAATTTAGTGTACTATTACTATGCAGTAGGTGCAGTTTTTTGCCGCCCAGTTAGGAAGGTGCTAAATGAAAAACAACGGAGACGAAAATATCATAGAGGTGAAGAGCGTAAAGAAGGTTTACCGGATGGGTAAGGAGAGAATCAGCGCAGTCGATGATGTCAGCTTTACCATAAAGCGGGGAGAATTCTGCTGCCTGTACGGAGCGTCCGGCTCAGGTAAATCCACCTTGCTTAATCTAATGGCGGGAATCGAGAAGCTCACCTCCGGACAAATCACGATTAAAGGGAAGAACATACATAAAATGGGTGAGAAGGGCCTTGCAAAATTCCGCCAGGATAATCTGGGCTTTGTATTCCAATCCTATAATCTGATGAACGCTATGACCGCCCTCGAGAATGTGGAGCTGCCGCTGGTGTTTAAGCGTATCCCGACCAAAAAGAGGCGTAAGATGGCGAAGGATATGCTGGTCATGGTAGGACTGGGGCCAAGATTAAAGCATAAGCCCAAGGAGATGAGCGGCGGTCAGCAGCAGAGAGTGGGTATTGCCAGGGCCTTTGTCAGCAATCCGGAGATTGTATTTGCCGATGAGCCCACAGGTAACTTGGATTCCAAGACCTCAAGGGAGGTTATGGATCTGATCAAGGTGATGGCCAAAGCCAATCATCAGACCATCGTTATGGTTACCCATGACCGGCGTTTGGCGGAATATGCGGATAAGATCATCCACATCTTTGACGGTAAGGTAGAAAATATTGAATTAATCGAACATAAACCTGCACAGGAACCCGCCGGCGGGCAGGAACAGCAGGAGGAAGCCGGTGCAAACGGCCCGGTTCAGGAGCCGGTAATTGCATAAAATTCGGCCGAAAGCAAGAGACATTTCGAGTCATTGCCAGTACAAGAAGAACAACATTATATGAAGGAAGTAGAGGGAAAGGGAATGAAAGGAAAGTTTAAAAAGATGATGGTGGTAATGGTCGCGGTAATGATGACCGTACTCAATCTGGTAAGCAGTTCATCCAATGCATACGCTGCGGTGACAGGAATTGAAATAACTGAAACGATGAAGGAGCAGGAGTTGACTTTGATTCCCGGTGAGACAAAGCATATGAAGGTTCCGATCAGGGCGAGAGGCGCGGCAATCAACGATCCCTCCATCGTTCTGACACCGATAGGGCGCGGAGATACCGAGGCATCTGATCTGATTTTATCCAACCCCAAGCTGGTGATGGCGGATCTGGGGACAATGAGCTATCTGTCGAATTATGGAACTTCCTATGTAGAGTTTGATATTACAGTCAAGGAGACTGCTAAGATTGGTTCTTATTCTATCAAGATTGAGGTATCCGGTAGGGATTCAGGTTCGGGAGAGGACGCAGGCGGTACCGGTACATGGTCGGTTGAGCTTAAAAACTTACAGATTTACAGGGCTCTTTCACCGGCACAGATTATCCTGAATGATGTTGCAGTTACCGATGCGTCAATCGGCGGTGAAGCCAAAGTTAGCTTTGTACTAAAAAATGAAGGTGAAATTACTGCAAGAAATACATATTACAGCGTGGCTTTCAGTGACAAGGATTTAGTTCACAAGTCTTCCGTCAAGAAGATTAAATTAGGGGAAATTCCCTCAGGTTCTGTTAAATATATAGAAATTCCTGTCGGTATTCTTTCCACTGCCAAGCCTGAACTCAAGACAGTCACAGTTACTTTTAGCTATCAGGATATCAACGGTAAGGAGGGGAGTGATTCCCACGAGATCTATGTAGATGTTAAGAAGGACGGAAGTGCTCCGGAGTTGGTGATTGATCAGATCTCTTATAACAAGACCCTTGAGCCCGGAGCAAAGGTTAATCTGAATGCAGTAATCAAAAATGCCGGCAGCTTCACTGCGGAAAATCTGACCATTAAGATGGATGATGCAACCAATAGTGATGATGGTTTTTATAAAGATTATATTACAGAAAGTATTTATGTGGGAAGTGTGAAGGCCGATAAGACGATCAAGGCAAGCATTCCGATGTATGTATCAAAGAAAGCGACCGGCGGGAGGAAGAAAGTTAATCTGATCTTGGACTATGAGGATGAGAATGGCAATCCATACACTTCAACTATTACGATTTATCCCGAGGTAATCGGAGGAAGTGTCACTGATGAATCACCCCTGGTGCTGAATAATGTGACACAGAGCCCGGAGAGCCCTGCAGCAGGCGACAGCATGCAGGTGTCCTTTGAGCTTCAGAACAAGAGTCAGTCTGATATTACCGAGATTAAATTAGCTCTTCAGGGCCTGGACGGAACAACCTTTATTCCGAAGAATTCCGAGCCGTACATATATGTGGATAAAATAGAGGCGGGAAAGACAAAGAAAATATCAATTCCCCTGACGATATCCGATTCGATTCCCGAGGGAATGAGCAACCTTACGGTGAAGTATACCTATGCGGGCAATCCGGCAGGAGAGACCGTGATGATACCGGTGCGCAATATTCAGAATGATCTGGGCAGCAACAGTATGCCTAAGCTGATCATCAGCAAGTATACCGCTGATGTGGAAGAGCTGAGAGCCGGCTCTACGTTCAATTTTACCTTTGACATCTATAATACGAACTCTTCTGTTTCGGCCAAGAATATTACCGTTACCCTGAAGCAGGCGGAAAGCATATTCAGCGTTACCCAGGGAAGCAACAGCTTCTTTATCAACAAGATTGCACCTGGTGAGACGGTTCAGCAGACAGTGGAGATGAAGGTAAAGTCCGATGCCAGCACAAAGGCTTATGAGCTGGAGGTGATTATTGAATATGAATATGACGGAATTAAACCCAATCCTGAGACAGGAGTAATCGGTCAGACTCGTACGGAGAAGCTGAACCTGCAGGTAGTGGAGAATTCCAGACCGGTAGTGGATTATGTGAATGTTTATTCCTGGGACGGCAATGTAACCCTGGGCAATCCGGCCACCCTGTCCTTTGAATTTTATAATATGGGTAAATCTCCGTTGAATAATGTAATTGCTACGGTAGACGGTGATTTTACAAAATCGGACGGCAATATGTTCTTCCTTGGCAATGTAGCCGCCGGAAGCTCCTCTTATGCCGAATTTGATGTAATACCTAATATGGAGGGGACTGCCAAAGGTGTTTTACATATTTCCTTCGAGGATAGTAATGGTGATAAGATAGAATTTACAAAGGATTTTGAGACCCAGGTTATGTCTGCGACAACCTTCGAACCGGGAATGCCCGGCGGGGATATCGACGTATTCAATCCGGAGGTCCCTGTGGCAAAAAAAGAAATTTTACCGGTATGGCTCTTTGTGATCATACAGATCGTTATTTTTGCCGCCTTTATACCGATCACAAGAAAGATTGTAATTAGCGTATATAAGGCAAGGCTCCGTAAGCAGGAACAGAATGGGAACTAATCAGGGCAGGTTGTAGGAGGACGATTATGGAAAGTTTATTAAGCAATGGAATAGTAGTGGCAACTGCAACTGCTTCGGTAGCCCAGCCGGCTACCAAAGAGGTCGTGATTGCCAATGAAGGTACAGTTACCAAGGAAGGTGTTGTCACCGGAGAGGTTACAGACGGTGCAGTTACCGGAGATGGTACCGTTGGCGAAGACGGTGCAGTTGGCGAAGAAGGTACAGTTACCGGAGACGGAACAGTCGGCGAAGACGGCGCAGTTACTGAAGAGGGTGCGGTCGGCGAAGACGGTGCAGTTACCGGAGAGGAAACAGTCGGTGGAGACGGCGTGGTTACTGAGGAAGGTGCAGTGATCGGAGGAGATATGATTGGCGGAGAAGGTATGATGCCCGGGGATGGTATGGAACTGGGAGAAGGAATGGTCGTCGATCCCATGGGAACAGGAGTAAAGGATCCGCTGTTATCTTCCTGGCCCTTTGTAATCGGTATCTCAGGCGTAGTGCTGGCAGTCAGTGTAGTTCTAGGTGTTCTCTTAGCGAAGAGAAAAATCAAAAAAGGAATTGAGCTGTATGAGGATTAGCGATCTGTTTAAAATGGGATTAAGAAACCTGTCCCGTAGAAAAGCAAGAACATTTTTGACTGTTCTGGGTGTTGTCATCGGTTCGCTGTCCATTATTATTATGAGATCCATAGGCTATGGCATGGAGAATAATTTTGAGTCCCAGGTTATGCAGCAGGGTGGATTGACCACCATTACGGTAAATACCTGGGCAGATATCACTGATGATGACGGCAATTGGACCGGTTCGAAGGAGCAGAAACTGGATGACCGCCTGGTGGAACAGATACGCCAGATTGAGCATGTGAAGGCAGTATCTCCGGTGGTTCAAAAATATGGAAGTTTATATAGCGGAAAGTATCAAAGCGGAGTATCGCTCACGGCGATTGATCTGGACACTTTTGATGCCTTTGATTTTCCGCCCCTTGCTTACGGCTCCTACCCAACGTCGGGAGATAATGCATGGATCGTATTCGGAAGCGATATGCCCTGGGGGTTCTATGATCCGTATTCCAGGGGATATAATCAGGTTCAGATTGATATGCAGAAGGATAAGGTTGTGCTAAAATTCGAAGAGTTTGCTGTGAATGATGCGAAAAAGCAGTTCTCCCTGCCTCTAAAGCATATTGCCAAGATGGAAAAGACGAACAGTGAATATGATTACAATGTTTATATTGATATCGACTATCTGAAGCAGATTTATCGTAAATACTGCAATACACTTTCTCTGGAGGACCGGAAAAGGGCCATTAAATCCATGGAATCTTATCAGAGCATCAAGCTGAATGTGGATAATATTGATAATGTAATTGAAGTTCAGGACAAAATCAAGGAATTGGGCTTCCAATCCTATAGCATGATGCAGTATTTGAGACCGTTGCAGAAAGCCTCGGAGACCCTCCAAATGGTGCTGGGAGCCCTGGGTGCGGTGGCCATGGTAGTATCAGCCATCAGTATTGCCAATACCATGGTTATGTCCATCTATGAACGGACCAAAGAAATCGGTATTATGAAGGTGCTGGGCTGTATCGTAAAGGATGTTCGCAAGCTCTTTTTGCTGGAAGCCGCAATTATCGGTTTATTCGGCGGTATCGTCGGCATCATTCTCGGATACATCTCTTCCTGGTTGATCAATAAATTTGGCGCTCCCATATTTGGAGCATTGATGTCCGGTAATTATATGTATGATATGGCAAATACCAAATTCTCGATTATACCGCTCTATCTTCCGGTTATGTCGTTGTTAATCTCTGTGGCGGTGGGTCTGGCATCGGGTTATTTCCCTGCAAGACGCGCTACGAAGATCAGTGCAATTGAAGCTATGAAGACAGAGGGTTAAGGTAAAAGACGGTGAGGTGCCGGGGTGAATTACATCATCCCGGCACTGTTATTTTGGATAATTGATTTTTAGGCGGAATGTGGTATAATAAAAAAACAATGCAAAAAGAGGTGAAAACCAATGATATGTAATAACTGTGGAAGACAGATACAGAATGAAGCGGCCAACTTTTGTGAATACTGCGGCTTTTCCTTCCGGGAACACAGACAGACGGCAAGGGTTGAGGGTGGACAAGGCCTTTATAACCAGCCGGAGCTGCATCAGGAGCCAGCCCCTGTAAGTGGTCAGCCTCTGACTGCAACGCAGCAGCCGGGCGTGGAAGAGAGGCCCATAAGTTTTCTAAGCTGGCTTGGAACCTATGCATTATTGCTGGTGCCCTATGTCGGCTGGCTGATATTCATTATTATGCTGTTTATCTGGGCCTTTGGCAACAGCACTCCTGTAACTAAGAGGAACTGGGCGAGAGTTACCCTGATTTTTGTTGGGATCGTAGCAGTTTTTTTGATACTTTTTATTGTCATATTTTATGTGCCCATGTTTCAGCAGATGATGAGCGGTAATTTTGATTATAATAGCTATTATGAAAATCTGTTCAATAGTTTAAAATAAAATAAAAGAAAGTCTGCAGCAATATTATTAGGAGGTCAGAATGAGCACAATCAGAACCAGATTTGCACCGAGTCCTACAGGCAGAATGCATGTAGGGAATTTAAGAACCGCATTATATGAGTATTTAATTGCAAAGCATGAGGGAGGAACCTTCATCCTCAGAATAGAAGATACGGATCAGGAACGCCTTGTGGAAGGTGCGGTGGATATTATATACCGTACGATGCAGGGGACCGGTTTGAATCACGATGAAGGGCCGGATAAGGACGGGGGATATGGACCTTATGTACAGAGCGAGCGCCAGGCAAGCGGGATCTATCTGGAGTATGCCAAGCAGCTGGTGGATAAGGGAGCTGCCTATTACTGCTTCTGTACCAAGGACCGTCTGGCATCCTTAAAGACGGCAGTTGGGAATGCTTCTGAGGAAGGTGAAGAGGATTCTAAGGAAGTTAAGGAAATTATCAAATATGACAAGCATTGCCTTCACCTGTCCAAGGAAGAGATTGAAGCAAAGTTGGCAGAGGGGATTCCCTATGTAATTCGCCAGAACAACCCGACCGAGGGCTCCACTACCTTCCATGATGCGATTTTCGGAGAGATTACCGTGGATAACGAAGAGTTGGATGATATGATTCTGATCAAATCCGATGGTTTTCCCACCTATAATTTTGCCAATGTCGTTGACGATCATCTGATGAAGATAACTCATGTGGTAAGAGGGAATGAGTATTTATCCTCCACACCGAAATATACAAGGTTGTACCAGGATTTTGGATGGGAGGAGCCGGTTTATGTCCATCTACCCCTGATCACCAATGAGGAGCATAAGAAGTTAAGTAAGCGCAGCGGACATTCTTCCTATGAGGATTTGCTGGAGCAGGGCTTTGTATCAGAGGCAATCATTAACTTTGTTGCTCTGCTGGGATGGAGTTCCTCGAACAATACGGAGATTATGTCCCTGGAGGAGTTGATTCGTGAGTTTGATTACACCCATATCAACAAGGCCCCCGCAGTGTTTGATATTGTAAAGCTTCGCTGGATGAACGGCGAATATCTCAAGAGCATGGATTTTGATCGATTCTATGACCTGGCGCTTCCGTATCTTCGGGAGGCAGTAACCAGGGATTTGGATTTAAGAAAAATTGCAGCGTTAGTGAAAACCAGAATAGAGACGCTGGTGGATATTAAAGGGATCATTGATTTCTTTGATGAGCTTCCGGAGTATGATATCCAGATGTATACCCATAAGAAGATGAAGACGGATTCTCAGAACTCCCTGAAGGTTTTGACCGATCTTCTTCCGAGATTCGAGGCACTGGAGGATTACAGTGAAGCATCCATTGAAGCGGTTATCATGTCTTATATCGCCGAGCAGGGGATCAAGAACGGCCAGGGCCTGTGGCCGGTAAGAACCGCCGTATCCGGTAAGCAGTCCACACCGGGCGGCGCCTATGAGATCATGAATATTTTGGGCAAAGAGGAAAGCCTGAGAAGAATCAGGAAAGCAATTGAGCTGCTAAGCGCAGTTTGCTAATTTCTTAGAAGCCTCTTAGAATGATGAGAGAGGTGTTTACAATAAATGCACAGACATTGTTACCAGAACCACATCAAGGAGGGTGACTGTACTTTGGATTTCCCAAATAATGGGAGGAAAGTATGAAGATTGATTACAAAGAAATTGATAAAGTACTTCTCGAGAGAATTACTAAAACATATGGTGAATGGGTCAAAGAGTATATTACACTTAGAGATGATACATTCGCACTTGCCGCAGTTGACGGTGATGTTCCTGTAGGATTTGTCTGCGTTACTCCAAGAACTTTGGCATATCCGCTGGAACATTTAGAAGATGCATTCATTGAAGTTGTTGAGGTTCACGAAAATTATAGACGACAGGGAATTGGACAATATCTGATTACTCGTTCTGAGGATTGGGCACGAAGTGCTGGGTTTAAACAAATTCGCACTCATCATAACAATAAAGCTGATGAAGCCATAAAAATGAGCTATAAACTTAATTATAGTATGTGCCCGTATGATTATTGGATAGAAGGTAAAGCATATTCGGGGTATTGGGTTGCCAAAGTTTTGTCATCCCAGTAAATCAGAGTGGATCAGTATGAAACACGATATACCCTTTATCAATTGCAGCAAAGCATCGTAGGAGCACAAGGACATAGCTTTCATTAATAGGGTAGTTATGTCTTTTGTTGTGCGCTAAAATATGCTATTATAAATTTATGGCTGATTGCATCACACTGCCAAGGGAGAATTTGAATGGAGGCCTACGATGGGATTACTCGGTAAAAAAGAAAAGGCAAAAAAGGAAACAAATTTTTTCGTATCTGCAAAAACAGCATTGGATATTTTGAATATGGCAATTGCGGAAATTGATCCCTATCAGATTGAATATGAAATAGACTTTATTTATAAAGGTATGAAACATATTATGGGCATTGATTATGACCGTAAAAATGCTCCGAAAAAGGGATATTATCCTGAATACATGAGCTTTTATTTAGATGAACAAAAATTTAGGACATCCACAGAACTTTATACGGATGGATATCTCGATGGAGAAAGGTTTATGGGTATAATAGATGGAATTGAGTTAGATATAACCTATCAAGAGGCATGGGAGAGGGGATATTTGTGTAGTGATGATGTATGACTATCTTAGCGGCAGTTGATATAGAGAGGACTTTTTATTGGTGATCAAAAGATGATGATATTCTTCAACAAACTCTAATCTATTCCAATTCTTTTAATCAAACAGTTTCCGCAGATGAAAGGCAATGATATGAATAAACAGATGAATCAGGCACAGCAGCAGGCGGTGCTTCACAAGGATGGGCCAATGCTGGTTCTTGCGGGTCCCGGGTCGGGTAAAACCCTTGTAATAACAGAGAGAACAATGTATCTGACCACGCAGGTGGGAATACCGGAGGAGCAGATTCTGGTAATCACCTTCACAAAGGCTGCAGCCAATGAGATGAAGGAACGCTTTCTTAAAATTCGCAATACGTTGCAGACTAAGGTTAATTTCGGGACCTTTCATGCAGTCTTTTTCACGATACTGAAGCATGCATATCATCTCAATGCCGGGAATATCATCAGGGATGATGTTCGCTTCCAGTTTATGAAGGAGATCATCCACCAGTATGGATTGGAGTATGATGATGAGAAGGAGTTTATCTCCGATCTTTTTTCTGAAATCAGCCTGGTGAAGGGGAGCAGGATGGAGATAGCAAACTATTACTCCCTAAGCTGTGCCGATGAGGTATTTCGCAGTATTTATAATGCATATTGCCGGAGGCTGTCAGGCGCTAACCTGATTGACTTTGATGATATGCTGCTATTGTGTTATGAACTGCTGATACAGCGGGAGGATATTCTGAAGCTGTGGCAGAAGAAGTTCAGCTATATTCTCATTGATGAATTTCAGGATATCAACTCAGTGCAGTATGATATCATCCGAATGCTGGCTCTTCCGGAGAACAATCTGTTCATTGTGGGGGATGACGACCAGTCTATCTACCGCTTCCGGGGTGCCAGACCGGAGATTATGCTGAATTTTCCGCTGGATTATCCCGGCTGCAGACAGGTGCTTCTGGATCGGAATTACCGGAGCACACCGGCAATTCTTCAGGCGGCTAAAAAACTGGTGAGGCATAATAAGCAGCGCTTTGAAAAACAGGTATTGGCAGCGAAGCAGACCGGTAGGGAGATTACTATCCGGCATTTTAATACCCTGACAGAGGAAAACAACGGATTGGCCCAGGAAATTCTGCGATTGAACAAGGAAGGGCTTCCTCTCTCCCATATGGCAATTTTAGTTCGGACCAGCCTGGGTTCGGGCTCCATGCTGCACAAGTTGATGGAGTACAATATTCCTTTTGTTATGAAGGATACTCTGCCAAATCTTTTTGACCACTGGATCGCATCGGATATCATAGCTTATATTAAACTGGCAATGGGAAGGACGGACCGGAGCCTGTACCTTCAAATCATCAATCGGCCTAAAAGGTATGTCAGCCGGGAGTGCTTTGACCGCCCTGAGGTGGATTTTGAAGAGGTGAAGGATTATTATGAGGATAAGGATTGGATGTTGGAACGGCTGACCCAGTTTGAATATGATTTGGGCCTTCTGGACGGCATGAACCCTTACGGAGCTGTAAATTACATTCGACGGGGGATCGGATATGAGGATTATCTGAAGGAGTATGCCCAGCAGCGAAAAATCAGGGAAGAAGAATTGATGGATATTCTGGATGAGCTGCAAGAAAGCGCAAGGGATTTTCGAACCTATGAGCAGTGGTTCGGACATATGGATGAATACCGGGAGGAACTGAAGAGGCAGGCGAATGATGCCAGGCAGCATAAGGGGGACGGTGTCACCATAGCTACCATGCACAGTTCGAAAGGTCTGGAATTTGAGGCGGTATTTCTGGTGGATGCCAATGAAGGGATTTCACCCCATAAGAAGGCAGTCCTGGAAGAGGATCTGGAGGAGGAGAGGCGGCTGTTTTATGTGGCGATGACCAGGGCCATGGAATATCTTTATATTTTCAGTGCCAGAGAGCGTTATAATAAAATATCCGAGTGGTCACGCTTTATTGATGAGATCAGAGAAACAGAGGACAAGGAGCGGCCTGACAGCGGCTGCAGCGCATAGACAGGCCAATAAAAATAGCAGGCTCTCGTTAAAAAGCCTGCGGTGGTAAGTGTATCGATTAGGAGCCTGGTCCTCTGGACCGGGCTCCTGTCATGACTATTCCTCGTCCTCTGACTCCTCAAGGTCCTCGTCATCGAACATTTCATCATATTCTGCGGAATCCAACAATTCTTCAAAAGCGTCTGCCACAGCTTCAAATTCATCATCATCATCGATGTTAAGAAGCTGGGGATCCTCATCGCCCTCCTGGATGAAGCGGTATAAGAATACATTATCCTCTTCCTCTTCTCCTTCTTCCGGCTGCAACGCAATATATTCCTTGTCATCTACAGTAAAAATCTCTAATACGATACAATTTAATTCGGTACCGTCATCTAAGGACAATGTGATTGAATCATGCTCGTGTTCGTGATCATGACCGCAGCCGCAGCCGCTTCCGTGATTGTGCTCACCCATAATACTACCTCGCTTTTTTATTTAATGACAAGCAAAATGTGTGTTTTATTCAGCTTGCTTATTCCTATAAATTAGTAAAGGAATATAAGTAGAATGTACCAGATTGAGGTAAAAAATGCAAGTATGAAAACATAAATTTAATTATGAAATCTACCAGATTGCTCCAGACAGGAGACTTCTATATTCATTAACCCAACCCAGAAGCTCAAAATAGGAAGCTTCTCCGATATCATATTCATCACCGCTGATCTCTTGAATGGAAGATCCCTTCTTAACGGAAAGTGAACCGGTGATCTCCGGTATCCCATAAACGTCAATCTGATCCAGGGTGAGAGTAAGACCATTGCGATCCGATTTAATAGTTCCCTTTAGCATGATCTCATCATAATCACCTTCTCCGGCCTGTATTCTGTAAGCTCCGGATTTGTAATCATATCTCAATTCAGCGAGATCATAGCTATCATACTTATTTTTTGCTTTTAGACTGTATCTTTCTTCTGAATCCTGGATTCTTCCTTTTAGTTGGAGTTCGGCAACATCATCATATTCAGAAACGATGCACCTCATATTCTGCATTCTTGTATCGCCGCCTTCAAAGAGTAGTTGGATCTGTACATCGTCGTCATCGGATTCCAGGATGATAGCCGCCAGTTTGTTGCGGTAAAGATAGCATTCCAGCCGGATATCATCCATATATCTCAACCCATATCTTAATTCATCAAAAGCCTGATCCGGTCGTAGTTCTGCTGCGCGGAAGGTTTCATCGAATGCATCCTCCCAGATTTCTTCAATGCCATCGATAATGTTTTCCAAATGATCTGGAGAGATAGTTGCAGAATATCCTTTACAGGAACGTTTCTTTTCATCAATGGTAAAGTCCTTCTTGTCAAGGGATTTGAATTTGAGTGTATCATATTCTTTTTGAAGCACCTTGATCATATCCTTTGAAAGATCCTTGTTTTGATTGCCGGAATTCAGATGAATCAGTGCATTGTCGATTTCTGTCAGCATAGAATCGCCGACCATATCCACGATGGCACCGTCCTTCTCTTCTCGGTAATTATAAGTGAACATACGCCGATCCTTGACGGGGATTTTAAATCTGATCTGATCGGAGGTCATTTCTGCTATAAAATCAATATCAATTAATCGTGATTCAACATTGCCGGTTAATTGCATCTTGGATGGCTCTGCAAGATAGAGAATATCAACATCAAAATCCTCAAATTGAGAGGAGACCTCAATTGTATATTTGCCGGAATTTAGAAGATCATTAACTTTCGCACTGGATAAATCCTTGATAAAGCGGGGTTGATCCTGTAAGGTGTTTACAGCTGCAAGAAGCACCTTTTTCGATGGTTTTAAAAATACCCCGCTTCGAATTCCAATCAAAGCAAGCGATGCAATTACTACAATGACGCCAAGAGCAATTAAAATTCCCATTGCCTTACCCTTGCCCTGTTTTATCGGCATACCTGGATTTGCCGAGATACCACGTTCTATGGGTTGGCCTGTCATAGGATCGAAACTCATCTTGGAAGGAGCAGTCTCGGTCTTAATAATGGGTAGGCCTGTCATGGGATCGAAATTCATCTCGGAAGGAGCAGTCTCGGTTTTAATAATGGGTTGACCCGTCATGGGATCAAAATTTATCTCGGAGGAAGCAGCCTCGTTTTTAATAATGGGTTGGCCCGTCATAGGGTCAAATCGTTGTTCCATGTCGTATCTCCTTTTGTAGTTAGAGCGGTCTCGGAAACTCTGTAATACCCGATTCTGCTCTGTTTTTTATGATTCTGTTTATTCCTTCTTCTCCAACTTTTTTGCATATTTTTTCAAAAACCCCTTGACAAATGTATAAATATTTGCGGCGAAGCCCTTATTAAAAATACATTTTTTGGAGGTGCTTCACTTATGCTGAAAAGCTGGACTTCTCACGCTGATTATCAGCAATTTATTTCTGACGCTGTTGCTTCTTTGAATGATTCTCAGCGTAAAAAACTTATTTCTTATTCTGACTCTATTGCAAAACTAACTTCTCTCAGCCTTGACCCGCTTTTAGCCCATCTTGCCCCTTGTTACAGTCATACTGGAAGACCTGCCTTACACCAGCCTGAAATTTTTCGCTCCTTCATCTTGATGCTGGACTGTGGTTTTTGCAGTATTGACCTCTGGGTTAATACCCTTATGAATGATGATATTCTGGCCATTCTTGTCGGTTGTTCTCCTGACGAACTTCCTGCGCTGGGTTCCTACTATGATTTTATTGATCGTCTGTGGCTACGCCACAAAGCTCTTGACAAGGCTGACCGGAAACATCTTTATCATTTTCCTAAAAATAAGAGACCTTCTAAAAAACCGGGAAAGGGCAAGAAATTTCCTAATCGACATCCTGAAATTGTCAAGAAAATGGTCTCTTATGCTATCGTAGAGAAAGAACTTCCTTTCCATTATGAAAAACTCCTCCAGGAAATTTTTTCGCTTATTGCTATTGTCCCTTCCATTGAACTTGGTCTCATTTCTAAGGAAAATCTTACGGTTGCCGGTGATGGTACCTGTGTCCACAGTCATTGCGATCCTCTTGGTACCAAAGTCTGTGATTGCAGAGAAAAAGGGATTTATGATTGTAAATGCGACCGTAAGTTTTCAGATCCAGATGCTTCTTACAGTTGGGATGGTGATCTTGCAGCATGGTACTTCGGATATACGCTTTATATGATTTCCACCTATAATCCTGCGTATCATACCGATCTTCCCCTACATATCCGTTTTCTGGATGCCAAACGCCATGACAGTGTAGGTGCCGTCGTTACTTTATCAGAATTCAGAAAGTTGAATCCTGGCCTTCCTGTTAAAAACCTTTGTCTTGATTCGGCAAATGATAATTATCCTACCTATGAGCTCTGTAAAACCTGGAACATCATCCCCTTTATCGACCTGAATTCTAACCGCGGTCATCCAGAATCCCTTCCACAGACCATGGAATTTTCAAGTGAGGGAGTTCCTCTCTGCAAGGCAGGCCTTAAAATGATCCTGCAGGGCTTCTGTAAAGGACGTTCCCGCCACAAATGGCGTTGCCCCGCCAAATGTGGCGCCATAGATGAATGTCCACTTGGAGTTTCCTGTTCACCCTCTGCTTATGGTAGGGTGGTTTATACTAAACCGGACTGGGACATCCGTCTCTTTCCTCCTGTCCCAAGAGGAAGCCGGGAATGGAAAGATACCTTCAGTTCCAGAACCTGTTCAGAACGAATTAACAACCGGGTTCTCAATGATTATCATCTGCATGATATGAGGATACGTGGTAAAAAGAGGTACTCATTTTTCACGATAATGATTGGTATCAACATCCATCTTGATGCAAGGATTAAAAAAGCAAAGAAAGATGCTGCCTAATTACTAAACCCGATACTTCTTAAAAGCCTGCTTCCAGGAGGCTTTTTCATAATGCCTATTTTTCATGAAACCACTCAAAAATCTGACATGCAAAGCTTTTGCATAAAGTCTCATACTTTATTGCTTAGTTTCCGAGACCACTCAGTTAATTAAAGTATAGGTATTAATATTTTGCCTTCTATTTTAGTGCAACCCCGCATTTACAGCAAAATTTATAGTTGGGTGCATTTTGCATTCCGCACTGACTGCAAAAGACGGTATTTTCCCCTTCCGGGAGTTTCTGTGCATTCCCCAGGATCTGCTGCTCTTCTTTATGTAATTGCTGCATTCTTGCTTCCTGTGTCTGGATTTCTTGATATTTTTCTGCGATTTGTTGAAGAGTACCTTCGATTTCTTCAACAAACTCCTCCTGAACAGCCCATTTCTCATAAACCTTATTACCAATTTGAAACTTTAGTTCTTTGATCTCGTTTTCCAAAGTTGTGATATATGTTTTGCATTTAGTTTCTTCCATGAAATTGTTTGTTTTCACATTTATGGTTGCGATTCCCTTGGTAAATGCATTTTTTAGATTTGCCATATGATCCTCCTGTACAAAAAATGGTCTGATATAGTGTTATAGTTTTCCATTAATCTCTTTCATTGTATAACAGATCTCTTTTTGTGACAAGAAATTATTGTAATAAAATGAAGAATATGATACTATAGCCCTACCAGTTTTATAAAAGGATGAATGCTCAGGGGGATGGGAGAAAATGTATTGCGGGAAATGTGGAAAAGAGATTAATAACTTGGAAGGTGTATGCACGAATTGCAGAAAATCCAGTCAGGAAACACCTCAGGAATCGGAACAGGAGAGGAATCAAGCAGGAGTATTATTTAGGAAATGGAAATGGGTCCTTATCCCGGTCTTGATTCTATGTCTGCTGGGCGGCAGTTATGTTGGGTATAAAGCATTAACAAAGGAAAAAGAGCCCGAGGATGCGAAAAAGGAAGGATTACGTACAGAGAGAGTTGAAAAGGACAATCCCCGTGAGGTGATGGATGTTGCGGCATCTTCGCCCCAGACGCAGGAGCAGTCTCTCAAACTTCAAGAATGTGCAGAACGGGTTAGGGAATATTTAACCAGAGATGATTATGATGGCGCTTATTCTGAAATTCAGAATTTTCAGATAGAACAGGGAGAACCGGACTACGCAAAATATCAGGAACTACTCTCTGTGATAACAATGCGCCCGGTGATCAATGAAATTGACAGTTCCGGGTTTCCCAGGGTAACTGTCACTTTGAATTATGAAGGGGATATTGCACTTACAGCGGATGATCTATCCCTCCTGGAGATGGGAACAAAGATCGATGGAGTTAAGACGAATTTTCTTCCCGGAAAGGTGAAATTGGAGTATATCGCACAGGATGCAGAGAATGGAAACGAAAATCGTGATTTGCGGGTCACTATATCTGTCGGAGGTTTCGAGCTTGGTGCAAATAGCGATTATGATACGCCGGTACTGCAGGAAGCCGAGGTGGCATTGATCTCTACGGATTTGAGCAAGTACCCCAAGGTAAAGGCTTATATCAGGATCAAGAAGATGGATACCGGGGAGCAGGTTGAACGCCTGACACCAATGGATTTTGTCATAAAAGAGCAGATTGAGGGCGGTGCATATCTGGCGAGAGAAATCAAATCAGTACATATGATCAAGGGAAATACCGGCGTGAATATTGCCCTGATTGCAGATAAAAGTGACAGTATCAATGATTTGGATATGGAAAAAATTAAAGAGGTCATGATAGAGTTTGTAAGTAAGCTTCAGTTTAATACCGGAGACAAGGCAGAGGTCATAGCCTTTGACTCTATTGTACAGCAAATGTGTACCTACACAAATAATCCGGAACGTCTGATCAATGGAATCCAGAGTATGTCAACGGATGGAATGACGATGTTTTATGATGCGGTCTATGCGGGGGTCAATCATGCAGCTCTGCAGGGTGGAGCCAGATGTGCGATAGCATTTACCGATGGTGTCGATAATATGAGCCAACGCACCGCGGAGCAGGTAATTCGTTATGCCAATGAGAAGCAGGTTCCTCTGTATATCATCGGAGTCGGGGATGTGGAGGAAACTATATTAAGAGATATGGCAGCCAGAACAAACGGAAGGTACTGGAATATCAATGATCTTTATGATTTGCAGGAAATTTATCGTACCATTTACAGGGAGCAGCAGGAAATGTATGTGGTGGAATATGAAAGTGACAGCAGTCTGGATGCTTACCTGTCAAGGGAATTGACGGTAAAGGTGGCAGGTGGCGGCTATCTGGGAGAATGCACGGCGGAATTTACCCCGACAAAGACATTGAATGACCATGGGGGAGTTGCAGTATCTGATTCCAGATATGAGATTTTCATAGAGGATATTTCATGGGAGGAGGCAAACCAAAAATGTCAGGAGCGGGGAGGTCATCTGATTACCATAACCTCTCAGGATGAGATGGATCAGGCAATCAAGCTGGCAGAGGCGACAAAGGCTACTCATGTCTGGATTGGCGGATATACGTCCTATGATGAGAGCGGGCAGGTATTTGCACACTGGATTACCGGAGAAGAGTTTGCATATTCGGCATGGTGTGAGGGAGAACCCTCCAGACAGGATCTGGATGGTGTGGATGAATGGTATTTAATGCTCTGGAATATCAAGAAGCTGGGAGGATGGAGCTGGAACGACCAACGCAACAATCCCGTGGCGGACTATCCGAATCTGTCAGGAAAAATTGCCTACATTTGTGAATATGAGTAGAAAGGGTACAATCATTGAGGCGAAGAAGGAAGAATCGAATATGGAAAGGGCTGATGGGCATAGGCCTGCTTCTTTCCACGGTTTTAATTATATTTGTTTTCATCGGAGAGATTGAGGCCGCGGTGAGCAGGCCGGAGCAGGTAATGCCGGTGAGCGCATCTCCAGAAGAGTTACCCGGGAAAAGTATATCCATAAGTGAAATCCCCGGGGAAGATATCCCTTCAAGGGAGTCTCCCGGAGAGTCGCCGTCTTCAGACGAAGCATCCGGGGAAAGTGCATCTCCCGATATAACACCCCGGGAGAGCGTATTTCCAAGCGAAACACCCCGGGAAGAGAGCCCTCCAGGGGAATCGTCCCGGGACAGTATGGCTGCAGATGAGAAGGAAGTGATACCGGAGAAGGGGGAGAACAAAAAGGGTGATGAGCGGGAGGAATTGGAGGAGATACGCATCCGTCAGATATTGGATCAAATGGATCTGAAGGATAAGGTCTATCAAATGTTTATCGTATTTGCAGATACATTAACGGGAGCAAGTAATACAACCATTGCCGGTGAAGCAACAAAAAAGGCTTTGAAGAAGTACCCCGTTGGGGGTATTCTCTATCTTACCGGTAATTTGAAGAGTGAAGATCAGGCCAAAGCAATGCTTCAGGGGATACAATCATTTTCTGAGGTTCCCTTATTTCTTGCCAGTGATGAAGAAGGCGGAAGGGTTGCCAGAGTGAAGAAGGCCCTGGGAACGTATGAGATGAAAGCAATGTTTTACTATAAGGATCAGGGCAGCGATCTTGCTTATGATAATGCCAGGCAGATAGCAAAAGCAATCCACGATCTTGGCTTTAATACCGCCTTTGCACCGGTAGCGGATGTATGGTCATACCCGGAGAATACCGTAATCGCTGACCGGGCCTATAGCGATGATTTTGAGGAAGCGGCAAAATTGATTCCGGCAGCGGTGCAAGGGTTCCAGGATGGGGGAGTGGTCTGCTCTCTAAAGCATTTTCCGGGCCATGGGAGTACAAAAAGTGATTCCCATCATGGATCAGCTTATGTATATAAGACTCTGGAGGAACTTAGAAAAGAGGAGTTTCTGCCCTTTCAGGCAGGAATCGATGCCGGAGCGGACATGGTTATGGTAGGGCATCTGTTGGTACCGGAGATAGACGATGTCCCGGCAACGATTTCTCCTAAGATCATTACTGATATTTTGAGAAATGAACTGAATTATAGTGGTGTTGTGATTACAGATGCCTTAAATATGAAGGCCATGACAGATTACTACGGCTCCGGGGAGATTGCGGTCCGCAGTGTCAAGGCAGGAGCGGATATCCTGTTGTGCCCTGCCGATCTGGAACGCTCTGCGAATGCATTGCTTCAAGCGGTGCAAAAGGGAGAGATAACGCAGGAGCGAATTGATGAAAGTGTAAAAAGGATTTTACACCTGAAGCTTCAAAGGGGAATTATTCCTTAATAGAAAGACAAGCAGAGGAGGATACTAATTATGTCACAACAGAGAAAGTGTTCCAATTGCAACGCGGATCTGAAAGAGGGTGCACTCTTTTGTACCGATTGTGGAACAAAAGTAATTGCTTCTGAACCTGTTTTGCAGGAAGAAAATTACAGAGAAGAAGTTTTTTGTACCAACTGCGGATCTAAAATACTGGAGGGGAATGCCTTTTGTGTGGACTGCGGAACTCCCATAAACGGAGGAGATAAGGAAGTAATACTTGTGCAGGATGAGAAGCATGCGAAACAGGAAAATGAGAAGGAAAAGAAGAAGCAATCCCGCAGTCCCATTTTTCTTGCCCTCACAGCATTTGTGTTGATCGCTGTGATTGCGGTGGTTGCGGTGGTGTCATTGACGGGAATGAATTCTGTCGGCGCCAATATCATCTATGGTAAGGACGGAGAACTGAATTTTGAATTCCTGCCCCAAAAGAAATCTTTTGAATTGACGGAACGGTTGATGCGCTCTGATACGGCGGAGCTTGACGAATTCTCTGATTTTGAGAGTTATATACTTACGGACAGTAACAACCGTTATCTCTATTATCCGGATCGAACAGATAATGACAGTGTGTCTTATTATTGGAGAGATTTAAAAGCAAACAATACAAAGGAAGATGCTGCGGTAAAAATTGATAGTGATATTAAAGTTAACTCTCTGGGGTTGAATGTACCCGTGCTCACATCGGATGGCAGCAAATTTTTCTATTGCAAGGGAGAGGAAAAGCGTCTGTATGTGTATGATAGAAAGACCGGTGAGAAGAATAAGCTGGATGATGGTGTGGGAGTCTACTATGTAAATCATAAGGGTGACTATATTATTTACAATAGGATGACAGATGGTGAATATACCATCTACGAGATGTCTTTAAAAGGTCTGGAGGCTGAAAAGACAAAGATTGATTCTGATGCCTGGATTCATATGGCGAATCCGGAGACAGGAAAAATGATTTATACAAAGAATGGCATACTCTACAGCAAAGAGGGCAAAGAAGATAAGGAAAAAATAGCTTCCAATATCGAGCAGGTTCTTTCTATAATCGATGAAACATCCATCTATTATCTGCGGAAAGAGGAGGTTGTTAACCGTCTGCAGGATTTTATCGCAGATGATCTGCTCGCTTCAGATCAAAATGCAGTGTCTCCCCAGGAACCGGTCAGTAAGCCGGAGCCTGATTACCCATCCTATTCTGATTTTGATATTGTAACATGGGAGCCCAGCGGATGGGGATATGAGTATAATGAGGAAACAGAGGAGTGGGGATACTGGAACCACACCTACGATTATGATGCCTTTGAAGAGGCGGAACAGAAGTATGAGAAAGAGTATGATGACTGGAAGTCCGAGGAAAACCGGAATTGGGAAGAATACAGGAAGTTATATGTCGAATACCAGGAGATAGAATTACGAAATGAATTGCGTGATGCTCTTGCTTCGCAGGAAAATGCAATCACCTACGATAAGTATTCTCTTTATTATTGGAACAAGGGCGAGGAAACCAAAGTAGCAGAGAATCTGGTAAGCAACACATATTCCTATACCATAGGGCAGTCGAATATGATACCGGTGGTAATTTATCAAAAATATAGTTCTTCCGAAGGAGGGAAGCAGAAGCTGTCCGAGCTTCTGGCATCCTATAATGACTATTACTATGTGGGTGATGTCGTATGGGATTTGGGAAATAATATAACATCCTACCAAAAGGCTTCAGAAGAAGTATTTGTCGCTTCCGGAGACAGGGAAAGTGTTTTGGAAGCAGACGAAGGCTACGGATGGAGAATTCAGGAGGATGGAACCATCTATTTCCTGGATGAATATGATTTCAACCGGGGTTATGGCAGATTGATGCGTGCAGTCATCTCAGGAGGAGTGGTATCAAAGCCTGAAAAGATCGATGAGGATGTATCTGTGTATTTCTTAGGCAATGGTAACCAAAATCTGTATTATTTTAAGGATGTTAGTAAAGAAAGTGGAGATTTATATATGGGAGGCAAAAAAATTGCATCTGATGTATATACCTCCGGTTTGTATCAGTATGAAGGAAGTGACAACCTGCTCTACTATACAGCCTATAACAGCAGACAGTATAATGCAACTCTTTGCCTGTATCAGGGGGGGAAGGAGATCCGGATCTCAGATGACGTGAGCGATTATGTTGCTGTTGACGAGAAGAATATTGCTTATTTGAGAGATTATAGTAATAAGAAAGAAAAAGGGGAGCTCATGCTGTATCATGGGAAGAGCAAGTCGGATTTGCTTTGTTCTGATGTGTCGGAGATTTTGTGGAACCCTGCAATGAGATGGTGGATGACAGGAAAATCCAAGCTCTATGAGAATGCTTATGAAGATACTTCCGCTGAATGGTAGAGAGGGTCTGAGATGGTGAACTTCGAAGAGGTGGGGTAACTTGAGAGAGGATCAATGAAATGATGGAGGAAGTCAGAAATATCAAAATCTCAGTACGTAATCTGGTGGAGTTTATCCTTTGTTCCGGAGACCTTGACAATACCAGGGGAAGAAACGAAATTGATGCCATGCAGGCGGGCTCCAAGATACATCGCAAGCTGCAGAAACAGATGGGGGCAAATTATACGGCGGAGGTCCCGCTAAGTATCACGGTGCCTGTAACCAGGGAGGACATTGACTTTGAGCTGACCGTTGAAGGAAGAGCGGACGGGATCATACGCAATGATACCATGAAAGACGATTTTTCAATATTTTTGCTGGAGGAGACTCAGGATGATCCTCCGGAGATCACCATAGACGAGATTAAGGGAGTATACATGGAGCTGTCCCATATGACGGAACCGGCAGGTGTCCATCGGGCCCAGGCGATGTGTTATGCTTATATTTATGCGACCAGGTATGAGCTGAGCCGGATTGGGATCCGCTTGACCTATTGTAATCTTGAGACCGAAAATCTTCGCTATTTTGATGAGACTCTGACCTACGAAGAGCTGTCGCTCTGGTTTCAGGAGTTGGTGGGGGAATATGCAAAGTGGGCTGCGTGGCAGATAAGATGGGCAGAGAAGAGGAATGGGGCTATTAAAGCGCTGAATTTTCCTTTTCCCTACCGGGAAGGTCAGAAGGAATTGGTCACAGGAGTCTATAAGACGATTCTGAGAAAGAAGAAGCTGTTTATTGAAGCGCCCACCGGGGTGGGCAAGACAATATCAACGGTATTCCCGGCAGTTAAGGCCATGGGGGAGGGAATTGCGGAGAAGATATTCTATCTTACGGCAAAGACCATTACCCGGACAGTAGCGGAGGATACCTTCGGGCTTTTGGGGGAATACGGGCTGCATCTTAAAGTTGTGACGATTACGGCGAAGGAAAAGGTATGTATTCTGGATAAGCCCGACTGCAATCCCGGGGCCTGTCCCCGAGCAAAAGGACATTTCGATCGTGTCAATGACGCGGTATATGATTTATTGGCCAATGTCAATGAAATCAACCGGGAGGATATCCTGTTCTATTCCGAGAAGCATTGCGTCTGCCCTTTTGAGATGGGGCTGGATGTAACTCTCTGGTCGGATGCAATTATCTGTGATTATAACTATGTTTTTGATCCTAATGTATATTTAAGACGTTTCTTCATGAGCGACAAGCCCGGGGAGTATGTATTTCTCGTCGATGAAGCTCATAATCTGGTTGACCGGGCCAGAGAGATGTACAGCGCCGTATTGTATAAGGATGATTTTCTGGAAGCGAAGCGTCTGGTGAAGGATAGAAGTGCAAAGCTGGTCAGGCAGCTGGAGTACTGCAATAATGATCTGTTGAAGCTTAAAAGGGACTGCGATGAATTCGAGGTGCTGGAGAATGTGGACGGCTTTGTGATGCATTTAATCAGCCTGATGGCGGAATATGAAATCTTCTTGCAGGAAGGATATATCCCCGAGGGTAAGGAGGAGCTGCTAAGCCTCTATATGAACATTCGGCATTTCCTGAGCATGTACGAGCTTCATGATGATAATTATACTATATATACAGATTATGAGGAGGATCGATTTCGGCTCAAGCTGCAGTGTATGGACCCTTCCAGGAATCTCATTGCATGCATGGACCGGGGAAGGAGTGCGGTGCTGTTTTCAGCAACGCTGCTGCCCATCAGCTATTATATGGAACAGCTGGGAGGAAATAAAGAAGACTATGCGGTTTATGCGCCTTCCTCCTTTCTGCCGGAGAACCGGTTGATTATGATCGGCACAGATGTCAGCACAAAATATACCAGAAGAAATGAGCGGGAATACCGCAGGATTTTGGATTATATCAAAGACTTTACCGGAGTGAGGACAGGAAATTATATGGTCTTTTTTCCTTCTTATCAATTGCTGCAGACGGTTGCAGAGCTGGCAGGAGATGAGCTTGAGGGATTAGTAGTGCAGAGTGCTTCGATGACAGAGGCCGAAAAGGAGATGTTTCTGGAGGAATTCGTAGAGAAACCTTTAAACAGCCGCATCGGCTTTTGTGTCATGGGAGGAATCTTCAGTGAAGGGATTGATTTAAAGAATAACCGACTCATCGGTGCGATTATTGTGGGGACCGGACTGCCTATGGTATGCAATGAACGAGAGCTGTTCCGGGGATATTTTGATGAGAAGAACGGGAATGGTTTCGATTATGCATATCTTTATTCCGGAATGAATAAGGTACTGCAGTCTGCGGGAAGGGTAATCCGGACCAAGGAAGACAGGGGTGCTATTCTTTTGCTGGACGAACGCTTCACACAGAAGCAGTATTATAATCTGTTCCCCCGGGAGTGGTTCCCTAATGTGGCGGTGAGCCTGGGCTCCATGAAGAATATATTAAGCGAGTTTTGGAATACTGCAGAAAGCTAAAAATGAAGTCCTGACCTGGAGTAGGGGTAATCGGATTCCCTGGAAAGAAAATCTTTGCCGGTAATTGCCCGGAATATCAGGTTACAGAGATGATATAATATGGAACCGAGAATTCCTCCAAGGAAGGCATAAATGATATCATCAATATCAAACCGTTCGGGGAAGGCAAAATATTGTGCGGCCTCAATGACACAGGGAAGGGCCAGCAAAGACAGAAGCCTGGGAAGCCTTGATTGCCGCCTGAGCAGGAGCGTCGTCTGGAAGCCATAGGGAAGAAAGACCAGAATGCGGATGGATATATAAAAGAGCACATCACTGAGAGGAACGATATCGTATAGATAATCCTCAATTAAGACGGTAATTGCCTCAAAGGGAATGAAGTTCGCCGTATCGAGACTACCGCGGTATACCAGGGGAAAAGCACCTTTAAAGAAGCACCCGTAAAACAAGACTCCCAGGTACAGAAGGGAAAAAAGAAGGGCATCGTTACGATAGAACAAGCGGTAGTCCGTAAAACGTGTTCCGTTGTCCAGCATATTGCGCAGGTAGCAGTAGAGACAGGGAATAAGCCAGTTGATTATGGCGATTCCCAGCATGGTATTACTATAAGGAAGAAAAGAGGGATTTCCTTTAAAGGATAAAAACAGGATAATCCCGCTAATAAACAATATCAGTGAGGAATAATTGAAACAAACCGGGTAGGACATGGTATGCTCCAGCAGGATATGACAGCTAATCAGGGCTGCGAGGATTGCAATGCCCCAAATAACATAAAAGGCTGCAAAGAAATAGTATGTGATAAACTGAACTAATATCGTAATAATACTTAAGATAATAATTAAGGAGGAATCCTGAATATTGGTTCTTCTTTGCATCTTTTTGCCTACTTTCTTTATAGAATCATTCGTATTTGTTCATGGATACAGCTCACCTTAATATGGGAGCATACTGCCGGAACCTCTCCGTCCGTATGTATGGCAGCGGGAATGTCGGTTTTTATCTCCAGCTCGGAGCAATGGAAGGTTTCAACTCCCCGATGTCTGATGTGCTTGCCGGTAAAGATAGTGGGGAGCAGAAATAATACCATGGCCTTGCTTAAGCTATGCACTAAGGTGATGGTCAATTTTCCGTCGTTGGGGTCGGCATTGGGGGCCATCATAAGGCCGCCGCCCTCATACTTATGAATCATATTGGATATCAGAAGGACCTTGGAAAAGAGGTCTTTTTTGATACCGTCCACTGTGATGGAAGCAGTCACCCGGGGGGCTGTCAGAACCTGCTTAATGGCAATGACAAGATAGACAAACTTACCGGCGCCAAATCGGTTCAGGCTTTTCTTCAAGGGAGATTTCTGAACCTCCAGGCATACGGCAGCATCATAGCCCATGCCGCTGGAACAGGCAAAACGCCTGGGTGTTTGCCTGTCATCAGGAAATGTGATCAGCCCATGGTCCAGATACCTGAATTTGGTGGGCTTGAGAATCCGGTCTAATGCTTCCAACGGATCCTTGGGGATTCTCAGACTTCTGGCCAAGTCATTGCTGGAGCCGGAAGGAATATATCCCAGCAGCACCTCTTCAAAATTCGGGATACCGTTAAGAACCTCGTTCACAGTCCCGTCGCCGCCTAATATGACAATATTCTTGATTCCGGCATTCTCCTCGCAGATTTGTCCGACAAGCTCCGTGGCGTGCCCTGTATACTCTGTAAAGTATGCGTTATATTCTATTTGCCGTTTGCCCAGTTCATCCTTCACAACCCACCAATAGCGGATTCCTCTGCCGGAACTTGACTTCGGGTTAATAATAAAATAATACATGCAATGCGCTCCCCTTATCCGGTATCTGATGTACCGATTATATTTAAAATATTATAGTAAAAAGATGGTGTTGTCAATGCACATCCTTGAGCTTCAACGAAATAATACCGCAAGCTGATCTGCAGCATTATGGAATTTTGATAAATCCCGGGATACAGGCACCGAATTGTCCTTGGCTCATAATATGTAAGGAACAACAAAATCAAACAGTATGTTGCTTGCCAAATGAATGAAATTTGAAAGGAGAGTCTAGCTTTATGGATAGACGGATGTATCGCGGCACAATGGGAAACAGTGGTGGCTGTAACCGAAACGTATCACCGACACCCTATCGGCCGGAGCCTGTTTGTGGTGATGTTGTAAGCGGATATACACCCGATAGCATGCGTGAAAAAGATTGCTTTGACGGAAATACGGAACGATTTCCCATCGGCATGTGCTACGTTCCCTGGCAGCGTTTCAGGGACCTGTACGAGAATGAATTCGTAGCGTTAGCCAATGGGACGCTGTTTAAGGAACTGGATCTAAAGTGGTATGGAAGGGGATGTAAGTAGGATGGATGGAAGTAACCGCGAGAAATTATTTGCATGTATAGAAGCAACCAGCTTCGTCTGCGATGAACTCAGATTATTTCTGGACACTCATCCGACAGACAGAGCAGCTTTGGAGCACTGGAGCAAAGTATCAAAGGTAAGAAATGAAGCGGTACAGGAATATACCAAATGTTATGGCCCGATAGAAGCATATCGTGTGGAAGTTGATAAACGTTGGACTTGGGTGGACGATCCCTGGCCATGGGAAGGAAGGTGCTAATATATGTGGACTTATGAGAGAAGATTGCAGTTTCCCGTAAATATTACCGAGAGAAATCCCAAATTAGCACAGGTGATTATGAGCCAATTTGGAGGTCCGGATGGAGAATTAGCGGCATCCATGCGTTATCTGTCCCAGAGATATGCTATGCCAAACAGAAAAGTAGCAGGTTTATTAACGGATATCGGCACCGAGGAACTTGCCCATATGGAGATGGTCAGTGCTATCGTTCATCAGTTGACTAGAGATCTTACCCCTGCTGAGATTTTGGAGGGCGGCTTTCAGAATTATTATGTAGATCACACCCTTGGATTGTGGCCACAATCTGCCGGTGGAATACCTTTTAACAGCTGCTTCTTCCAGAGCAAGGGGGATCCGATAACTGATTTAGTCGAAGATATGGCGGCAGAACAGAAAGCGCGGACAACATATGACAATATCCTGAGGCTGGTAAATGATCATGATGTGTGTGAACCGATTAAATATCTGAGAGAAAGAGAAATAGTTCACTTCCAGCGCTTCGGTGAGGCATTAAGAATGATCCAGGACGAACTTGACTCCAGAAACTTCTATGCGATCAACCCGGCATTTCCGGCAGACTTCAGTAATAAATGCTAAGAAGGAATAACCAGAAGAAAACGAAACCCCGGTCAGTTGATCGGGGTTATTTTAAAGATATTAAATACTATTTAGATATAAAAAAGTGAAACATATAAGAAAGGCTTCGAGGTTATTTCAAAAAATTGAGTATTGACAAATCAATGATCAGGTATTAATATGTACTCATTAATAATAAGAGAAACCGTTGAGAAAGAGGAGTAGGCTTTAGTACGACATCACAGAGAGTCGCAGTTGGTGGGATGCGATATGGAGTTTTTAGCTGAATGGGCTTTTGAGGGCAACCCGAATTGACAGTAGGCGTTGACGGAAACCATAACCGTTATCAACATGGCATATATGGTTCGTATATGAGGTTAAGTGGATATATGATTAAGCTGATTATTCAGCATTTTTATCATAGGTCAATTTGAGTGGTACCGCGGAGTGAATTCGTCTCAAGTATATTTTATACTTGGGGCTTTTTTTATTTCAGAAGAAATGGTGCCGGTTATTTTGGTTGCATCAGCTGCAGCCGCCCACCTGCTTGACAGACCACAAATGGCGAGAACGAACAAAGCATTAACATCTTTATTAGACAGCGACGAGCGGAAGGCTGCTTGTCCTAAGTTGAATTTGATTGCCGCAAAGAGCGGCGGAATGGAGGATTCTTATGAAGAAATTAGTAGCTTTTGTATTAGTGATCGCGTTGGCGATAGGAATGATGACGGGCTGCAGTACCAAGGGAGACGGCAAGATAACCGTCGGTATCGGGCAGTTTGCAGTGCATGGTTCTCTGGATAACTGCCGGGAGGGCTTTCTGGCAGGACTTGCCGAGGAGGGCTATACCGAAGGAGAGAAATTTGAGGTGTTGTATGAAAATGCCATGGCAGATACGGGTAACGCAGGTCAGATTGCCACTAATTTTGTATCCAAAAAGGTGGATTTAATCTGTGCAATCGCAACACCCATGGCACAGAGCGCGTTCGGGGCTGCCAAGAATACCGATATTCCGGTAATCTTCACGGCCGTCACGGATCCGGTTCTGGCGGAGCTGGCAAAGGCGGATGGAACACCCAGCGGCAATGCTACAGGTACCAGCGATAAGCTTCCGGTTAAAAAACAGCTGGAGATGATCCGTGCCGTCCTTCCGGAAGCAAAAACCATCGGGATTATGTATAGCACCAGTGAGGTGAATTCAGCATCGACAATCGAAGAATATAAGGAAGTTGCGGCGGATTACGGCTTTGAAATTGTGGAAAGCGGCATAGCGGCAACTGCAGATATTCCCCTGGCTGCAGATAATCTTCTGGAGAAAGTGGATTGTATTAATAATCTGACAGATAATACAGTAGTAAGCTCCCTGCCTGTAATACTTGAGAAGGCGGCGGCCAAGAATATACCTGTATTCGGAAGTGAGGTAGAGCAGGTAAAGATCGGATGTCTGGCAACCGTGGGACTGGATTACTATGAGCTCGGAAAGCGGACCGGCGCCATGGCCGCCCAGGTATTAAAAGGAGAGAAAAAAGCAAATGAGATTAATTTCGAGATAATTGAGGACGCTGCCTTCTATGGAAATACAGCGGTAGCCGAGAACCTGGGCATCACTTTCCCTGCGGAGCTGGTGAGCAATGCTGAAGAAATGTTTGATGAGATAATCACAGAGTAAGAATAGAGCGGCAGCGGCACGGAAGCGGCGGCCTGCAGGATTTTTTGGAGGTAGGAAAATGGGGTATCTATTATCAGTACTGCTAGGAATATTGGAGGAGGGTCTGGTGTATGCCATCATGGCGCTCGGAGTGTATATCACTTATAAAATACTGGACTTTCCCGACCTGTCCGTGGATGGGACCTTTCCGCTGGGAGGAGCCATAACGGCAGTACTGATTATTGCCGGAGTGAATCCGTTAGTTACGCTTTTTCTTGCCTTCCTGACGGGAGCAGCGGCCGGAATAGTGACGGGGCTGATCCATGTTAAATTAAAGGTGAGGGATCTGCTTTCGGGAATTATTATGATGACCGCTCTCTATTCTCTAAATCTTCGGATTGCGGGCAAGGCAAATGTGGCGATCTTCACCAGGGAGACCATCTTTGAGAATGCATTTTTGGATGCGGTGGTTCCGGTAGGGTTTCAGCCTTATCTGACTGCTTTTCTTCTGCTTCTCATCGTAATTATTATGAAGCTTCTGCTGGATTTATATTTGAAAACCAAATCAGGATATTTGCTGCGTGCCGTGGGTGACAATGCTACCCTGGTGACCTCTCTGGCGAAGGATAAGGGAAGCGTGAAAATCATAGGGCTTGCCCTTGCCAATGCCTTTGTTGCCCTGGCAGGCTGCATCTATACTCAGAAGCTTGGTTTTTTTGAGATATCCACAGGTACAGGGGCTATTGTGATCGGCCTTGCCAGCGTCATTATCGGAATTAATGCCTTCAAGCATATCCCAAGGGTACGGGCAACCACGGCAGTAATTATCGGATCCATCATCTATAAGGCCTGTGTGGCTCTGGCAATTTCAGCCGGAATGGCAGCCTCGGACCTGAAGCTGATTACGGCGGCCTTATTTTTAGTGATTTTGGTAGTCAGCAATGATCGCAAGAGGAGGGTGAAGGCGCATGATTGAACTGATCAACATTAACAAATACTATAACCCCGGCACAGTCAATGAGATGTGCCTGTTTAAGGATTTTAACCTGAATGTGGCGGAGGGTGAGTTCGTATCGGTTGTGGGCAGCAACGGCTCCGGCAAGACCTCCATGCTGAATATAATTTGCGGAAGCATTCCTGTTGACTGCGGTCAGATCAGGATCAACGGTGAGGACATCACCAATATGGCGGAGTTTAAACGTCAGAGAAGAATCGGACGTGTCTATCAGAATCCTGCCATGGGGACCTGCCCTTCCATGACCATTCTTGAAAATATGTCTCTGGCGGATAATAAGGGCAGGAGTTTCAATCTATCATTGGGAACGAACCGAAAGAGAATTGATTTTTACCGGGAGAGTCTGCGTTCCCTGAATTTGGGACTGGAGGATAAGCTTCATGTGCCGGTGGGCTCCTTATCCGGAGGCCAGAGGCAGGCAATGGCGCTTTTGATGGTAACCATGACACCCATTGAATTTCTGATTTTGGATGAGCATACGGCGGCATTGGATCCCAAGACGGCGGAGCTGATTATGCAATTAACCGATCAGGTGGTGGGAGAGAAGAAGCTCACTACGATTATGGTTACTCATAATCTGAGGTATGCTGTGGAGTATGGCAGCAGGCTGATCATGATGCATCAGGGAGAGCTTGTCATGGATCAGGCAGGAGAAGAAAAGAAAGCAATCATCATTGATTCTATCTTGGATAAATTTAATGAGATAAGCATAGAGTGCGGAAATTAACGTTAGTTACAGTTTGGCCTGCAGTGCTTAAACTGTAGCTAACGGAAAGAAACTGGTAGAAATTTATCTGATATTGTCCTTGAAAAAAGGGAACGCTATGATATAATAAAAGCGTAATGAACAAAAAATAAAAAAGCAGAGTAGGATCATGTGCGTTAAGTGCCGGGTGAACAGGGAGTTGTCATCCGGACGAAAAGTAGAAACTTGCGGTACATGGTTCGCATCCCGCTGCTACATTAAGAAAATCAATAGGATGCCCCTGCGCCAAGTGCCGTATGGGTGCTGTTGTTTTATCTCTTCTTGTAGTAAAAGGTCTGCAAAGGAGGTAATTTTTTTATGAGCAAATTTACAGCATTATTCAAATCATCTTACCGGGAACTGAAAAGTGTAAGATGCCTTACCCTGACAGCCATGCTGGGAGCGGTATCCATTGTTCTGGGCAGCCTGTTGATCATGATAGGCGATTTTCTTAAGGTGAGCTTTGGGTTTCTCCCCAATGAATTTGTCTATTATCTGTTTGGGCCGGTAGTAGGGGTAATCTATGGAGGGGCGGTGGATATACTGACATTCATTGTCAGACCGGCAGGCCCTTATTTTTATGGTTTTACCCTAAGTTCCATTATTACAGGTTTTCTGTACGGCGTAATCCTGTATAAGAGACCCTTAAGTATCCGAAGACTTATTGTTGCCAATATAATTCACCTGATTCTGGTTCAACTCCTGCTTAATACCTATTGGCTTACCATACTGTACGGATATAATTATCTTGCAATTCTTCCGGTGAGGGCGTTGAAAGCATTCCTGCTGTTGCCGGTGGAGACGGCCATGCTATACCTGGTCATTAAGGGCGTGGAAGCAAGCGGTGTAATCCACAGACTCTTTCCTGGAGAACAGGCTAAAATATCCAATAAGTAAAAATGGAGTATCAGAAGTCGCAGGTTGAATTATAACCCAATTTGCGGCTTTTGTCGAATTGACCTTGACAAATGGATGAAATATAAAGAAAATATTCATGGAATAATTGCTCAGGAAAGGAGTGAAGACAATGCCCTATATTAATATGAAAACCAGTATTGAGGTAACAAAGGAAAAAGAAATAGAATTAAAGGAAAAGCTGGGTCAGGCGATTGCGTTAATCCCGGGAAAAAGTGAGGAGTGGCTCATGGTTGCGATCGAAGGCGATCAGGCGCTATATTTTAAGGGAGATTCAGAGAAGCCCATCGCATTTGTTGAAGTAAAGCTTTTTGGAAGTGCCGCTAAGGAGGCTTATCAGAAAATGACAGCCCGGCTTACCCGGATTCTGATGGAGGAGCTGGGAATATCGCCGGATCAGATATTTATCACCTATCAGGAGATTGAACACTGGGGATGGAATGGAAGCAATTTCTAAGAGAAAATATAACGAAGCTCTGATAGGGAGGAAACAAAAATGAATAATTTGTTAGTGGCACAGTCCGGCGGACCTACTGCTGCAATCAATGCGACACTAGCCGGCGTATTACAGGGAGTGCGTGCGAACGGAAAAGTTGACAGGGTATACGGTGCAAAAAATGGAATTGAAGGCGCGATTAAAGGTCATCTCATTGAATTGGACGAGATTCTAAGAGATACAGAGGCCATGGACGCGCTCACTTATACCCCTTCCTCAGCCCTGGGAACCTGCCGCTACAAAATGAAGAATTGGCATGAGAATGAAGAGACCTACAAGACAATCCTGGAGACCTTCAAAAAATATGAGATTAAGTATTTTATCTATATTGGAGGCAATGATTCCATGGACACTGTGGACAAGCTTGCCGATTATTGCAAGCAGAAGGGGCATGATATTGCAATCATGGGTGCTCCTAAGACAATCGATAACGATTTGAATCGGACGGACCACAGTCCGGGCTTTGGGTCTGCGGCAAAATATATTGCCACTACGATATCGGAACTGGCCTGTGATATCGGCGCCTATGACATTCCGGCAGTAACTATCGTTGAGATTATGGGACGCAATGCTGGCTGGCTGACAGCTTCCGCGGCTCTTGCCAGGATGAACGGAGGTCCCGGCGCAGATTTGATTTATTTGTGTGAACGGGAGTTTGACAACAGCCGTTTTATTGAGGATGTAAGAAGGAAGCTGGCACACAAGCCTGGCATTCTGGTCGCTGTCAGCGAAGGAATTAAGGATAAGGAAGGCGTATATGTATCCGATCAGGTATCCAGCGGAGCAGTGGATAACTTCGGCCACAAATATATCGCGGGCGCTGCCCGTGCCCTGGAGTGTCTGGTGCGCAGAGAGATAGGCTGCAAGGTGCGTTCTATTGAGCTTAATCTGATGCAGAGAGCAGCGGCGCATATCGCCAGCGAAACAGATATTATTGAATCCCTGATGCTGGGTCAGAAGGCATTGAGCTGCGCGCTAGGCGGAGAGACCGGCCATATGGCGGCGGTCAAACGGCTGAGTGACCTTCCTTACCTCGTGGAATTCATCTCTGTTCCGGTGAATGAGGTGGCAAACCATGAGAAGACAGTGCCTTTGGACTGGATAACCCAGAACGGATATGATGTGACCGGGGAATTAATAGATTATATGAAGCCCTTAATTCAAGGGGAAACCAATCTAAAATTCAAGAATGGAATACCGGTGCAGATAAAATTGTACTAGACAGGAACAGCAGGAAGAGAATTGAAACTCTTCCTGCTGTCTTCATCTGCGGGCAGAGCCGCTGCTTATGATTTTGTGCTTATTCAAAGATTTTGTTTTCTTCTTTTAGATGACGAACCAGCGATGAATATTTCACCATCGGAATAGCAAACAGAATGCTAATGATTAGTATGATAGTTCTCAGCATCCATATCATGAACACGGACATGGAAGATACATCCGGAATGAATGTCATAACACCTAATGCAGACATCATGAGAACGGACCAGGAATAAGTTTGCCTGACCGACTTATAAGAATTTAATTTATCGTGTATATCCGTATGCAATTCGAATGGGTTACCATCTTTCCTTTTTTCCAAAATCAAAAGTTCCTTATTAAATCCGCCGGGCGAAGTGGCAATTTGCCCCATCCCCTTTCCATAGGGGCGCCATCTTACCTTTCTATAAGAAAAATTGAGATTAATATTTTTTGTAAAAGTACGATAACCCATGCTTTCAAGATACCTGCAATAATCCTTTGCTTTGGAATAGGCTCTGTCCCCGACAAATTCTATGGCATATTGATATTCGCCTGGCTTGCACTCGTCAAATGTATAGGTCATCTTACCGCATTTCTTAAGCCGGTAACCGCGCTCGGCCATGCTGTTCAACCATCTTTCCTGTCCATTCAGAAAATCAAAAAAGTATCGAAATGCTGTTTTGCTCATTTGCTCCTACCCCCTGATAATTGTTGAAGCCAGTTTCCAAACTTCTTCCATACGCTGTAATTCTTCTTCTGCTTTTTGTTTTCCTGTATCGGTTATAACATACTCTTTTTTTCTGCTGTCAATTTCATTGCCAAATGGAGCAATCCACCTTTTTTTAACCAATGTATTGATTGCTCCATATAAGGTTCCGGCACCTGGAACAACGCGTCCATTTGTTTTGTTTTCAATGAACTGCATGATTCCGTATCCATGATTAGGTGTATATACGGCTAACAGGACGAGAAAGGTCGTTTCTGTTAAAGCGCCGCCTTTTATGTTATCTCTGATATAAATCACTCCCATTTATTATTACGCTTACTGTAATAATAAATATATCACTAAACGTAATATGTGTCAATAAAATTTTCCAATAAAAAAGCCGCCTGATTTGGAGCAAATCGAGTGGCTTTTTCGGATAAATCATCCTTCTGTTGATGGTCTATTGTATTGATACCAGGCAGCGGCTGCCCTGTGTGTTTGATTATATTTCTATAGATGCGCAAGGTGCTACCAGAATAAATGGTCCCCCAGCTTTACACTGCCGGATTTGTCATCATACCCTTTCTTTAGAGCGGCCTTGTAGGAATGGAAGTACATTCGTGAACCGATGTTGTTAGAGCCTTCCAGTGCAGCCCTTGCGGCTTTGATGGATAGCTGCTGTGAGGAGGAACTATAATCTGCGTAGTTTGCTAGCTGCTTCGCCAGAGAACCGCTTTGGGCAACTGAGAATTGTCCGGACTGATAGATAACAGCTTGAATGGAATCGGGATAGACGGAGGATTTCACGCGGTTGAGGACAACATTGGCGACAGCCAGCTTTCCCTCGTAGCTTTGGCCTCCGGCTTCTGAATGTACCAGACAGGCCAGGAGCTTCAGCTCCTCTTTGGAATAATTGACCCCACCCTGCTGTCTGATCTGCGTTTCGGCTCTTGCCCATTCTTCCCCTTGAAGGTTCAGAAGTTTTTCCTCTTCTTCCCTGGATACCGCATCTTTAAAATCGATGATTTCCTCTGCATATTCCCGCCTTATGTACCCGGTGACCTGATCCTCCGGGAGACTGATTTTAACCCAATCTCCTTGGTAAGCTATGATTGGATAGATTTCATTCTTATAGATAACGGACAGCCTGCCTGCATTTACATCAGCTCTTTCCCGAACATTCAGACCGTCCACCGTGACAAGAATGCTTTGCTGGCCGTATTTCTCTACCAGCTCGTCGCCGGGGATTCCTGCTCTGATATATGTGGACTTTGCATATCCCCTCACACTTCCGGATTCCACATAGTACCAATCCCCCCGATGCTCCAGGATTACAGCAGCGGAATCCTTATGGAGCTTTCCGAGAACCTCGCTGTCCACAGAAGGCTCCTTTCGTATATTGACAAAGCTGTTGGCGACGGAAATGCCGATATTGGCATAGAGCGCTCCCGTCAGCGTTGCATCGCCTGCTTTGCCGGCAGTTTTTCCCGTCATGGAGGCTTCTGCTGCCGGCATATTCCCGGATAAGAGAGAGGAGGCAATCACGGCGTCCAGACTTTCCGGAGAAACAGCCCTGCTGTTCGCCCCAGTACTGCCCTCATTCTTCGCCGGTCCTTTGATCTTTGTAATTGCGTCCGTGACCGGACCCGGATCGTTCCATCGGGCGGCGAAATCGTTGATACCGTAAGAAAGGGAATTAAGTTCAATATTGCTGTCGTTATTATCTGGAGTAGTGAGCATTGAGAGCTCTGATATGGCTTTTCCGACGCTTTCCGTATCCTCCATGCCATGTTCCATGGATTGTATCGGATAAGATATATTGAATATTGCGGATAAGCATAAGACTGAGAGAAAAACCATCATAGACAGAAAAGTTCTTTTCTTTTTGTTCATTCTTTTCCTCGAGATTAGAATTGATTTCAGCGTTAATTATACAGGAAAAAGAAGGGAAAAGCAATGGTCTGACTGTAAAAATGGATATTAATTACAGAAAGAGAAAAATAAATCAGCGGGACAATCCAATAACATAAAATTCCAGGAGGCCCGCATCCACAGGACTCCTGGAAAAAAGAATAAACAGATTCCTTTATAGGGCTCTTTGTGCCAATACTTCATTTATTTTATTCTGAATAATTGAAGCAACCAGCTGGGCAATCTCGGTGGACTTCATATCCTTATAGTCCTCGTAGTAGAGGGGCTTCAGGTAGTGGATACCAACTGTCAGTTTCTTGATGGAATTGGTATCAAAGGGCCTGAAGGCATCAATGAGAGCTACGGGTACAATCGGACATTTGGCATTGATTGCGCTCTTAAAGCTTCCGCCTTTGAATTCCAGGAGCTGATTACCGTTGCGTGACCGGGTTCCTTCAGCAAAGATGAGAAAATTCTCTCCGGTCTTTACACGTCGTGTCATGTTCATAATCACCTGCATGGATTGGCGGATATCCTCCCGGTCGATGACTTCTGCCTGAAGCAGCTGGATCACCTGCTTCAGCAGAATAGTATCCTTTACTTCCTTCTTCATTACGGTAACAAAGGGGCGCTCATGGGTTTCCAGAAAGGCCAGTGCATCAAAGAGTCCCTGATGATTGGGAAACATGACATAGCCTGTCTCCTTCGGAAGGTTCTCAAGCCCGTGGCAGTCAATTTGCACCCGCCCCCGGCGGTTAACAATGGGCACCAGCTTATGAAGGAAAGCATAGCGGGTCCGGGCATCGTATTTTTCTATGTCACAGAGCTGATTAATATGAAATAACCAGTAGGGTAACCTAAATAAGCAGCGAAGAACCATGAATGCAATGCGCATTATAAAACACTCCCTTTCCGGCGGCTTTAGATGAGATCATAACCCTTCAGCATTTTTGCACGGCTTGGATGTCTCAGCTTACGCAGCGCCTTAGCCTCAATCTGGCGTATGCGTTCGCGGGTAACATTGAATTCCTTGCCGACTTCCTCCAGTGTACGGCTCCTGCCGTCCTTGAGTCCAAAACGCAGGACGAGCACGCGCTGTTCTCTTTCTGTCAGCGTATCCAGCAGCTTGGTAATCTGATCCTTCAAAATAGAATAAGAAGCCGCATCCTCAGGTCCCATCATGGACTCGTCGCTGATGAAATCACCCAGATGGCTGTCATCCTCTTCTCCGATGGGAGTATCGAGAGAGATGGGGTCAGCGGAGACCTTAAGAATCTCACGGATTTTATCTATTGGCAGTTTCATTGCATCCGCCAGCTCCTGCTCCGTTGGTTCCCTTCCCAGCTCCTGGAGTAAATTGCGGGATACACGATAGGTTTTGTTAATTACCTCTGACATATGCACCGGAATACGGATAGTACGGGACTGATCCGCAATGGATCTGGTAATTGCCTGGCGTATCCACCAGGTGGCATAGGTACTAAATTTGTAGCCCTTGGTATAATCGAATTTCTCAACGGCCTTAATCAGTCCGAGGTTACCTTCCTGAATCAGGTCCAGAAAGGAAAGTCCCCTTCCGACATAACGCTTTGCGATACTTACTACCAGTCTCAGATTAGATTCTGCCAGCAATTGCTTGGCATATTCATCGCCGTCTGCGATTTTCTTGGCTAATTCCACCTCATCCGCCATAGAAAGAAGAGGGTAATTTCCAATTTCCTTCAAATACAGGTGGACGGGATCGTCAGACATGGAATAGGAGGAATTCGTCAGAGCTTCCACTTCGGATTGCGCATCTTCGGAGTCTTCATCCAGCTCCATCAAAAGCTCCTCGGAAGGCTCTTCCTCATCGCTGTTACTCAGCACAACAATATTATAGGCTTCGAGTCTTTCATAAATCTTATCAATCTGGTTATTATCTAAATTCAGCTCGCTGATCAGCGTATGTACCTTCTCTGCCTCTAGAATACCTTTCTGCCGGTTAGCAAAAGCGATTAGCTCTCGAAACTTGTCCTCTAACACATCATGTGTTGTTTGATCGTTCATGTTACTTCCTCCATAGGATAAAAAATTGCATAACCAACATTATAACATATAGATTGAAATAAGAAAACAAAAATAATAAGGCATTAAGGAAGAAGAATAAGGAAAAAGAAAAGCAGAAAGGAAACAGGGTCCGCAAAGTTCGCCTGCGGACCCTGTTTCTTTCTATATCCAATTTAGGAGAAGAATATAGCTACTGAATACCAGGGATCCTGGGCAATTCATCAAAGCCCCTCTGAAGATCCTCGTCGGTAGGAATATAATCTGACATGCTGCTGTTCAGGTAAGCGTTGTAGGCGGTCATATCAAAATAACCGGTTCCCGTTAAGCCGAAGAGAATGGTTTTGGCTTCTCCGGTTTCCTTGCATTTTAAGGCCTCATCAATGGCACCGCGAATCGCATGAGCTGATTCCGGAGCAGGTAAAATGGTTTCCTGCTTTGCAAAGAATACGGCCGCTTCAAATACCTTGGTCTGTTCCACCGCAACTGCCTCCATATAACCGTCGTCGTATAATTTGGAGAGGATGGGCGACATTCCATGATATCGCAATCCGCCTGCATGGTTGGCGGAGGGCATAAAGCTGCTTCCCAGAGTATACATTTTGGCCAGAGGGGTAACCTTACCGGTGTCACAGAAATCGTAGGCATACTTGCCCCGGGTAAAGGACGGACAGGAGGCTGGCTCTACCGCAATGATTCTTGGATCTGCCTTGCCAAGGAGCTTATCCTGCATGAACGGGGCGATTAGCCCTCCGAGATTGGAGCCGCCTCCGGCACAGCCGATGACAATATCAGGATATTCCTCCAGCATTTCCATAGCAATTTTGCTTTCCAGGCCGATGATGGATTGATGCAGCAGAACCTGGTTTAATACGGAGCCTAGAACATAGCGGCTGTTGGGAGTGGTTACTGCTTTTTCGACCGCCTCAGAGATGGCGCAGCCCAGGCTTCCGCCGGTGGCAGGGTCCTTTGCCAGGATCATCTGCCCGACCTGGGTAGTGGTGCTGGGGCTTGGTATAATATCAGCACCGAAGGTCTGCATCACGGATTTACGGAAGGGCTTCTGCTCATAGGATACCTTAACCATGAATACGGTAAGGGGGAGGTTATAATAGGAACATGCTTCTGCCAGAGCGGTTCCCCATTGTCCTGCACCGGTTTCGGTGGTCAGACTGGACAGTCCCTGTTCCTTTGCATAATATGCTTGGGCAACGGCAGAATTCAGCTTATGGCTTCCGGAGGTGTTGTTTCCTTCGAATTTGTAATAAATTCTGGCAGGGGTATCCAGGGCCTTCTCCAGATTATAGGCGCGGATCAGGGGAGAAGGGCGGTACATCTTATAAAAATCCTGTACTTCCTCGGGAATGTCGAAGTATCTTGTCTGGCTGTCCATTTCCTGTTGTGCCAGCTTTTCACAAAATACCGGGTATAATTCCTCAACCTTTGTCGGCTGCAGCGTTCCCGGGTTAAGGAGGGGAGCAGGCTGCTCCTTCATATCCGCTCTTAGATTGTACCATTGTTTGGGCATCTGATCTTCGGTCAGGTAAAGCCTGTGGGGAATTTTCTTTGCCATAATATTTGCTCCTTTCAATGTTTGAATAGTGATTTTCTGATTGCAATAGAATAGAATAAAAAAAGCCTCTGCCTCAGTAATTCTACTGGGACAAAAGCTTAAAAAACTTCTGCGGTACCACCCGGTTTGGTGCAATGCACCCTCTCATTCCATATACTCTGTTGATATATGCTTCTTTGTTAACGGATGAAGATTCCGTCGGGTATTACTGGATAGCCTCCTATCGTTCTTCCCGCCCTCATAAGCCCATTCGATATCATGTTATTACCGCAATCTCACCGCCTGCAGCTCTCTGAAAATAATTGATAATATCTACTCTTCTTATTCATTGGTTTGATTATAAATATGTATTTTTATTAGTATATCTCCATTTTTCAATAAAGTCAACTGTATATTTATAAATTTAATTGATTATTATTAAAAAACTTGCATGTATATCGGTTTAACATTAGGTGCTGTCTTTGCAAAAATAATTTGAGACTATTGCGGGTATCCTATCCTATCGGATTATGGCAGGGAAATAAATATAGGAAGCTTTGCTAAAAAAACAAGTAAAAAACAAAGAGAAGCAAGAGCTAAAAAAGTTCTTGACAATTACCGGCGAAAAATATATAATCATTTAGCGTGCAGATTCCTGCATGCAATGTATTTTTTATGCGCTTTTTGTTGATGCTGATATGGTATTCGGAAAAGCGGAAGAATAACCACAGAATTTGAAGTAAAACAAGCGGATTGGCGAACCAATTCATCTTGTAGTGAACAATTTTCAGGAGGTGAAAAATTAATGCCCACATTTAACCAGTTAGTAAGAAAAGGCAGACAGACAGTAGAGTACAAATCCAACTCACCTGCATTGCAGAAAGGTTTCAATTCCTTAAGGAAGAGAGCAACTGACGTATCCGCTCCTCAGAAGAGAGGCGTATGTACAGCAGTTAGAACAGCAACTCCTAAGAAGCCTAACTCAGCGCTTCGTAAGATTGCCAGAGTTCGTCTGTCCAACGGAATCGAAGTAACCAGCTATATTCCCGGTGAAGGCCACAACCTTCAGGAGCATAGCGTTGTTCTGATCAGAGGCGGAAGAGTAAAGGACTTACCCGGTACTCGTTACCACATCATCAGAGGTACCCTTGATACTGCAGGCGTAGCTAAGAGAAGACAGGCACGTTCCAAGTACGGTGCTAAGAGACCGAAAGAAGCTAAGAAGTAATATTACTAAATTCATAGTTAAAGTGCCGGATTAATTTTTCGTTTCCGTTTGATTTGTATTTTCTGTGGGTTACAGATTGAAGCGAATGAGACATTCATTGGGAATGTCAGGAATTCCGTTTGGAAGATGAAGTTAAACTGAGCACGAACACAAACGGTGGAAGCAGAGGCTTCCATTCAGAGCAGGCAGAGATTGTCTGTATGTGAGTACCGTTGAATTAATTGACTGACGAATCTCCCGATTCGTTAAGTATCGTTAAGGAGGGAAGAAACGTGCCAAGAAAAGGACATATACAAAGAAGAGATGTATTGGCTGATCCGTTGTACAACAATAAAGTTGTAACAAAGCTCATCAATAACATTATGCTGGACGGTAAGAAGGGTACAGCTCAGAAGATCATATACGGAGCATTCGAGAGAATTGCGGAGAAGACAGGTAAGGATGCCGTTGAGGTGTTCGAAGAGGCAATGAACAACATCATGCCTGTACTTGAAGTGAAAGCAAGACGTATCGGTGGCGCAACCTACCAGGTACCGATCGAGGTTAGACCCGAGAGAAGACAGACGCTCGCGCTTCGCTGGTTGACTATGTTCTCCCGTAAAAGAGGAGAAAAGACCATGCAGGATAGGCTTGCGAATGAAATTATGGATGCAGCTAACAATACCGGCGCATCTGTAAAAAGGAAAGAAGATATGCATAAGATGGCAGAGGCTAATAAGGCATTTGCTCATTACAGATGGTAAAATGATATTATCATAGCATGTACTTCTGCCGAATAAGGCATATGAGACTAGAAAATAGAATTTTATCATTGTTAATACGAGATGAATTCATACAAATTCCCCGTGCTGCCGATGTCCGCAACCCGGAGTCGGCACGGGTTTGCTTTGCTTTGGGGAAGATGTTTTCATGAATTTGCTTGTCATGAATTAAGGAGGAATTATCCTTGGCAGGAAGAGAATATCCGTTAGATAGGACTAGAAATATCGGTATTATGGCACATATTGATGCGGGTAAGACAACACTTACCGAACGTATCCTGTACTATACCGGTGTTAACTACAAGCTTGGTGATACTCACGAAGGCACTGCAACCATGGACTGGATGGAGCAGGAGCAGGAGAGAGGTATCACGATTACATCAGCGGCTACCACATGCCATTGGACTCAGGAATTCGAGCATAAGAAGCTCCCCGGTGCATTAGAGCACCGTATCAATATCATTGATACTCCCGGACACGTAGACTTCACTGTAGAAGTTGAGCGTTCCTTGCGTGTACTTGATAGTGCGGTTGGTGTGTTCTGTGCGAAGGGTGGCGTTGAGCCTCAGTCCGAGACCGTATGGCGTCAAGCTGATAAATATAACGTACCGAGAATGGCATTTGTTAATAAGATGGACATTTCAGGTGCAGATTTCTTCAATGTAATAAAGATGATCAGAACCAGATTGGGCAAGAACCCTGTTCCGATTCAGCTGCCGATCGGCAAAGAAGATACCTTCAAGGGCATTGTTGATTTATTCGAGATGAAAGCTTACTTATATAAGGATGATAAGGGCGATGATATCGAAATTACCGACATCCCGGAGGATCTGAAGGATCAGGCAGAGGAATACAGGGCAGCAATGATCGAGTCCATCTGTGAAACTGATGATGATCTGATTGAGAAGTTCTTAGAGGGTGAAGAGCCCACGACTGAGGAGTTAAAGGCAGCACTTCGAAAAGCAACCATCGCTGTTCAGATCATTCCCGTTTGCTGTGGTACTGCATACAGAAACAAGGGCGTTCAGAAATTGCTGGACGCAGTTATTGAATATTTACCCGCACCTACCGATATCCCGGATATCAATGGTACGGATGAGGATGGTAATCCCGTCACAAGAAAATCTTCCGACGAAGAGCCCTTTGCGGCTTTGGCCTTCAAGATCATGGCCGATCCCTTTGTTGGTAAGCTGGCCTTCTTCCGAGTTTATTCCGGCAGCTTGAATTCAGGCTCCTATGTACTGAACTCAACCAAGAATAAGAAGGAACGTGTGGGACGTATTCTCCAGATGCATGCGAACAAGAGAGAGGACCTGGAGAAAGTTTACTCCGGTGATATCGCTGCTGCTGTTGGTTTAAAGCTTACCACAACCGGTGATACCATCTGTGATGAGAAGCATCCGGTAATTCTTGAGTCCATGGAATTCCCTGAGCCGGTTATTAACGTGGCTATCGAGCCCAGAACAAAGGCCGGTCAGGATAAGATGGGTGAGGCTTTGGCGAAGCTTGCAGAAGAGGATCCTACCTTCAGAACTTATACAGATGAAGAGACAGGTCAGACCATCATCGCCGGTATGGGTGAGCTCCACCTTGAGATTATCGTAGACAGACTTCTTCGTGAATTTAAGGTAGAAGCTAATGTTGGTGCACCTCAGGTTGCTTACAAGGAAGGCTTCACTAAGACCGTTGAGGTTGACAGTAAGTATGCGAAGCAGTCCGGCGGCCGCGGTCAGTACGGTCATTGTAAGGTTCGCTTCGAGCCTATGGATGCCAATGCTGAGAAGACCTATGAATTCGTTAATGCCATTGTGGGTGGTGCGATTCCGAAGGAATACATCCCTGCGGTAGACAATGGTATTCAGGAAGCATCCAAAGCCGGTGTGCTTGGCGGATATCCCGTACTTGGTATCAGGGCTACCTGCTATGATGGTTCCTACCATGAAGTTGACTCCAGTGAAATGGCGTTTAAGATTGCCGGTTCCATGGCATTTAAGGATGCGATGAATAAGGGTGGTTCCGTTCTCTTAGAGCCTATCATGAGAGTGGAAGTTACCGTTCCCGAGGATTACATGGGTGATGTTATCGGTGATATCAGCTCCCGCCGTGGTCGTATCGAGGGTACGGAGGATATCAACGGCACCAAGTTAATCAGAGGATTTGTTCCGTTGTCCGAGATGTTCGGATATTCCACAACTCTTCGTTCCAAGACTCAGGGCCGTGGTGCTTATTCCATGTTCTTTGCAATGTATGAGCCGGTTCCGAAGAGTGTTCAGGAGAAGGTTTTAGCCAATAAGAGCAAATAATTTCCTGAAAACGTAAGAAGTAATAAAAAAGTTGCCATCTCAATTGTTTATGCTTGAAAATATTTCTAAGTTGAAATATAATAGGGCATATGAGGCAATATATAAACAAGCCCAATTTTTAGAAAATGCGGTTTTCACCTGAAAACAAAGTTTCCATAGAGGCTGCGTTTCCAATGGGCACTAAATCATTTTGCTTATAAGCATTTATTATTTAAAGGAGGACGTTGTAAAATGGCAAAGGCTAAATTTACAAGAAACAAACCGCATGCAAATATCGGTACAATTGGTCACGTAGACCATGGTAAGACAACTCTTACAGCAGCTATCACAAAGACTCTTCATGACAGATTAGGTACTGGCGAAGTAAAAGCATTTGATGAAATCGATAAGGCTCCCGAGGAGAAGGCAAGAGGAATCACAATATCCACTTCCCACGTTGAGTACGAGTCCAATGCTCGTCACTATGCTCACGTTGACTGCCCCGGACATGCTGACTATGTAAAGAACATGATCACCGGTGCTGCTCAGATGGATGGTGCTATCCTTGTAGTTGCTGCTACTGACGGTGTTATGGCTCAGACAAGAGAGCACATCTTACTTTCCCGTCAGGTAGGTGTTCCTTATATCGTTGTATTCATGAACAAGTGTGATATGGTTGATGATCCTGAGCTTCTTGAGTTAGTTGAGATGGAAATCAGAGACTTATTAAACGAGTATGAGTTCCCCGGCGATGATACTCCTATCATCCAGGGTTCCGCTCTTAAGGCTCTTGAAGATACCAGCAGCTCTTGGGGTGACAAGATTCTTGAGTTATTTGAGGCTGTTGACAGCTGGATTCCGGATCCTCAGAGAGAGACCGATAAGCCTTTCTTAATGCCTGTCGAGGACGTATTCTCTATCACTGGCCGTGGTACAGTTGCTACCGGCCGTGTAGAGCGTGGTGTTCTTCGTGTATCTGAAGAAGTTGAGATCGTTGGTATCAAGGAAGAGACCCGTAAGGTTGTTGTTACAGGTATCGAGATGTTCCGTAAGCTTCTTGACGATGCTCAGGCTGGTGATAACATCGGCGCACTTCTTCGTGGTGTTCAGAGAACTGAAATCGAAAGAGGACAGGTTCTTTGCAAGCCCGGTTCCATCAAGTGCCACAAGAAATTCACAGCTCAGGTTTATGTATTGACAAAAGATGAAGGTGGACGTCATACTCCTTTCTTCAACAACTACAGACCTCAGTTCTATTTCAGAACAACTGACGTAACAGGCGTATGTAATCTTCCTGATGGCGTTGAGATGTGCATGCCTGGTGACAATATCGAGATGCGTATCGAGTTAATCCATCCCATCGCTATGGAGCAGGGCCTTGGCTTTGCTATCCGTGAGGGTGGAAGAACCGTAGGTTCCGGTAAGGTTGCAGCTATTATTGAATAATTAAAAAAGCAGTATGCTTCTTATACCGCAATCCTTTGTCTCAAAGGGTTGCGGTTTTTTTTATTCTAATGAATATCTAAACTTATCTTTATAGATTCTTAAGGTTTTCTTTATGACATTTTGAAAATTATGTTATATAATTCTCGTTATTACTGATTGAGCCAGATAAATCCAATTGAGTTAATTTGTGCATAACAATTGGAGGGCTCGTCATCACAGCATAATATTTTACGGCATTGACCGCATAAACTGCTGTATCAGCATAAGGGAGGAATTATAATAATGAGATTAGTCACCAATCCGATCAGGATAGTATTTACCTGTCTGCTCCTTGCTCTCATTCTTTTGGGAGAGGCACCTGCACAGGCGAAGGCCGAAACGGAAGGCAGAATTGCCGATGCAATGGATTTGACCGGTATTCTACGGAATACCAAAGGGACCAGCATCATGAAGAATAAGTATGCAACCAGAGGAGAATTTGCTCAGATGCTGGTACAGTCTTCTGCAATTGCAAAGGAGAGCCGGGCATCAAAAACAACCGGTCTGTTCAAGGATGTAAAGCCAAGCCATTCCAAGGCGGATTATATTGCATCAGCGGTTACCAAAGGCTATATGAGCGGTTATCTGGGAGGTAAGTTCAAGCCTGATCAGGCGGTTACCATGCGGGAGGCGGCCTACGCTGCACTGGCAGTGCTGGGTTATACCCCGCAGGACTTTGCTAACCGCATGTCCGAAAGCAGGTGGGAGAAATTCGAAAGTCTGGGACTCAATAAAAATATAGTTAAAAAAGAGACGGATAAGCTGACAGAAAAGGATTGTGAAAACTTGTTCTATAATCTTTTGAACACAAGGCAAAAATCCGGAGAAATATATGCCCTGTCTCTGGGATACCGTGTTGATACGGATGGAGAGATCGATTATCAGGCCCTTCTGGAGAAGAAGACAAAGGGTCCTCTTCTTGCGGTTGATCAATGGAAGAAGAAACTTTCCAGAACGTTAACATCGTATCAAATGTATTATAATGATTCCAGAGTAGCCCAGGGAGAGATCAGCGATTACAGCATCCTGTACTATGCGGATCAGACCAACAAGCTGTGGATTTATGATAAGAAGGTGTACGGCTGCCTGGAGAACGTAACTTATCAGAACGGCAAGCCGCTGGAGCTTACGGTAGAAGGAAGCAGCTACAGTGTGGAGAGGCCGGAGGATATGAAAAAACTCCTGGACAGCTGGAAGCTTGGCAAAAATAGCATGGTGGTGCTGTTGCTTGGAAGGGACGATAAGGTAGCCCATATTCTGCCGATGAGATCCAGAGTGGCGGGAGGAGATTGGATGGCTACGGCAGGTTTTGCAGTGAGCCAGGGAACCATATATAAGAATGGAAGGAGTATCCCTGCTTCCGAGGTAAAAAGCACGGATATTATCTATTATTCAAAGGAATTAAAGACGGTATGGGTTTATGGAAAAAACGTATACGGAGTGCTCAGCTTAATTCATCCTTTGGCTTCTCTGCCCGAGCAGGTGACGGTTGCAGGGATTACCTACAATTTGGATGCCATTCCTGTCAACTCAGGTGCGGCAGGGGAAGAAGGCTTAAGGGATATTACGGAGAACGCCTGGGGCAGGAGACTGAGAGAAAACGGGATCAAGGAAGGTGACAATGTGGCGGTTGCCTTTGGTTATGACGGAAAGGTGGCCGAAATCAGCAAGGTGGATACCATGCCTGTTACCTTTGCGGGTTACGTGCTGGATATTACGGATAAGGTGCTTAAGAATGAAAGAGGGGAAAGCGGTGTCTCCCGGATCCTTCGGATTATTGAGACTGGTGGAACCGTACTTGAACTTGAAAGCAGCGATATGGAGATTGTAAAAGGTTCCATTGTGGAGATTAGCTTCCAGAGAAGCAAAGCGGAGATAAAAAAGGTTGAGGCTTACTCCAGCAACAGCATATCTGATTTGCCCAATAGGAAATATGCGGAGGATATCCGAATTATCGAAGTAAAGGATTCAAAGTATACCAAGCTGACAGCGGCTGCGATAAAAGGCATCACCTGGAACGCCGGAAATGCACTCTATGCAAGGATAAATTCCGAGGGTGCCATAACGGATCTGATGCTGACCAATGTCACAGATAGCTTTTATCAATACGGACTGCTTAAAAAAGCAGAGTTTCCCGATTATGAGAAGGGCGTCTATAGCTTTATGCTGACTCTGGATATGGGAGAAGAGGTCACTCTTGCGCTGGGGGAAGTCCTCTGGGATATCAATCCCGGTCCCAAGGCCTTGCGCTTTGAAAATAATACCTTGAAGGAAATGAAGGCACTGCAGAGGGCGAGACTGCAGTATATCTCAGGCAAGCAGGCCAGCTCCGGAGACAGGGTACTGCGTATTGCGGATGATGTACTGGTATTCTTCTACCAAAACGGAGAATATTTCAAAGGTACCTATGATAGCCTGCCGACCAGCGGAAGCTATAATATTGACGGTTATACGGAAAACGGTCAGGGTGCTGTCCGTGTCATCATAGTCACTAAATAATAATGAGAGGATCAGGGCGGATGAAAAAGATCACTTTTAAAAAGCCAGGAATAAAGAAAATTGTAAAAGGAGCCGTTTTCATAGCTATTATAGGGCTGGCAGCCTTTTATTTTACTAAGAAAAACAGGACTGCTGCGGAGGATGTTCCCGCATTTACGGCGAATGCGGAGGTAGGAAAGGTGGAGACCTCCATCTCAGGGAAGGGAACATTGAGTCCTGCGGATCAATATGAGGTAAAGTCTCTGGTGAAGGGGGAGCTGCTGCTGGCTCCCTTTGAGGAGGGGGAAGAGGTTAAAAAAGGACAGCTCCTGTATCAAATCAGTACCAGCGATATAGAAAATAATATAAAGGCGGCAGAACTCAGTGTTGACAGGGCAAAACTTGCCTATGAGGATTATAAAGATAAACAGGAGAAGCTTGAGGTTATCTCCAGGGAAAGCGGCTATATCACAAAGATGCATGTCAAGGAAGGAGATTTTTTGCAGGCAGGCGTGCCTGTTGCGGAGCTATATAACGCAGACAGTATGTACATAGATTTATATTTTCCCTCCCATGAGGTGTCCTCCTCCTGGATAGGAAAGAAGGCTGTTGTTGCATTGGAAGCAACCGGGGAGACCGTGAAGGGAGAAGTAACCGGTGTCAGTTCGATGGAGGAGGTTCTGGAAGGAGCAGTCCTTGTGAAAAAGGTTACAATCTGTGTCAAGAATGCTTCCGGGATTAAGGACGGTGAGATGGCGGATGCTATTGTATCCGGGATTGACAGCAACAGCACCGGTACCTTCCGCGCCGAAACAGCGGTGACCGTGACGGCTGAGAACGGCGGAAGAATTGATCAGATTATGGCAAAAGAAGGACAATGGATAAAACGCGGAGATAAGCTTTTATCCCTGTCCTCCCAGGAAATCGGTGTTCAGATAGAAAGTGCCGGACTGAGTGTCCGGGAGGCACAGCTTAATCTGGAAACCCAGAAGAACCAGATGGAGCAGTATACAATTGCAGCTCCTATTTCGGGAAGGGTTATCACGAAGAACAAGAAGCAGGGAGATACCATTGATCCCGCAGCAGATGCCCAGGCCGGGCCAATGGCAATTATCTATGATATGACCTATCTTACCTTTGATATGAATATTGACGAACTTCAAATCAGCAGTATCAAGGTTGGACAGAAGGTCAGCATCCGTACGGAAGCTTTTTCGGAAGCAGAATTTGAGGGTGTGATCGAAAAAATAAGCCTGAGAGGCATCACCAACAACGGAGTTACCTCCTATCCGGTGACAATCCGGGTCAATGAGTATAGAGATCTTTTGCCGGGAATGAATGTAACCGGAAAGATCGTGATTGAGGAAGCGGACCAGGTGCTTACCATACCAAGTGCCGCATTGCAGAGGGATAATATTGTATATGTCCAGACAGAAGGAGCGGTTTCGGAGGAAGGCTCCGGCATTCCTGACGGCTTCCAGGCAAAGCAGGTGGAAATCGGTATTAACGATGGAAGCAGCGTTGAGATAAAAAGCGGACTGACGGAGGGGGATATCGTATATGTTCCCTTTGATACAGGCATGGGGGAGACCGGCGCATATAGCACAGAGGTTATTGCAGAGTAGGAAAAAGGGATCCCGGGAAAGGCATTATGCGGCTAAGAAATGAGGTAGTGCATGGATAAAAAGGCATTAATTGAATTAATTGATATCACTAAGATATACCAGGTAGGCGATACAGAGATCCGGGCAAATGACGGGATTAATATAACAATATACCAGGGAGAGATGGTGGCCATCATCGGGAAATCCGGAAGCGGCAAGTCGACGGTGATGAATATCATTGGTGCATTGGACACCCCCACCAGCGGGCAATATTTGCTGGAAGGCAAGGATGTAAGCAGGCTGAAAGGGGATGAGCTGGCAGAAATCCGCAATAAGACCATTGGATTTATCTTTCAGCAATATAATCTTTTGCCCAAACAAAACATTTTGGATAACGTCGGGCTGCCGCTGCTGTATTCCCGCGTAGGGGACAGAGAGCGTAAAAGGCGTGCCCTTACGGTATTAAAAAAGGTTGGATTGGAGGAAAAGTACAGGAACTATCCCACCCAGCTATCCGGAGGCCAGCAGCAGCGGGCTTCTATTGCCAGAGCGCTGGTGGCAGAGCCCTCCATCATTTTGGCGGATGAGCCTACCGGAGCATTGGATTCCAGGACCGGCAAGGAGGTAATCGAGATACTCCACCAGCTGCATAAAGAGGGAAATACAATAGTTCTTATTACACACGACCGTTCCATCGCCGCTGAGGCGGAACGAATTATACAAATATCGGACGGTACAATCATCTTTGATGGTGAGGCAAAGGAGTATAGACATGACAATATGGCAGACCTTGAAAATAGTATGGACTAATATCATCAAAAACCGCATGAGATCTTTTCTGACCATGCTGGGAATGATTATCGGCGTTGCGTCCGTGATATTGCTGGTCAGCCTGATGCAGGCCTTTTATACCAGCATGCTGGACTCCTATGCCGAATGGGGAATTAATAATGTGAGCGTATCCATATTCGGCAGAAACGGAAACATGATGATAACGGAAGAAGAGATGTATCAATATGCCAAAGAGCATAAAACTACCATTAAGGGTGTGACGCCTACCGTATTTTTTCAGGGAGTCTTATATAGGAACGGTGAGAAAATTGAGACGGCAACCCTGAAGGGAATTGATGAATTCTACCTCCCCATGGTAGGAAAGAGCGCGCAGATCGGTCATACACTTACTTATTCGGATATGCAGACTAAACAAAAGGTATGTGTGATCGGAAGCTATGTTAATCAGAAATTGTTCAAGGGAAAGGCAGAGCTGGGAGATACCCTGCGGTTAAACGGAGAAGAGCTGACGATTGTGGGTGTGCTGAAGGAGGGGTCCGATTCCTCCGAATGGTCCTCGGACAACAGCCTTTATATTCCCTATACTACGGCAGCACGTTTATATGGCTATGGCACCGTAAGCTCTTATGAATTTTATATCAGAGACCGGACCCAGGTTGCTGCGGAGACCGCAGCGATTAAAAAGTATCTTTTTGATATATTCCGGGATACAAAGTCCTATAGTGTAAATAATATGGTGGATATGCTCAATGCGATTGACAGCGAGCTGGCGATCCTTACCTCAATGATTGCCGGAATAGCCGGTATATCCCTGGTGGTTGCGGGTGTGGGGATTATGAATATCATGCTGGTCTCCGTATCGGAGCGGATCAAGGAAATAGGAATTCGCAAATCATTGGGAGCAAAGCACAGGGATATTATGCGGCAATTTGTTCTGGAGGCCGGGGTGACCAGCACCTTTGGAGGCATCATCGGAATTTTGCTTGGTACGGTTTTGACCATGGAGGGGGGCAAGCTGTTGAAAATACATGCAATGCCTACAACAAACAGTATGATAACGGCGTTTTGTGTCTCGGTGGGAATCGGAATTTTGTTCGGCTATCTGCCGGCCCGCAAAGCAGCGAAGCTTAACCCCATTGATGCATTAAGAAATGAGTAGACTTATACTTCTGTGCGGTTATGCCGATATAGGATAATAGATAATAAATAGATAATACAAATAATAAAGCAGAGGAAGTTTATCTGACCCGATTATGGGACAGATCATAAGGAAGCTTCAACCGATAGAAGATGGTGGCGGCCAGCCGGAGCAGGAGCCCGGTCAGAAGAAGGAAGGCCGGAAGGTTCCTAAGGTAGTCATCCATACCGGGAACCGAGCCATTCCGGAATTGCCAGAGCCCGATCAGAATTAGAATGATGGGATAGACAATGGAATTAGCGGTATGGCTTATATGGGTATATTTATATTTCTTTTGTAAATTACTCAGTAGGAAGCGCTTCTCCGAGGCGAGGCGGGCAAGGAAACTGCTTTTGCCCTTGCTGGAGCAGTCACGCAGTCCGGCGGACAGGGCATAGGGGAAGACGGCCAGGATAAACAGGATGTACAGGGAAGATAAATTATATCTTAAAAAGCCCAGACAGAGGGATACCAGGAGTAATGAGACGGCAAGATAATATTTGCTGATCATGAGACCTCTGTAATTTGCGACGGTCCGGATTTCATATTTCATAGAAGTTGCTTTTTCGCTCATATCAAAACTCCTTAGGTGTAATGTCTGTTGAAATTGCAGCATAGGCACAGGTTCTTATGCTATGCTGTTTCGCATCAGGATGCGCACTCCCTTTGGTCGGTGCACACGTATATATGCGCGGTATAATGCCTGTTGACATTATACCGCATGACTTTGAAATCCACAACCCATGTTGTTTTGAATAAAAAGACTGTAAATACCGTAAAATACGAAAGTTTTTAAAATTTCCTTTGAATATTACAAGAAAAACGTATATAATATAGTCGTGTACGTTTAAGTTGCCGAAGTTTGGAAAGAAATATAGGATAGAATAACCAGAGTACAGAATAATCTCGAAATTCAGCGGGATCAATTATAAGAGGAAAGTGACTTGATCATGAGGATTCATGATAAGGAAAGGAGATGTATTATGTTAGGTAGTGATATCGGAATTGATTTGGGGACAGCCAGTGTATTAGTATATATTAAAGGAAAAGGAGTTGTGTTAAAGGAACCTTCGGTAGTGGCCTTTGACAGGGATTCCAATAAAATAAAAGCAATCGGCGAAGAGGCAAGATTGATGTTAGGCAGAACACCCGGTAATATCGTAGCGGTACGTCCGTTAAGACAGGGTGTTATTTCTGATTATACCGTTACAGAGAAGATGTTGAAATACTTTATTCAAAAGGCAGTCGGCAGACAGAGATTTCGTAAGCCGATTATCAGTGTCTGTGTACCCAGCGGCGTTACCGAGGTTGAGAAGAAAGCGGTTGAGGACGCTACCTATGCGGCGGGAGCGCGGGATGTCCATATTATCGAAGAACCGATTGCAGCAGCCATTGGTGCGGGGATCGATATCTCCAGACCCTGCGGCAACATGATTGTTGATATCGGCGGAGGTACGACGGATATTGCTGTAATATCTCTGGGAGGTACGGTGGTAAGCACTTCCGTTAAGATCGCCGGAGATGATTTTGACGACGCATTGGTTCGTTATATGAGAAAGAAGCATAATCTTCTGATTGGTGAGAGAACCGCAGAGGATATTAAGATAAAGATTGGATCGGCCTTTCGCAGGCCGGAGTCGGTATCCATGGAGGTAAGAGGGCGTAACCTGGTAACGGGCCTGCCTAAGACCATCGCGGTTTCCTCGGAGGAGACCGAAGAAGCATTGAAGGAGACCACCTCCCAGATCGTGGAAGCAGTTCACAGCGTATTAGAGAAGACTCCCCCGGAGCTGGCGGCAGATATTGCGGATCGGGGTATTGTATTAACCGGAGGCGGCTGCCTGTTATATGGGCTGGAGGAGTTGATTGAGGAGAAGACCGGCATTACGACAATGACAGCGGAGGACCCCATGACCGCCGTAGCAATCGGAACCGGTAAATTCGTAGAGTTCCTGGCAGGCAAGAGAGACTAGAGAGAAAACCTTAGTGCTGAATTAAGCGATACTTGCGCAATGCAGTACTAAATGCAGGGAAGGGGTTTGATGGTATGGTAAGAGGATTATACACGGCTTATACCGGTATGGCCAACGAGCAAAAAAGGCTGGATATCATCGCTAATAATCTTGCGAATTCAGCTACTGTCGGTTACAAAGAAGAAAGCGTAACCAACCAGGCCTTTGATGAGATGCTGACAATTAAAATCAGGGACGCTTCCGAGTCTTATAATGACCGTCCCATCGGTAATATGAGCTTGGGAGTGAAGCTGGGCGAAGTATATACCGATTATAGACAAGGGTCTCTGAGAAGGACCGCTGGCACCTATGATTTAGCGTTGGAGGGAAAAGGCTTTTTTGCTTTGTCGGTAACGGACAGGGCAGGTAATGTAAGCACGCAATATACACGAAACGGCTCATTTACCATGACCAGGGATGGTTACATCGTGGACGAGGATGGAAATCATCTGATGGGAGAGGGCGGAGAGATACAAGTACCTGTTGATGCGGCAGAGGTAGTGGTTGACGCGGTCGGAGGTCTTTATGCAGATGGCGTATATCTGGATACTCTTCAGGTCGTGGATTTTGAAGACTATGATTATTTGACCAAGAAGGGCGACACAAGATACCAGGCACTGGAAGGCGCAGTAGAGGCGGAGGGCAGTGCACTGGTAAGACAGGGATATAAAGAACAGTCCAATGTGAATGTAGTATCCGAGATGGTCGAAATGATTACCATAACCAGAGCCTATGAAGCAAACCAGAAGATGATAAAATCAATTGATAATACATTGGAGCTTGCGGCTAATTCTGTTGGCAAAGTATAATGTGACATATTATGGTACGAAATGCCAATATCGCAGGTGCTTGTGCATATGGTATAATATCGACAGATATTATACCGCGCCGACCAAAGGGAGTGCGCATCCTGGCACAGAGTGCCAATAGTACAGGGCCTTTGCCTGTGCTATAATATCGACAGATATTATACCGCACCGACCAAAGGGAGTGCGCATCCTGCCGCAAAGCGGCATACTATAAGCATTTGTGCTTATGGTATAATATTGGCAGCATAATCAGGAGGGAAAGCATATGATGAGATCCTTATGGACCGCAGCGTCCGGGATGATTTCGCAACAGACCAATGTAGATACGATATCCAATAATTTGGCTAACATTAATACAACAGGTTATAAGAAGGAAACAGCAGAATTTAAATCCTTATTATACCAGACAATACAGGCGCAATCCACAGATAACAATGGAGATCCGAAGCCGCAGGGAATCCAGGTGGGACTTGGAGTGAGGAATTCAGCAATTACCTCCCAGTATACCCAGGGAACCCTGACAGAGACCGGCAATGATTTTGATTTTGCCCTGGAAGGCAATGGCTTCTTCATGATAGAGACCGAGGATGGAAGGACGGCGTATACCAGGAACGGATCCTTCCAGCTGGCGATTGGTGCGGGCGGAGTCACTCTGGCGACATCTGACGGTAATCCGGTGCTGAGCACCGGCAGGGAACCGATTGTTATTGAGGATCAATATACGACATCCGATATTACCATCAATGAACAGGGAGAATTGTGCTATCCGGACGAAACCGGGTCGGCAGTGCCCATTGGTATCAAGATCGGTGTTGCCCAATTTAATAACCCCTCCGGTCTGGAGAAGGGTTCTAACAGTCTGCTGTTGGAGACAGATGCCTCCGGAACAGCGCGCCTGGAAGATGAGGACGTGTCTCTGACCCAGAGCAGAATCCGTCAGCGTCATTTAGAAAGCTCCAATGTACAGGCAGTGGATGAGATGGTGAATTTAATTGTAGCTCAGAGAGCCTATGAGATGAATTCCAAGATCATAACGGCATCGGATGAGATGCTCCAGCAGGCGAATAATCTGAGATAACACCATTTTACCCGGGAAAAGGAGATGCTATGAATATATCGATCGGATCTGATTCAATTAATTCCATAACCTCCAGCTATTTACCCCAATCCACCAAAACCTCCGGCCTTGAAAGTGCGCTGAAAAACAGCGGTGCGGCCACGGATGAGGAGTTGATGGAGGCTTGCAAGTCCTTTGAGTCCTATCTTCTTGAGCAGGTATTTAAAGGGATGGAGAAGACCATTATGAAGGACGAGGAAGAGGAAAATGATTACCTCGCTCAATTTGGTGACAAGCTGTATGAAGAGTTTGCCAAAAGCGCTACAGAGGGCAAAAGCCTGGGAATTGCCCAGATGCTTTATGAATCAATGAAGCGTAATTCATAAAACAGAGCACGGATTATTGATAGGAAAAGCTATATACATATTTAAAAAGATAGAAACTTTCATGTCATTTCATACTGAAATCCGGATTATTGGGATGGAGTTGGGATGACATTTTCTTTTCAGGATAAATTGGAGGAAAATATGTCTGAGATTGTGGAAGGATATATAGGGCGTATCGTTTTTCGTAACGATGAAAATGGATATACCGTGCTGAGCCTTCATATGGAGGATGAGGAGATGACTTGTGTAGGTACGTTTCCCTTTATCAGCGAAGGTGAATTTGTCCTTTTAACCGGAGATTATACGGAGCATCCGGTATATGGACAGCAATTCATTATCAGTTCCTATGAGATACAAGAGCCCAAGGATTTGTATTCCATCGAGCGATATCTGAGTTCGGGGGCAATCAAAGGAATCGGCGAAGCGCTGGCCAAGAGAATCGTTAAAAAGTTCAAGGCGGATACCTTTCGAATCATTGAGGAGGAGTCGGAACGCCTGGCTGAAATAAAGGGGATCAGCGCCAGAATGGCCAGGGAGATTTATTGCCAGTTCGAGGAGAAAAGGGATATGCGCAGTGCCATGATGTTTTTGCAGCAGTATGGCATATCCGGGAATCTTGCGGTGAAAATCTACACGGAATATGGCCGGAGGATGTATGATATTCTGAAAGAGAATCCTTATATGCTGGCAGAGGACATCTCCGGAGTGGGCTTTAAGACAGCGGATGAAATAGCCAGAAAAATTGGAATTGGCTATGATTCCGACTACCGTATTAAGGCAGGTGTTCTGTATGTTTTGCTCCAGGCCAGCGCAGACGGGCATGTCTATCTTCCGGAGCATGATCTGCTGCAGAGGTCAAAGGCACTTCTGATGGCGGAGGATGAGATGATTTTCAGGCAGCTCACAACACTCACGCTGGAGAAGAAGATTATAATTAAGGATGATGGTCCTGAGAAACATATTTATTCCTCAGTTTATTACTATATGGAGCTGAATGCTTCCAGAATGCTTCATGATCTGAATATCCGCTATGAGCTTTCTCCGGATACGGTTCGAAAAAGGATAACGGCGATTGAAGAGCAGTTCGAGATAGAGCTGGAGGAGCAGCAGAGAACGGCGGTTGCCGAGGCGGCAGGCAACGGTCTGCTGATTATTACCGGCGGGCCGGGGACCGGCAAGACAACGACCATCAATACCATTATAAAATTCTTTGAATCGGAAGGAATGGATATTCTGATGGCAGCCCCTACCGGGAGAGCGGCAAAGAGAATGGCAGAGACTACGGGCTATGAGGCAAAGACCATCCATCGGCTTCTGGAGCTGTCCAAGATGGCGGAAGGACAGGAGAATAAATTCAATTTTGAGCGGAATGAATTAAATCCCCTGGAGACGGATGTATTGATCATCGATGAAATGTCCATGGTGGATATCAGTCTGATGCACGCGCTGCTCAAGGCGGTTTCCGTAGGAACCAGGCTGATCCTTGTAGGGGATGTGAATCAGCTTCCCAGCGTCGGCCCGGGAAATGTGCTGAGGGATATCATTGATTCTCATTGTTTTAACGTAGTTAAGCTGACCAAAATCTTCCGGCAGGCAGCGGATAGCGATATTATTGTTAACGCCCATAAGATTAATGACGGGGACCAAATCCGTCTGGATAATAAGAGCAGGGACTTTTTCTTTCTGAAGAGAGAGGATGCCAATGTAATCGCTGCGGTTATGATCAACCTGATTAAGAATAAACTGCCGAATTATGTGAATGCCACACCCTTTGATATCCAGGTGCTTACACCTATGCGAAAGGGAGAACTGGGTGTGGAGAGACTCAACCAGCTGCTTCAGCAGGCCTTAAACCCTGCCTCTGAGGGAAAGAGGGAAAAGGAGTATCATGAGACTATCTTCCGTGAGGGAGATAAAGTGATGCAGATTAAAAATAATTACCAGATTGCCTGGGAAATCAGAAACAGCTTTGGAGTTGCAACACAGACGGGTACAGGTGTATTCAACGGTGATGCCGGAGAAATCAAAGAAATCAATCTTTTTTCAGAGCATCTGCTGGTGGAATTCGATGATAACCGTATTGTGGACTATGGCTTTAACCAGTTGGATGAATTGGAGCTGGCTTATGCGGTAACCATTCACAAATCTCAGGGGAGTGAATATCCGGCGGTGATTCTTCCGATTCTTGACGGGCCCAGGCTGCTGTTTAACCGCAATCTTTTATATACTGCGGTCACTCGGGCTAAGAGCTGTGTAACCATCGTTGGAAGTGATACCATGCTTCAGTTCATGATAGGAAACAAGAACGAACAAAGCCGATATTCCGGACTGTGTGACCGGATTAAAGAGCTTAGATAGGATGATTTCATAAGAAACAGATAATATATTTAGAAGCTGGTTTGTGCAAGAAGAGGAGAACAGGCACGGAGATTCGGGACAGGATTGCAGCAGTCATGGATATTCCGTGTCTTTTTGTGCCACAATAAATCATGGCAGTAATGGCAGGAAAATTAATTAGTAATTTTATGGTGCATTTTTCTAATTAGTACGATATAATAAGCATAAGGTAAGGACAATGCAGGAGAGGACCGGGCATTAGAACAGGAGGAGATGGATTGTGGCTGATACTTCACTGGTTATTATGGCAGCAGGAATGGGGAGCAGATACGGAGGAATTAAGCAGTTGGAGCCTGTAGGGCCCGGCGGCGAGATTATTATGGACTACTCTATCCATGATGCGATGAAGGCAGGGTTTAATAAGATAGTTTTTATCATCCGTAAGGATTTGGAACAGGACTTTAAGGAGATTATAGGCAATCGGATAGAAAAGCTGATACGGGTGGAATATGTATTCCAGGAGTTGGAAGCACTGCCGGAGGGATTTACAAAGCCCCAGCAGCGGACGAAACCCTGGGGAACCGGACAAGCAGTTCTGTGCTGCAAGGATGTTGTGAAGGAACCTTTTGCTGTAATTAATGCAGATGATTATTATGGTGCGGAAGCGTTTCGATTGATATATCAGTTCCTGAATGACAGAACCTTTAGGGATAATCAATATTGTATGGCAGGATTTATCCTGGGGAATACCCTGAGCGAGAATGGAACGGTGACCCGGGGAGTGTGCAGGGCCAATGAGGCAGGGCTGCTGGTAGAGATTACAGAAACCTCCGGGATCGAGCCGGCAGGCAATTGTGCCAAAGCAAAGAATGGTGCCGGTGAGGATATTACAATCGAGTTGGACAGCATTGTGTCAATGAATATGTGGGGTTTTAAGCCTGGGCTGTTTGAAGCTCTGGAGAAAGGCTTTGTCCGTTTTCTTTCCTCGATTGACCAGAATGAGATTAAGAAAGAATACCTTTTACCAACTGTGGTGGGAGAACTTATTCAATCCGGCCAGGCGGAGGTAGTAGTAAGAAGAACTTCGGATCGCTGGTTCGGTGTAACCTATAAGGAAGATAAGGAAGCCGTTGTGAAATCAATTCGTGCATTGATTGAGAGGGGAGAATATCCCACGAAGCTATTTGCATAGATCTAAGGAGGAAGCATTGTTACAGGTGCTGCTGGATATTCTGTATCCGGTTCGCTGCCCGGTCTGCGAAGAGATTGTTCTTCCCAGGGGGCAGAGGATTTGCCGGAGTTGCAGAGAAAAATTGGTGTATATTGAGGAGCCCAGGTGCAAGCGCTGCGGTAAACCCATTGAGTATGAGGAGCAGGAGTATTGCAGCGATTGCCGGCGTAAGAATTTCCATTATGACGGGGGATATGCTGTCTGGGCATACAATGAAGCTATGAGAGCTTCCGTCGCAGGCTTTAAATATCGCGGAAGAAAAGAATATTCTGTTTTTTATATCCAGGAAATCGCTCGGCTCTATGGTGAAGCCATAAGGAGATTATCGCCGGAGGCGATTGTTCCGGTTCCGATCCACCGGAGCAAGTATCTTGAAAGAGGATATAACCAGGCGGATATTCTGGCGAAAGGAATCGGCAGAGAGCTGCAGCTGCCGGTATACTCAAAGCTTCTGGTAAGGTATAAAAAAACTCTGCCTCAAAAGAAGCTAAGCGACAAGGAGAGGCTTAAGAATCTGGCAGAAGCCTTCCAGATCAACAAAAATGAAGGCGGCAAACAACTTTCTCAGCTGGACAGGGTTTTACTGGTGGATGACATCTATACCACGGGAAGTACCGTGGAGGCCTGCACCAATGTATTGAAATCAAATGGGGTAAAAGAAGTGTATTTTATTGTTTTATGCATAGGAAAAGGTTATTAGGAGGTTAGAGTATGGACGTACGAAATTGCAAATCATGCAGTAAATTATTCAATTATATTTCCGGACCGCCGTTGTGTCCGTCATGCTTACGTGCACTTGATCTCAAGTTTGAAGAGGTCAAGGAGTACATATATGATCATCCGCGGGTAGGTATGCAGGAGGTGTCAGAGGAATTTGAGGTTCCCATAGCGCAGATAAAGCAATGGATACGCGAAGAACGGCTCACCTTCACAGAGGATTCTATGATTGGCCTCGAATGTGAAAGCTGCGGGGTAATAATAAAAACAGGCCGCTACTGTAAAGAATGTAAGGACAAGCTTACGAAAGGGCTGGGGAATCTCTATCCTGCCGAGAAACCGGTTCAGGAATCGAAAGTGAAGGATAAAGATAATCCCAGAATGCGTTTTTTGGAGTATTAATATTGATTCTTATAGGAACAAACACTCCATAGGCAGGAGCTGTTACGATAACCGGATTCCATCCTCGGTAATGGTAATAGTTCCTGCCTTATATAATTTGCCAATTGCCCTTTTGAATGCGTTTTTGCTCATATTAAATTCCTGCCGGATGCTCTCAGGGTCGGAACCGTCATGAAAAGGAAGCTGTCCGCCGGCTGTCTTTAATTTGGCCAGTATGATCTCTGCATCACTGTCCATTTGAACATGGGCTTTTTCCCTGAGACTGAGGGTTAGCTTACCATCCTCACGGACCTGAATTACCCTTGCTTTCACGGTATCTCCGATTTTTACGGGGCTAAACACTTCGTTTTTAGGAAGCATTCCGGAATATTTATTATCTACGGCGACAAAGAGGCCAAAAGCATCAATGGTATCATAGACAGTTCCCTCCACCATATCCTCCTTCTGATAAGGAGAATCGGTTTGGAGTAAATCATATACTTTCATCGTCGCACAGAGACGCTGGCTTTTATCTACATACAGGGTAATCAATACCGGATCCCCTTCCTCCACCTTTTTGGTCTGCTCCTTATAGGGCAGCAGCAAATCTTTCATCAGCCCCCAGTCCAGGAAGGCGCCAATGGGAGTGACTTGCTTAACCTTCAGCACGGCCAGGCTCCCTATGGTAACCGGGACCTTGAGGGTGGTTGCGATTTCCCGGTCCTCAGAATCCTTATATACAAAGACAAGTAATTCATCGCCCGAAGCAGCACCTTCCGGAGCTTCCTTGATGGGAAGAAGTATGGTGTGACGGGAAGTCTTCCCTTCTGCGCCCAGGTATAATCCGAACTCTGTTTTCTTTACAACCTCAAGAGTTTGATATTTTCCTAATTCAATCATGATATGATCCCTTTCTTTTTACAGCTTATCTGAGGAGCTTCTTCTTTTCCTTATTCCCGCTGACGGAGGATGCATCAGGTTTCCTCCGTATGATGCCCGCCAAATTCCACAATGGAATAGGGCTTATCGTCACTGGAGGTCAGAATAACAAGATATCTGTTTTCCTCCCGGGCAACCTTTGGTATGATGCAATCGCCGAGAACCGCCTGCATGCGGTACTCCGCCCGCATGGAATGTATCATAAAATGGTCCGGGAGATACTGCTCCGCTATCTTAATGTATTGCCCGTTATTTACGTGATTATACGAGTCGATATTGGATTTCATTACATAAAACGGAGACTGCGGTTCGCATAGGCAGTTGATTTCAATTTTACGATCCGCATGTTCCATCGGATAGGGAGGCTCAATGGTGTATCCGTTCAGGTCCTCGGGGATCCTGGCGGGTCTTTGGGTCAGAGTGTCCATATAGACCCAGATGGAATTCGCTACGGCTAGGGTTTCCTCCTGCATGTTCTTCATAATGAAGTTTCGGTATCCGTAAAAACCCTTAAAATCATAGGGCCAGGTGCCGATGGTTATTTCCTCACCCAGGCGGATCGGCCGCATAAGCTGCAGCTGCCAGCTGTTAAGCATCCATATCTTATGGTTGGCACTGAGGTAAGCCAGCCCGCGGTTCATATCCTCGGACTGAAAGGTGCTGCAATCCTGAAAATAGTTTATGATTGAGGATGGGTCAAGACATTCCTTCTGATGGTTTAATTCGCTGTACCTGACCCTGCTTTGAAACGTATACATTTTCCCACTGCCTTTCTGAGTTTCTGCCATTTTTCTATTATAGCATTTCTTACCTATTTTCCATAGCTTTTTTTATATTTATTAAGAATTTATGATTTCAGGGAAAAGTGCTGGAAATATTAAATTATATTTGTTATAATTAGCTTGTTTATGAAGGAGGGATAATTCATTGGACTCGATAGAGTATTATGATAAGAACGCAGTTAAGTATTTCGAAGATACAGTAGATATTAATATGGAGGATTGCTGGGAGCTTTTTACGGCACGGTTGCAGGAGGGTGCAAGCATATTGGACATGGGCTGCGGTTCCGGAAGAGACAGCGCATATTTTATTTCCTGTGGTTTCGATGTGACTGCGATGGATGCATCTGAAGAAATGTGTGATTTAGCCAGTATACATATCGGACAGGATGTATTACATCTATCATTTGCTGAAATGGATTTTAACGAGGTGTTTGACGGAATATGGGCTTGTGCATCTTTGGTGCATGTCCCTGGCGATGAGATAGAGGCAATCTTTACAAAGGTAATTAATAGCCTAAAGATAAATGGTATACTTTTCATGTCCTTTCATTACGGAGATTATGAAGGTGAGCGGGATGGTCGTTATTACAAGGATTACCATACCAAATCCCTGAAGGAACTGATTGGAAAGTTTGAGAACTTGGATATCATTGATATGGATATATGTTCGGATCAAAGAGCGGGTCAGGATGGCGACTGGATTTATGCATTAGTCCGAAGAACAGAATCATCATAGTAAACAACAAGAAGAGGCAGACGCTTCTCTTATATTAATAAAAATATGACAATGATTATTCAATCATTGTCATATTTTTAAATGAAGGATGATAAAGATTTTTATAAGGATTGCTCCAATTATGTTAGATTCTTACGTCAAAGTTTTTGCCGACATTGGGATTGACGGATTGTTCCATCATTCTGACCATACCTTCTGCGGACTGTTCAAAGGCATCAAGGCTTTTAGCCAGCACCGCGGTACCGATAACGGAATTGCTGCCTGCCACAGTAACAGGACTTGGGCTCAGGGTGGTAATTGTCATAAGGAACTCCTTTCTTTTCACTTGGAGTGAATAAGCTTTTATCAATCAGTAATAATGTTACTGAGCTGTAGGAAACATAGTAGTATGATATGTGGTAATCCGCTTTCATTATATCATGAATATAAACCGTATTCATGATCTTTCGCTCCGATCGCATGCTTACGAGCAAGCTCGCATCATGCTCACTACGCTATTATTATATCATAAATTTGCTTTTAGTCAAAGAGTTTAAGGTTTGGAACTGGCAAAATAATATAGTAGAGTTATATAATAATCTGTACAGTTAAAAGTTTTATAACCCTAAGAAGCCTTCGTTTCCTCAGAAATATCAGGCTTTTCCTGCTTGCTTTGAATATATCGTGTTATGCTTAATTCAGGCTTTTTAGCCATAATGCGAAAAATATTCTGCCGTAAATAACACATGATGGTTGCTTCCGATACAATTTCCTTGGAAGGTGTCCTCAGGAAACGGAATGTATTCACCCGGATTTCCTTTGAAAATGAAAGCGAAATCATCTGTAGCAGCCCCATTGCGATACAACTGATCAGGACATATCCTTCAATCGCCTTAACGGTTAGCTGTATTTTTTCCTGCTCCCTCGGATTGCTTATGGCTTCGACCGGATGTTTTTCATCCTTTTTCAAGTAACGCTTCAGCTTAGGCATGGATTTGCTCCAGAACTGATAACTGAAGGCCCCGATGATCTGCTTTAATTCACGAAAGGTACATTCGATCTTAAAGCGGTAGCTGTAAAGGCGTATGACTGCAACCGGATCCAGCATAAGGTCTGTGCTGACAAGAATACTTTGAATACCATTATATTCCACCAGGACAAACCTCAGTTCCCGATAAAGCTTCTGACCCCAGAGAAGATTGGTGCAGTAATACCGGAGGTGTTCCTGCTTACCGTAAAGGGTCGCTGTCGTTTCGATGAATTCATCTGAATAATCAGAAAACAGTTCCTTCAGCTTTACGGTTGCGCCTTTCTTTGAAGGCCTTCCACGTCCCGGTTTCTTTGCCTCCGGACGTTCATAAGCCTTGCATGATTTTTTAGCCTTGGTAATGAGGTGCATTGTTACATCTCCGGAACGATTGCATTGATCCAGATGTACCAGTGCGGGAACGGAGAGGAAGTAACGGTCAAGCAGGAGCAGTGATTTTCCGAATGTTTTAGCGGCTTCATAGCCATTTTCAATCATCTGGATTACATGCGTACGGGGTTGTTCTTCCCCTGATTTCCAGGAACGTATGGTTTGTATGCCATCCTGAAGGTTGATGTGGAGGGGAATGCAGAACCATTTGGATACATTCCCGGCAAGGACGCCAATGCCGCCAAACATGTGGCCAAAGATGTATTCGGGCTTTGAGGAGTTTTCGGATTCCTGGAACAGCTTTTTGACACCCGGCATATGCTGTCCTTCTTTTGCCTGCTTCACACCGTCGCCGATGAGGATTGTGTATCCATCCTCCTTATAAAGAGGTGCAGAGGAATTAACCACTTCAAACCACTTGAGTTTGAGGGAGTCCAGGCTCCAGGAGGAAGCACGGAAGAAATGGTTCATGGTTTCATAAAGGCGCGTATCCAGGGCGAGGTCACGTATAATGGAGGTTGTCCCAAGTTTATCGGAACGGATCATCAGGCCAACGGTGATCACGACAAACCATTGGAATGCGGAATGCCTGGAGAAGCAGGATTTAAAATGGTTCAAAATTTTGTCGATAAATTCAAGCATAATGTATGGTCAATCACCGCAAAGTGTGGTAAACTTACCACGAGATAACTCTTTCGGCGATTTTTATCCTTTGTAGTGTAGTGACTTTTAGGATACCATAAAATGGCTTGGAAGGGTTATTTTATTTTTAGAACTTTTGACTGTGCAGTTATTTATATATCGATAATAATTCCAGCCATATACCTTTACAATAAAGTAATATTGATATAAATCAAGTAAAATACATATTTTTTATTTCTTATCGTTCCCTAATAGAACCTATTATCGCTTTAATCACATCTGATACTATTAAATCTAAAACCGTCCCATAAAATGGTACATTTTGTAAACATAAAGTATATAATAAAGTTATAAGCCTGTGAAAGGAATAATCAATATGTATAATGGGCCGACATATCCATGTCCTTATTGCGGCAATACACCAATGTATACTGCTTACAATATGTATCAGTGTCCATACTTTGCTAATACACCAATATATAACTCGGATTTATGGAACCAGTTTCCTAATCAATATCTGCCTTATATCGAACAACCCAAGGCTAGTAACCCAATTGTATTAAAAGATTATGGGCCTAACCCTTTTGTAGTTAACATTGAAGAAGCTACTAAACAAAACGAAAATTTCCGTATCGTTTTATGGACAGGGCGCTATCTACAGCTTACTTTGATGAGCATCAATGTTGGCGAAGACATAGGTTTGGAAATCCATCCGGACCTTGACCAGTTCATACGTATTGAAGAAGGTCAAGGACTTGTTAAAATGGGCGATAGAAAAGACAACTTAAGTTCTCAAGCAAATGTCCGTGATGATTTTGCATTCATCATACCCGCTGGTAAATGGCACAATTTAATCAATACAGGTAATACACCGCTTAAATTATACTCTATATATGCGCCACCTCAGCACCCATTTGGTATAGTTCACGAAACAAAAAAAGATGCAGAAGAAGACCATGACCACTAATATCAAATCCTCCTTTAGATAAAAGGGATAAAAACTTTAATATTTTTATTTTGACAAAACCAAGACTTTCCAAAAAAGGGAAAGCCTTGGTTTTGCTGAATTTGTTGTAGGCATGAAACGGGATTTGAATTATTAATTTCGCAAACAAGCCAAGGGGAACTTTCCAGAACATTTCTTATCCGATTACTGAACTCCATAACAGATGGTACGGTAACTTTACCAATTATATCATTCTTTTTTTTGCTTTACAACGTATTCCAATAACATACATTTTACCCTATGAATTTACACGAAACTGTTTATTGGTCTTTTTCAAATAACGTGTAAATCTATAATTTTTGTAGTCCCGCGTTAAAAGTGGTTAAGTTATTTGAAAGATGTACTTTACAAAGCATTCAGTCTTTCTTTGAGAGAAAGCATATTACTTTCAATCTGCCTTATGACTTCAACAAATTCTTTATCATTTTTTCCTGTCGGATCGTCCAGTCCCCAATCCTCCCTGTGTTTACAAGGCAGATAGGGACACTCGACATTACAGCCCATCGTAACTACAATATCAATCGGAGGGAGTTCTGAAAGCAGCTTTGAATGCTGCGTTTTTTCCATGTCTATCCCATAAAGCTGCTTCATCAATCGGACGGCATCCTGATTGATTTGCGGTTTAGTTTCTGTTCCCGCCGAATAGCTCTCAAATATATCACCGGCAAGGTATTTGCCAAGGGCCTCTGCAATCTGACTGCGGCAGGAGTTATGAACACAAATAAAGGCAACCTTTGTCATACTGCTTCTCCTTCCTTTGGGAACCAGTGCCGGGTCCTATTCACGAACCGCACCAGCAGGAGCATCACAGGAACCTCGGTCAATACTCCAACCGTCGTAACCAGCACAACCGGCGAGGTCGCTCCGAAAAGTGTAATGGCAACAGCAACCGACAGCTCGAAAAAATCTGATGCACCTATAAGAGCAGCGGGAGCTGCAATGTTATGCGGCTGTTTGAGCTTTTTACAAAACAGGTATGCAAAGATAGCTGTCATCATATTCTGGAGTACCAACGGCACGGCTATCATCAGCACATGGAAGGGATTATTCAGTATAGCGTCCCCTTGAAAAGAGAAAATGATAACCAGCGTTAAAAGTAAGCCTATGGTAGTAACACCGTTAAACTTAGGAATGAACCGGTTATTAAAGTAATCATCCCCTTTGTGGCGGATTATCAATATACGAGTAACCATACCTCCAACCAGAGGGATTACTACAAATACGACCACGGAGAAAAGCAGCACCTCCCATGGAACCTGAATATTCGATACGCCCAGCAAAAAGGATACAATCGGCGTGAACAGAAAAATAATCAACAGGTCGTTGATGGATACCTGAACGAGCGTATGTGCCGGGTCGCCTTTCGTCAAATGGCTCCATACAAACACCATCGCAGTGCAAGGAGCCGCACCCAGCAGAACCGCACCCGCCACATAATCCCTCGACAGTTCCGAAGGGATAAAGGCTTTAAATACTACATAGAAGAACAACGAAGCAAGGCCAAACATCAGGAATGGCTTAATCAGCCAGCTTGTTCCACTGGATATAAGCAGCCCTTGTGGATGCCTGCGCACGTTTTTGATAGATTGAAAATCTATTTTCAGCATCATGGGGTATATCATTACCCAAATCAATACCGCAATGGGAATGGAAGTATGTGCGTATTCAAATCGCTCCAAAAACACGGGAACACCCGGCAGGAATTTTCCGATCAGGATACCTGCCGCCATACACAGTAAAACCCAAAGGGTCAGATATTTTTCAAAGAAACCTATACCAGTATTCTTCTTACTCATAAAATACGCCTCCAATTTAACAACATTCTCCTCCACCTGAACAGTCACAGCTTGGCTCACTCCCGGTAAGCCATCCCATAATTACGGCTGCAGCACATCCTACTCCTGCATCAACAGTGATGGAATTTACAGGACAGTTTTTCGCACATGCACCGCACTCCATGCACAGGTCCTTGTCTATCAACCGTACTTTTCTTTCCTCAATCTTAAACACTCCGTGAGGGCAAACCTCCTCGCATCTGCCGCAGCCGATACATTTTTCATACGACAGCTGAAGCGTTGCGACATTTTTCAAATATTTATGCTTCATAACGCTCTCCTTTTAAGCCGATATGGCTGCAATCAATAACAATACAATCCCCGCGGCAGAGGAAAGAGCAATAAGAGGCACTGCTGCTTTCATTTCCTTAATAACACCGGAGAAGGATGTGTATGTTGACGAGCCTGTGAAATTCATAGCCAGATACGCTGACAACGCTGGCAGTACCAGCAGATAACCTATGGCAAGAAGCAGAAATCCGGAAGCAAACCAGCCGTTCAGCCAAATAAATCCTACGGTCCAGAAAAGACCCAGCAGCCATCCCTTCCATGCGAATGCCCTGCCGGGAATAAGGGGAAGGAGTATAGGCGTAAGAACACTTCCTGTTACCACTGTGCCCACGTAAGCGATAAAATCCGCAAGCCCGAAAGGTCTCGCTGCAAACAGGTTGATAAGAAATAATACTCCGAAAACCTTCAATGAAGTCTTTGCTGCCGCCACCAATTCCACCGGGGTGAGAACCAGCCTATCCCATACCGTAAATTTTACAGTACGCATTTCTTTTGTGGCCTTGAAGCCGGAATCAAGGAACACTTTTATATCCTTTGCCCTCACAGGACCGTAAACCACAGAAAATCCGGTTTGCTTAGTCACCTCATGAGCAATCATACCAGGTGCGCCTAACTGCGGTAAAATTAATTTCCTGTGTGATACGATCTCGGACAGTTTCACCTTTGATATTCGCCCTACCAGCTCATCCGTTCCAAAGGTTCCTTTACCGGCTGCGCACCAGACATTAATCCCCTTTGTATCTAATATCAGAAGCCAACAATCAAATCTGAAAAGTTCTTTTCGCAATGTATCAAATGTTAATTTATAATTTACGCTGACCAATACGGGGGAAGCGTGATTGGGATTACCCACAGCGTAAAGCCCCGGATTAATCTTATAATCCATGCGGCCTATACCCCAGCGTACTTTCCATGCTCCAAGGGTGTCTTTCAAGCTGATATCTGTTGAAATCACAGGCACGCTGCCTTGCGGAGTATGGATTTCACCTATTACCCATTTATCCTTTTTGCCATAGGGTGTAATGAGCTCTTCTGTACAGCAACCACCAGCCGAACAGCAACGGGATTTTTCGTCACTCATTCGCATCACATCCTTTGCAGCAACCCGCATCTTCCTTGCAGATGCAGTTTTCTTTCCCGGATGTGATGTTACAGAAAAATTGCTTTGTTTTGCTAATAGTATCCGCATCCAAGGAATAATATGTCCATTTGCCCTCCTCACGCCCCTTGACAAGTCCGCTTTCACATAAGAGCTTCATATGATGGGACAGTGTAGATTGGGACATTTCAAATTTCTCTAAAATCATGCAGGCGCATAATTCCCCACAGGAGAGCATATCTACAATCATAGCTCTTTTAGGATCACCAAGCGCCTTGAATACTTTTGTACTTTCCAAATAGTTTTCCATACTTACACCTCAAATCTATAAATTTCGATATGAATATTATATGTGTCAAATCGAAAAATATCAATATAAATTTATCTTTACTATAAAATAAGGCATCTACTTCCGATGCCTTTGGGTTATTATTTGAAATTGCGTGGTTTTACTTCATCTTCTATTACTATACCTAATCATTATTCACAGCATTTATTTACGCCAATTGCTCCAGGCATTATCCCTTTGTCTTTAGAATTCATTTAGATACACCGCCCTTTGAAGCAGCGTAGTCCGCCATATTGGACCTAAATATTTTTGATCTTATGCAGCTGATTTACGATTTTTCCATTTTTATATTTTACCATCTTTTGAGAAACATACTTGGAAAGCAAAAAACAGCAACCGATTGGAACATACACATGGTTTTTGCCAATCAATGTAGCGAGAAAAAGCAAATAGCTGTTATTAAATTGAGAATAGAAATTATTTTATTCCTATCTCTCATGGTGCTTATCCTTTCTGACAAGTGGAAAATTCAAATTTTTATCCCAACAACTTGGAATTTATCGTTCTCTTATAATAAATGTTTTAACGAGATGAGTAACCCATGATAATTCTTATAAAATCTGCTGTTTGCTTATCTGTTAGCATCTCCAATAAACGAAATGCTACTTCAGGTGCAG